>CAZCXH010000070.1:0-23317 GCA_964502525.1 uncultured Chitinophagaceae bacterium
TGCTGTGGGATGCGCATTTCCTTCTTGGCAATACAAAACGCACTCACCCCAAGCGTGAACTGTTTGACGTTGGCACAAAAGAATTCAAGCTGCCCCCACTCTATCATCATGAGCATGAAGACACTTTTGACGAAATAGAGCTGCTCGGATTTCCTCTTTGCTCACCGTTCTTATTATTGAAAGAACCTCCCAGCGTTCATCTCAAATCAGATGAACTTATCAACCACATCGGCAAAACCGTTTCCATCACCGGCTATTTGATTCACATAAAAAATACGCCCACTTCAAAGGGCGAAAAAATGCAATTCGGTGTCTTTCTCGATTTAGATGGTCACTGGCTGGACACCGTTCATTTTCCACCGGTGGCAAAACACTTTCCATTTCGCGGTCCGGGCTGTTACCTCATCACCGGAAAAGTGGTGGAGGAGTTTGAGTTTATCAGCATTGAAGTTAATGAAATGCAACGCCTGCCTTACATCAGCATGGAGCCGGTTTCTCCGAGACTGAAGCCGGTGGGAAACTACTCCCGCCAATGGAAGTCTGGATTTTAGCTACCTTGCGATTCAGTTGTCCATAATTATAACCGTGCGAGTAGCAGCTTATTGGCAGAGATAAATTCACACAATGAGACGGATAGTTTTAGCAACCATGATAATTGTTTCTCAGCTAACGGCTTGCCATGAAGACGATCCTGATAGATGGACAAACGAAATTTTGCCAGACAGGATGCTGCTGGTAATGTCTGCCCCCTCAGTGTATGACCCTTATTACGCAAGAGCCTTTCATGCAATTGTTGACTTTCAAATCAATTTCGCAAATGCAATAATGGGCAATGATAATATCATATTAATAGTAGATGCGGATGCAAAACATTATTATGAAAAGAAGCTGCCTGAAGACATCTTGCTCACAGCCGATGTGTATGATATATGGATGAGGGATTTTACGACCATAAATCCTAAAAATCCGGTTCAGTTTAAATATTCCTGGGCTTCCATGACACAAGCAGAAAGCCAGGAAGTGCAGAGCAGTTTTAACTCATTCGCTGCAGCCAATGGCATTGTATTTAACACCTCCGGCTATTTATTAGACGGTGGCAACATTGTTGACAATTACAATGGAAAAATAATTACAACCACGCGATTCATGACCGATAATAACCTTTCGAAGGCAGAGGCGAAGTCACTGCTGCAAACGCTTTTGAATGCATCACAAGTTGCCATTATTGAACCGGATGAACCTGTTTTGGCGCATGCGGACGGAATGGCGATGTGGCTTGACGACAACGCCTTGCTTGTAAACGACTATTCGAGTGACTCTGCATTTAGAACTGCTGTGCTTGCCGAATTGCAAACATCTTTTCCCGGAACGGCAATTATTGAAGTTCCAGTGACGTTTGCAAACAACGGTTGGCCCGGTTTTGAATCAGCCTGTGGCGTAAACGTAAATGCAGCAGTAACTTATAAAAATATTTATGTGCCGGTTTTTACTATGCCGCACAACCAAAATGCCATTGACCTGATAAAGCAGAACACTACAAAAAACGTGATTACCATTAATGCAGAGGGAGTTTGTCCAATGGGTGGAAGCGTAAGATGCCTGACTTGGCAAATCGAAGGTGAAAACGCCAGAAAACTAATTGAAAATGCCAGAGTAAAATAACTACCGCATTGTTGCAAAAAAGCAGGGGCGATGCGCGTTGATTGAAGTTCAACTTTATATTTTAGAGCAGCGAAGGGGTGAGGGTCATATGGCCTTAAAGCCCCGCTATTTTTGCACTAAGAATGTTATGAAAAAAGGACGAATGGAGGCTTTCAGCGATGGAGTAATTGCCATCATCATCACCATCATGGTTTTGGAAATGAAAATTCCTCACGGAACTCACCTTGCAACACTGAAACCTTTGCTGCCGGTTTTCATGAGCTATGTTCTCAGCTTTGTTTATGTGGGCATTTATTGGAATAATCATCATCACCTCATGCATGCTGTGGAGCGCGTTAATGGCGGCATCCTTTGGGCAAACATGCACCTGCTTTTCTGGCTGTCGCTTATTCCTTTTGTCACGGGCTGGATGGGTGAAAACCATTTTGCATCGCTGCCGGTGGCTTTGTATGGCACGGTGCTATTGATGGCAGCCTTTTCGTGGCATCTCCTTTCCACAGCTTTAATCAGGCACCATGGAAAAAATTCCGTCCTGGCAACCGCTTACGGCAAAGACTTTAAAGGGAAAATATCGCTGGGGGTTTACGTTACAGCCATTGCTGTTTCAATTATCACGCCTTTGATAAGCATGGGGCTTTACGCGCTGGTTGCAATTATCTGGTTCATTCCCGACATGAGGATTGAAAAAAATGTAAAGTGATAAATGGCGCTTTATTTCCTAAGAGATTGTTTAAAATTATGAATAGAACGCATATGACGATGATAAATATGATTTAAACGGACGGAAATCTGTGATTATCAACTGAGAATATTTTCTACCAAAAGGTCGCCCTTACAGAGCTTTCAGAGTTTCATCGCCTCACCCTTTCCCTCTCCTTTCGGAGAGGGAGCAAGCGGTAGAATTTTCAGAACTGTCCTTATATGAAAAAAATCCAGCTTGAAGGCAGCGGTGAACACGCTGCCGCTAAATTGATGCCTCCTGACGCTGAAATTTTTTAAACAGGTTTGCATGCAGCTTTCGCTTGTAATCTTCATGAAGCCATGTCAAATAGTTGGGTGAGCTTTTGCAGATGCAATAGGAATAATCTTTCACTCTGAATTGAATATCCTCATCAAGAATTTTAACAAGCCTCCTGGCATCCGAAAGGCTATCGCTGTTTTCAGCGCAAATGGCAGCGTGCTGCTCAATGGATCGTTCAATGGTGATTCCCGGCCTCAACCCTTCTTTTTTCACGCGCTCATATTCTTCCTTCACATTGAACTCGACACATTTTGACTTGCTGAATTTCTCTCTTGTTTCCGGTGGCATCACATATTTGAATTGACGCTCCATTTGCTCATCGCTGACAAGGCGCTCATAATACATGTCAGGGTTTTGGAAAATATCCTGCCAATCAACGTGAGAATCCCAAAGCCCGAATCGCAGCGCGTTGTTTCCGAGGTCAATTACCGTAAAATCTTTTTTATGCGGAAGAACGCGGGAACCTCGCCCAATCATTTGATGATACAGCGTAAGGGAGCGCGTAGCGCGGTTCAGGATGATTGCTTCAACCGTAGGCTCATCAAATCCGGTTGTAAGAATGCTCACTGACGTCACAATCGCATCGGGCGTCACTTTCAGCCAGTGAAGAACTTCCTTGCGCTCCTGCTCGCTGCTGGTGTGGTCAATGTGCCTGATCTCGTAGCCCGCATCGGCAAACAGCTTCAGCACATGCCGGGAAGTGTTGATTCCATTATTAAATATCAGCGTCTTTTTCCCCTTGCATTTTTCCTCATAGGCGTGCAGCAACTTGTCCTGCATGGAGAAATTATTATAAAGCATCTCGGATGACTTCACGGTGTAATCGCCATTGATGCCGATTTTCAATGAGCTGAGCATCACGTCATAGCTGTATGTGGCAGCGCGCGCCAGGAAGGCTTTTTCGATGAGCGCTGATATGGAATTGCCAACAATGAGTTCCTTGTAATTGTCCTTCATGGGCAAGTTGATATTGGAGCTGAGTGGCGTAGCGGTGACGCCCAGCAGGATGCACTGCTCGAAATACCTGAACAATTTTCTGAATGAGTTGTAATGCGCCTCATCCACAATCACCATACCCAGGTTGTCAATCTCTATCATATCTTCCTTCAGCCGGTTGTTCAGCGTTTCCACCATGGCAACAAAGCAGGTATATTCCCTTTGATCGGGAAGTTCCTTCACCTTGCTGTTGATTACCTTATTATGCACACCGAATTCATCAAGCATGCTGGAAGTCTGCCCGCACAATTCTATGCGGTGAGTCAATATCAAAACTTTCTTTCCTGTTTCTTCAATATACCGTTTGGCGATTTTTGAAAAAATAACAGTCTTGCCTCCACCGGTGGGAAGCTGGTATAGCAAACTGTACCGTCCCGGGTATTTTCTCAGGCGTTCAAATATCTGCTCGATGGCTTCATGCTGGAAGTCATAAAGCTTTTTCCCCTCTTTCTTCTCCCCTATGTAATAGCTTTCCTGCACCAAACTCGTTTAAAAAATCGTGCAAAAATAATCCTTAGCGCGGGAGGAATCATGAATATCCGGAATTTGGTTGTTCAATTTTATCGTTGGTAAACAGGTTTTCAAATTTGTACCGATGTGTCCGAGGAAATTCAAAAAAAAATTTCGATTTCATTTTGTAATACAAAATTTCCATTCTATATTCGCCCCATTCTTTCACCAATTAAAATGAAATAACAATGGCTTATCTTAACAAAGACCAAAATGAAGTTCTAAGGAATGCAAAACTGCGGGTGAGGGCGCTGAACCATCCGCTGCGGCAGTCAATACTGTCGGTTATCAAGGGCAACAAAAACCGCATCAATGTCACCGACATTTATGTGAAGCTGCGCATCGAGCAGTCGGTTGCTTCCCAGCACCTTGCGATTTTGAGAAACGGGCGCTTCGTCACCACCAAGCGTGATGGTAAAACCATCTGGTACAGCGTGGATGACAAATGCATCAATGAATTCGTGAAGGTCTGCTCCAACATGTAAGCAGCGATTCCCGGAAAATAAAAAAAGCCTCTCTGGCATTATCCGGAGAGGTTTTTTTTTGCCATGCTGGTTGGTTAATAAACCGTGTTGTCAGCCTGAGTCCTTTGGCTTCGCTCAGAGTAAACTCAGTCGAAGGCTGCAAGGGGAAAATGGCTGAACTTGTTGATAATGTCATTACCTGATTTTTTCCCATTCTTTAAACTGGGTGATTACTCTGAATGACGCAACCCACTTCCAATAGTTCATAACCCCATCCAAAAAGCCTCCGCTGCCATCTATCTTTGACCCATGTCCATGAAGTCGCTTCTCATCCGCCCGTATGCCCGCTATGTGGCGGGGAAGGTGAAGCTATTCTCTGAAAAACCTTTCGAGGCACAGGACCGCGCGCTGCGGAGCATCGTTGAAATCGCCACCAACACCGCTT
This sequence comes from uncultured Chitinophagaceae bacterium, assembly GCA_964502525.1. Taxonomy (GTDB): domain Bacteria; phylum Bacteroidota; class Bacteroidia; order Chitinophagales; family CAIOSU01; genus DATLYB01. The sequence continues at coordinate 5,099 of CAZCXH010000070.1, forward strand.
TCGGCAAGGAGCACCGTTTTTCAGGTATCAGCAGCTATAATGATTTCAAAGAGCAGGTGCCGCTGAGAAATTACGAGCAGTTTTCGCCTTACATCAACCGCATCATGCAGGGGGAGAAGAACGTGCTGTGGCCCGGCATCCCTTCGTATTTCGCCAAAACATCGGGCACCACATCGGGAGTGAAATTCATCCCGATAACGAGGGATTCGGTGAAAAACCATTTCTATTCCGCACAAGCCGCCTTGCTTCTTTACATGGTTGAAACCGAAAAATGGAGCCTGATGGACGGCAATATGATATTCCTCTCCGGCAGCCCTGCGCTGGAAAAAACGGGCGGCATCAACACAGGGCGCCTTTCAGGGATAGTTAACCATCAGATTCCATTTTATCTGAAAGCCAACCAGTTGCCTTCATGGAAAACCAACTGCATGGAAGACTGGGAGCAGAAGCTCGACCGCATCGTGGAGGAGACTTTCACCAAAAACATGACGCTCGTCAGCGGCATTCCGCCCTGGATGCAGATGTATTTCGACCGGCTGGTGAAGAAGACCGGCAAGCCCGTTGGGAAGTTGTTTCCCAACCTTGATGTGCTGGTGCACGGAGGGGTGAACTTCGAGCCTTACCGCACAAGGCTGGAGCAAACCACCGGGCGCAGGATACAAACGCTGGAGACCTACCCGGCCTCGGAAGGATTCATTGCCTTCCAGGATACCAGCGTATGGCAGGGGCTGCTGCTCAACGTTGATTCAGGAATCTTTTTTGAATTTGTGAAAGCCGGTGATATTTTCAGCGACAATCCGCAGCGCATCGCCCTGCGCGATGTGCAGCCGGGTGTGAACTACGCCATCATCATCAACAGCAACGCTGGCTTGTGGGGATATGTGCTGGGCGACACGGTGAAGTTTCTCTCCACTGCGCCCTACCGCATTGCAGTCACAGGCAGGATCAGCCACTTCATCTCGGCTTTTGGCGAGCATGTGATAACCGAGGAGGTGGAGAAAGCCATGGAACAGGCGTTGCATGGTGATGGTGCCGTGGTTACAGAGTTTACCGTGTCTCCTGTTGTGAATGCGGGCAACGGCAGCCTGCCTTGCCACGAATGGCTCATTGAGTTTGAACAGCCTCCCGCCAGCCTCCTGAATTTTTCCGGCAGGCTCGACAGGATGATGCGCGAACAGAATATCTATTATGATGACCTGATAAAGGGCAAAGTACTGCAGCCGCTTAAAATAAGGGCGCTCCGAAAAAATGCATTTATTGATTATATGAAAACAAAAGGCAGGCTGGGCGGGCAAAACAAGGTGCCGCGCCTCTCCAACGACCGCGAGATGGCGGAAGAGCTGCTGGAATATGAGGATTGAGGATTAATAAATTAAATCGAGAATTAAGAATCTGGAAGGGTATAGGACAAATTGCACTCACCCCTTTCGTCCCCCTCAAAGGGGGATGCCTCGCGCGGTAGCAGCCTCCCTTGATAGCGAAGCATCCCGATTCTATCGGGAGGGAGGTTGGAGGGTGACAGATTCAAAGATGCAATTTGTCCTGCATCCAAAAATTCTTCCGCATCCTGCAATCAGATGCAACCCCTAATTTTGTATATTCATCTCTTGAATTTCACCCGCTGGCTTTCCCCAGATTTTATGGTGATTTTTTAAAAAATGCAAGAACTGCTCTGTTTAGATAAAGATAGCTGCGGCATCGGGCTGATTGCGAATATCCGCAATGAGCCTTCGCGGAAAATCACGGACGATGCAATAACCGCCCTGAGCCGGATGACACACCGCGGAGCTGTTGCTGCGGACGGTAAAAGCGCTGATGGCAGCGGATTCCTGTTTTCCATGCCGGATGCATTCATGCGGGATATCGCGAAAGCAAACGGGCATGAACTGAACTCGAAGTTTGCAGTTGCCATGATTTTCTTTACCAATGAAAATCAAAAGCAGATTTTCAGCGACATCTGCGAAGCCAATGATCTGAAAGTGCTGTTTTACCGCCCGGTTCCGGTGAACACAAAAGTTTTGGGCATCCAGGCTTTTATTACAATGCCCGAAATCACGCAAGCATTTGTTGTTCCGGCATCGCTGATGACGCACACCCGGTTTTCATCCTTTCTGTATTTAACACGCAGGCAAATTGAAAACACCATTGGCGCTGAAAACAGTTTCTACATCGCTTCATTTTCCGACAAGGTGATTATTTACAAAGGGCTCATCATGTCCGACAAGCTTGCGGAATTTTATGATGATCTGAATCATCCGCTGTTTACGACCGGATTTGCGATGATTCACCAGCGCTTCTCCACGAACACGCTTCCCAAGTGGGCGCTGGCGCAGCCTTTTCGCACGCTTGCGCATAATGGCGAAATCAACTCCATCGAAGCGAACCGCTACAATGCACGCGTTTACACCGAAGATGCTGATAGTCCTGTTTTCACGAAAGAGGAATTGCGAAAAATCATTCCGATACTTCAACCCGGCACGAGCGACAGCGGCAGCGTGGATAATGTGTTTGAATACCTCATTGAAAACGGCAAAGATTTTTTCAAAGCGGTTCGCTCCATGTTTCCTCCCCCATGGCAAAATCTGCCCAAGGTTGATTCCGCCATCCGCGCGTTTTATGAATATGCTTCCACCAACAGCGAAGCGTGGGATGGTCCGGCTGCCGTGAATTTCACGGATGGGCGCTACATCGCCTGCGTGATGGACAGGAACGGACTGCGTCCCGCTAAGTATATCATCACAAAAGACGGGAGCATTTTAATTGCGAGCGAATTGGGCGTACTGGATATTCCCGAAGAGATGATTGAAGAACAAGGGAAACTGAATAGCGGTGAAATCATTGCGGTGGATATGCGCCACGGGAAAATTCTGAAGAATGACGAAGTGCGCAATTTTTTGAAAGAGTCGCAGCCTTATGAGAAATGGCTGAACGGACATCAGGCGCATATTATAGAACATGTCGAGGAGAATTATGTGGAGCATTCTGATTATGTCTATAAAAATCTGGTTGAGTTGCAGCGCTATCACAACTACACGAATGAGGTTGTTGAATCCGTCATTCAGCCGATGGGGAATGAAGGAAAAGAAGAGACCGGCTCGATGGGCGATGATACCCCGATGGCATGCTTCAGCAGCATCCAGCGCAACTTCACCGATTTCTTCCGCCAGAAATTCGCGCAAGTCACCAATCCGCCCATAGACCCGCTGCGCGAAAAGCTGATTATGTCCACCAGCGTTACGATTGGCGCCCGCGGAAATATTTTAAAGGAACTTCCCGAAAACGCTGCGGGCATAAAGCTCAACAGCCCCGTTCTTTCCAAAGAGAAGCTGGATGTGATTCTTTCTTTCGGTGAAAAGAACAAGAACTATAAGCACAAAATATTTCATACGACATTTAACAGCGATTTAAGAAAGTCGCTTCATAATCTGGGAGACCGGATTGCGCAAGCCATCACGGATGAGGGCGTCCGTCTGGTGATTCTTGATGACAGAAATCTCTCGGAAGAAAATTCTCTCATACCGATGCCCATGGTGATGGGTTACCTGAACTCATTTTTGCTGAAGAAAAAAATCCGCAGCCAGGCTTCTTTCATCGTCATCTCCGGAGAAGTGTTTGATGCACATTCCTGCGCGGTAATGATTGCTTTCGGTGCGGCCGCGGTATATCCGTATTTGCTTTATGCGACAGCTCTGCAGTTCGTTGACCGCAAAGCGGCACAGTTGAATGGCGCAATAAGCAAACGCAAGAAGCAGGCGCTGAAGAACATCAACAAAGCGCTGAATGCGGGCTTACTGAAGATCATGTCGAAAATCGGGATTTGCGCGGTGGACAGCTACCAGCACAGCAGCATGTTTGACATCATCGGTTTGAGCACGGAAATTACAGGCGAGTGTTTTGAATCAGCCGTTGGATTCCTGCCCGGACTTACCTATGAGGATATTGAGCACAGGATACGCGCCTATCATGAAAGCGCGTTTGGCAAGAAGCATTTGCAGAAGCAATATGCGCTGGAAGTTGGCAGCTTTTATAAATTCATGGCGAAAGGGGAGTATCACGATTATTCTCCCGATGTTTCCATCTCCATCAGGAAATTTGCGGGAACAAAACGCAAAGAGGATTATCAAATTGTAAGCAGGCGCATCAACAACCGGGGTTTACAGATGGTGCGCGATTTTCTCACGCTGGAGTCCGACCGCAAACCTGCACCTCTCAGCGAAGTGGAGCCGGTTGAAAAAATCACGTGCCGCTTCAACTCCGCTGCGATGAGTCTCGGTTCGATTTCTCCTGAAGCGCACGAAGCGATTGCCGAAGCGATGAACCGCATAGGCGGCATGTCAAACAGCGGTGAAGGCGGTGAAGACCGGAAGCGTTATGGCACGATAAAAAACAGCCGCATCAAGCAGGTTGCATCCGGAAGATTTGGCGTTACGCCAGAATATTTGCGCAACGCGGATGAATTGCAAATCAAGCTCGCGCAAGGCGCAAAGCCCGGTGAAGGCGGGCAGTTGCCCGGTCCCAAAGTTTCTCCGCTGATTGCTTCGCTGCGCCACACCATTCCCGGCATCGCGCTCATTTCTCCGCCACCGCACCACGATATTTATTCCATTGAAGATTTGGCTCAGTTGATTTATGATCTGAAGCAAATTAATCCGAATGCGAAAGTGAGCGTAAAACTCGTAAGCACTGCGGGCGTGGGAACGATTGCTGTCGGTGTGGCGAAAGCATTTGCAGATAAAATTGTGATTTCGGGATATGATGGCGGCACGGGCGCAGCACAGCTTTCGTCCATCAAGTTTGCGGGTAATCCGTGGGAGCTTGGCTTGTCGGAAGCGCACCAGGCGCTGAAACTCAATCACCTGCGCGATGCGGTGGAATTGCAAACAGATGGAGGCTTGAAAACCGGAATGGATGTCGTGAAAGCCGCAATTCTCGGAGCAGATTCGTATGGATTCGGAACAGTGCTGCTCAACACGGTGGGCTGTAAAATTCTGCGTATTTGCCATTTGAATAAATGCAGCGTTGGAATAGCTACGCAGGATGAAAAATTACGCGAGCATTACTCGGGAAACGTGCAGTCGGTAATCAGCTATCTGCAAAATGTGGCACAGGAAGCGCGGGAGATTCTGTCGAAGATTGGTTACCGCTCGCTCAACGGCATCATCGGGCGCACCGACCTGCTGCGCGTGGTGGACAATGAAAAGGCGAGAAAATTCGATTTCTCGTTTGTGCTCGGCAGCCCTGCGGTTGATGACAAAAAAGCCGTGAAGCGAAAGCATCCCGAAAGAAATCCGCTGGAAAAAAAGATTCTGGAAGAAGTGCAGCGTATTATCGCAGACCCTTCCGGAACAATTATCGTCAATCAAAAAATCAACAATACGCACCGCACATTTGGCGCTTACATCAGCGGTGTGATTGCGGAGAAATTCGGCAACAACGGTTTGCCGAAAGACAGCATCACGATTAACCTTAAAGGCAATGCCGGACAATCGCTCGGTGCGTTTCTTGCCCCGGGATTGTTTATTCATCTTACCGGAAACGCGAATGACTATGTCGGCAAAGGAATGCATGGCGGGCGCATCGTGATTGTGCCGGATAATTTGCAGAAGGTGAAAAGCATTGCGGGGAACACCTGCCTGTATGGAGCAACGGGAGGGAAGCTTTTCATTGCGGGAACCGCAGGCGAAAGATTTGCAGTGCGCAACTCAGGCGCGCTCGCTGTAGTGGAAGGCACCGGTGATCACCCCTGCGAGTACATGACGGGCGGAACGGTGGTGGTGCTGGGAGAAACCGGAATCAACTTTGGTGCAGGCATGACAGGAGGAGCGGCATTCGTCTATGACAAGAACATGACCTTTTTTGACAAGGTGAACATGGAATTGGTGAAGCTGGATAGAATTGATACCGATGATGGCGAAGAAGCGAGGAATTACCTCAAGCGGATTTTGCGGAGTTACCATAACCGGACACAAAGCCCGCGTGCAAAAGCGGTGCTCAACAATTTTTTGGGTGAGTTGAGATTTTTCTGGCTGGTGACTCCGAAGGATATGAAGTCACCGCTGAATCCGTTTGAAGGAAACTAACTTTATCAGAAGAAATTCAGATGCAATTACCTCTTAGCAAAGCGGCATTTTGGGATACTCCCCTTGAAAACATACACGAGCAGGATCATGCTGATTTTGTTATCACCAGGGTTTTTCAGTATGGATTATTAAATGACATTAAACAGGTGTTGCGTTTTTATTCTGAAAGCCAGATAAAACATGCTTTTAAAAACAGCAGGGGAATTGACGAAAAAGCGATAGCGCTTGCTGCTGCCGCTCTCGGGATTCAAAATGAAGAGTTGCGATGATTCATTACAACACCGTTTCAGAATCACTGCTGCAACAGGTAATAAAAATCACGGGAGATGCATTTTTTCAGAAATTCCGTTTAGGCGGTGGCACTGCGCTGGCATTGCAGATAGGGCATAGAAAGTCGCTTGACGCTGATTTCATTTCGGCAGAGAGATTTGACAAAGAAGCCTTGTCTGCCAGAGTTGAATCCGCTTTTGCAAATGCAAAAGACATTCAGAGAGGTGAACATGGCATTTTTTGCAGGCTGAACGGTATTAAAGTTGATTTCCTGACATGGAATCGTCCCTTTATCAGAAATGCGGTAACGGAAAATGGCCTAAGATTTTTACATATAGAGGAGATTGCCGCCATGAAGCTTTTTGCAATTACACGCAGGGGAGAGAAAAAGGATTATGTTGACATTGCCGCGTTGCTCCGGTTAAATTCGTTGGAACAACTGATGAAATTTTATTTGGAAAGACATCCTGAAAATGATCCTGCAGTTGCTGCCCGATTTCTGGTAAGTTATTCTGATATTGAAAAGCAGCCGATGCCTGATATGTTCAACGGGATGAGTTGGGAAAATTGCAAAGCAGTGTTGCAGGAATCAGTAAAGAATTATCTCAGGAATTAAACTACTTAAACTGTCGTCTGTGGACGGACGACCTGGACTAACTAAACATGCACGAATACACCAAAATAGAACGCATTGATCCGGAAGTGAAGCTTTCGCAGGAGCGCGTCCAGAACTTCAGGGAGATTTATGAAGTTTATGAAACTGAGATCGGGGAGGCGCAGGCAAGCAGGTGCATACAGTGCGGCATTCCGTATTGCGCTGCAACAGGATGTCCGTTGAATAATGATATTCCGCAATGGTTAAAATATATTGCCAACAAAGACCTGAAGCTGGCTTTTCAGATATCAAATGAAACTTCTCCCTATCCTGAAATACTCGGGCGCATTTGTCCGCATGACCGCCTGTGCGAAGGAGCCTGCACGCTGAATGACGGTCATGGCGCGGTGACGATTGGAGCTATTGAAATTTTCATCAATGAAACGGGGTTCCGCAACGGACTGAAGCCAACTTTTGCCGGAAAGCTATCGGGCAAAAAAGCGGCCATCATCGGCTCCGGTCCAGCGGGCTTATCCTGTGCCACCTTCCTGCTGCGCGCTGGCATCAAGCCTGTCGTATTCGACCGGGCAGATGAGCCGGGAGGCTTGCTCATCTACGGCATCCCTGGGTTCAAACTGGAAAAGGAAACGGTGAAACGCAGAGTGCAGATGCTGCTTGACGCGGGAATGGAATTGCGGTTGAATACGGAAGCGGGCAAGGACATTTCATTTGATGAAATCTGCAACACCCATGATGCCGTATTTCTCGGCTTTGGCGCCACCGAAGGCAAACTGCTTTCCTACGAAAACTATAATACGCACAACATTTATATGGCGGTGCCATTCCTCACCAACATTCAAAAGAAGCTGCTTGGCAAAAGGCATGACGCCAAATATGATGTTGCGGATAAGGACGTGATTGTGATTGGCGGAGGCGACACGGCAATGGATTGCGTGCGCACCTCCGTGCGCGAGGGCGCCAACAGCGTGAAGTGCATCTACAGGCGCGATGAAGAAAACATGCCCGGAAGCCGCAAGGAAGTGAAGGCGGCAAAGGAGGAAGGCGTGGAATTCATTTTTAACACTGCCCCGAAAAATTTTGTGACGAACGTTAGGGGCGGCATCATGGGGATGAATTTTTTGAAAACTGCGCAGGTTCAAAACGGTCAACCGGGTCGCGCCTCCTTTGAAGACCTGTCCGGCTCCGAACATGAGATTGACGCTGACATTATAATTCTTGCGCTTGGCTTCAATATCGAACAGCTTAAATTCCTGAACGAGAACGGCATCCGCACTAATCGTCTGGGAGGAATTATTACTGACGAAAAAATGCAGACCACCCGCGAGGGAGTATTTGCCGGAGGAGATGCCGTGAGGGGAGCCGACCTCGTGGTGAATGCTGCTTTAGATGGAAGGGAAGCGGCATTGGCTATGGCAGATTACATATATGAGGGACAGGCAGCGCACAAAAAACTGCATGTCACCGGACAAGCCGAAGCGCCCTCGAAGCCGAAGCGGATTTAGCCCGCGGTTCATCACCATCCGTTGCAATGCGCAAAGCATGTTCTGATTTGAAATCAGGGCTGTTAACGGCTGCTGCAATTTTTTTTTCGAGGTAATCAAGAAGGTAGAATAATCCGCAAATGACAGCTATTATGATTACTCCTTCCAGCGGACTCATAACGTGAAAAACCTTGTTCAAATTTGGAGCTTGTCTCCAAAACTCCTCTGGTCCTGGCGCCTCGCTGAGAATCAGCAGGGGATTAACGGATCCCGCGGAATAGTAAACGGAGATCAATGAGAAATGAAGCAAAAGAGCAACCGAAACAACCATAACACCCGCTGAAATCAGAACAGGCGACTTGTACCATTTCCGCCCGCTGTGGTGGCTGCCGATGCCGCAACTGTACAGATACACCAGCATCATTCCTGCGCCCAATTGGTCGAGTACCACATCATTAAAATCCAAATAATCATTTTTATCCGGGTATAGAACAGCGTATTGGAACAACTCATCTAGCAATCCCAGCATCACGGTATAATAAAGCGTTGCGCCAAAACTTCGGGTTAATGGAAATATCAGCAATGCGATTATCCCGAATTGAAGCATATGGATAACTTCAATATTCATTACAAAATTCATCTGGGTGTGAATCACCGTCAATCCTATCAACATTGTCATGAAGAATATCTTGATATCCGCAGCATGGCTGATGGACCGCAGGTTTTTTATAAACAGGAAAATAATTAACGACACGGCTGCCATCATGATGGCTGCAATGATCAGGTCATACCGGGGCAGGGTTAGGGAATTGGTTATCCGGAGCGATAACCCGACCATGGCGTCATGCATTACAAAAATAAAAATCAAATACCCGATGACCAGAAGAATATTCAGCCTTCTGTTGCGCTCAAGGGATGAAACCAGATTCCGAACTAACTGAGTCATAAACATGGCTCAATTTAACCCATAGAGAGGTATATTTCCATTATTTTTAAGATTCGGAACATCAGGAAAGGGCGGGAATTTCATCAATGATTTCAACGTTATCAGGGATGCTATAATTCCATTCATCCATGGCAAACTTCCACTGCTTCAATATTTTTTTTACCGTTTCTTCAGGCATTCCGTACTTATTTTTTGCATAGCTTTTTTGCGATTGAATATAACTGTCAAAGGCATTTTTGGAAGTTTGGAAACCGGGCATGCGAAGCATCGCATAGATTTTTTCCAGTTCAGAAAGGGCGGCTTTTTCAAAATCCTCAAACCTGACTTCAACAAGATTTTCTTTTGGGATCAATGACCGGTCACGCAGGTAGGTTCGCATCATACGATCATATATCCATAAAATATTATTTTCAATTTCCTTTCCGCTGATGTCCTGAAATTGAATTGCAGGCATGGTGGATTGGATGAGCTTCCTGGTTGAAACAAATACGGTCACCGGGTTCCTGTAGATATGTATGAATTTGGCATCGGGAAACATTTCCAGCAGCATCCTGATCCTTGCCGTATTTGGCGGATTCTTGGATATAAATGCGCTCCTTTTGGTATAAATGAGCGCTTTTTTTATCAGCCTGATGTAGTCGGACTTCCACCTCGAAATTTCCTTTTCATTCATTCCCCTGAACTCCACATGCCTTTCATAATATTCCCTCGTCCGCTTCGGAAAAAACCAAAAATTGTAAAAGCCATACGGATTCATATTTCCGAGAGCAAATTCCTCTTCCTGCGGAAAATCCGCAGAAAGGGCAACGTTGTCTGAGGCCCTTTTTTCAGGCATCACTGCCTTCATGAACGTTTTGAACAACCATCCGCTGCCAAGAAGTTCCGGGAATACCCCTTGGTAAGTGGTCACATAGCCGATGCGGGGGTCCTGGCACATCAGGTTGTGCAGATGGGTTGTTCCGCTTCGCCAGTGACCGAGTATGAAAACAGGTTGCTTTACCTCCGTGCCTTTGACAGCGCTATCATACTTCACGTGCTCCCAAAGCCGGAATGGCTCGGCTATCAAGCTGAATGCCAGCGAGGTTATAGCGCGCGGGTAATAGCTTGGCTCTATTTCATTTCCCCTGAAAATTCTGAGAATATTGGCTGCTGATCCACCGGAAACGGTTGACACGCTCACTTTGAAATTACCTCTGGCCATATTAATTTAATTTCTTCGCTAAAATGCGCGCCTAAAGGCGTCAAAGTCCCAAAGGGACGACCTTATGGCAGCGGAAGAATTGGTTAACATTCAGTGTCAAAGTGCCACAGGCACGACCTTATACATATACTGGGGATCTTGTAAGGTCGCCCCTTGGAGACTTTGTTTCACAGTGAAATATATTTTTTTACCATTCTATAATCCTTTAAACCTTCTGATTCATACCCGTACTTCAGTTACGCATTTTTTCGTTGAACCTTATAAGGGCGGTTCTAAAAAATTACTCTTTTATCGCCTCACCCCATCCCTCTCCAGATGGAGAGGAAGTAAGCGGTAGAATTTTTGAACCGCTCTTAGTTTGTTGCCACTAAAGTAGCCTAACCGTCAATATTCGTAATTGACATTCATTAAGAGGGGAGCGGGTAAAGTTTCTCCCTGGCATGAGGCCCTTCATTAAACAACAAGTCAGCAATGCACAGGTCAGCGAGAAAACCGGTTCTCTCCTGAAACACCTGCCTGTATTCCGCCTTAAAGGTTCCGGAAACGGTTTGATTCGGCAAAACCAACGACCTCCAATCATCAACATCTCCGGCAGGCTTTCTTTCATAAGCATCAGTAAATTCCAAATTAATATCCAGTTCAAGCAATTCGATCATTAACATGAATAACTGCATGTTGAAATCAAACAAAAACTCCCGTTTCCCGCTGTAAAACGGCTGAAACCTGTCTTCATAAAACTCAAAATAGGGCGAATTCCTATAGCAGGAGCACAGGCTGTTCCAATGGTTCTTCTGCCAATCATGGTTGTAATCAATCCTCAGTTCCGAATATTTCGTCCGCTGGTTCCTGCCATGCATCAGCGGAATTGTCAACCGCAGTTTGCCTTCAGGACTTGCAATATAGCACCGGTTGCGATAGGTTGATTTCTCAAAATACTCATGCAATTCTATGATTATATTATCATGCCTCATCAGGGCAGCGTACCACGAAATTGTCCCGAAATATTGAAGTTCAATTAACAACTTGCTCATAAAGCATTTCGCAAAATAGTTTTATTTTAAGCCCAAAAACAAAACGCATGGGCAAAACTATCGGCATTCTCGGTTCAGGCATTGTCGGGCAGGTGCTTGCGAGCGGCTTTTTAAAACACGGTTATGACGTGATGATTGGCACTCGTGATGCATCCAAACTTAATGATTGGAAGGGCAAAAATATCAAGGGCAAAGTCGGATCTTTTGAGGGGGCTGCCAAATTCGGAAATATCATTGTGCTTGCGGCAAAGGGCAATGTTGCAGAAAATACCCTGAAACTGGCCGGCATTGCCAATCTTGACGGAAAAACAGTTATTGATGCGACAAATCCCATTGATGAAGCGCCTCCTCAGAATGGCGTTCTGAAATTTTTCACATCGCTTGATGATTCGCTGATGGAGCGCCTGCAAAAAAGTTATCCCAGGGCAAGATTTGTAAAGGCATTTAACAGCGTTGGAAATGCCTTCATGGTGAATCCCGATTTCAGTGGAATAAAGCCCACCATGTTTATTTGCGGCAATGATGATGCAGCCAAGAAAGAAGTTGCCCTGATCCTGACCAGGTTCGGATGGGAAGCGGAAGATATGGGAAAAGCTGAAGCAGCCAGAGCCATCGAACCGCTTTGCATGCTGTGGTGCATCCCCGGTTTCATTCGCAATCAATGGACTCACGCTTTCAAACTGCTTAAGAAATAACCTTTTTGCTGTATTGTTTTTGCCCGCAAACGAGATTGCACGAACATTGGTTAAGAACCGCAGGCGGATTCACAGCCGGTATTACCATCAATTTTCTTTCTATATTTACTGAAGCTCAACGTGATCTATCCGCTGCAGCCTGCCCCGCTTTGCGGGGGACAACTGCCGTTAGCCAAAATCCCGTTAGGGGCAACCAATTTTTGGAAGATTACTAATCGGAAGGAAAATGAATAAACAACAACTCACCGATGACCAGATAGAAAAACTTGACCCGTATCAGTTCATGGCTGAACTCGGCAAACAGGTGATTCATCCCGGAGGGACACAATCAACAAAAGAAGTTTACGCAATGGCGAACCTGAACAACAGCCATCGCGTTCTCGACATTGGTTGTGGCGTTGGTACAACCGCCATTGACATGGTGAAAAAATTCGGCTGCACGGTTATGGCTTCCGACATTGACCAAAACATGCTTGACAAGGCAGAGCGAAACGTTAACGGTTCAGGACTTTCAAACAAAATCAAAATCTCAAAATCCGATATTCAGCAAATGCCCTTTGCCGACAATGAATTTGATGTGGTGATTGTTGAAGCGGTTACGATGTTCGTGAACCGCAAGAAAGCCGTACAGGAAATCGGCAGAGTATGCAGGAATAACGGCAGAGTGATTGAGCACGAATTCATTTGGAGAAAAAAGCCAACGGCAGAAGCAAGAAGGATATTTGAAGGAGAAGTTTGTCCCGGAATCAAGTTTGACACCGCAGAAGATTGGGTCAAACTCTATGAGGAGCACGGGTTCAGGAATGAGAACTCGGTTACCGGAGAATTTGTAATGATGAGTCCTTCGGGGTTTCTGATTGACGAAGGCATTGGCGGCACGCATAAGCTGATGGCAAAAACATTTTCTCGCAGGGCTTACATGAAAAAGATGCTCTGGATGATGCCGCGCATGATGAAAGTGAAAAGTTCTCTTGGGTATATTGTGTTTTCAACCATCAAAACAAGATGACACACCTGCCGGTTTGTAAAGAATTAAAAAAAACCTATCTTTCCCGTTCGTTCTTTTCATTAATGTCCGAAAGATTTTATAACCCTAAACCCCTTCTTTATGAAAAAGACAATTTTTCTTCTTTACGGTGTTATATGCTACCTGATTTTTTTCGGTTCATTTCTTTATGCCATCGGCTTTGTAACTAATTTGATTGTTCCAAAATGTATTGACAGCGGTGAGCCGACATCATTCGCCCACGCCTTGCTGGTGAATGCGCTGCTTCTTGGAGCATTTGCCATTCAGCATAGCGTAATGGCACGGCAAGGCTTCAAACATTGGTGGGCCAAAATAGTGCCTAAGCCCGTTGAACGCAGCACGTATGTTCTTATCGCAAGCCTGTTGCTGCTGTTGCTTTTCTGGAAGTGGGAGCCGATGCCGGACATTATCTGGAGCATCGAAACCCCGTGGGCACATAAGTTGCTGGTGGCTTTGGGCTTTGCCGGATGGTTCACCGTGCTCATCAGCACTTTTCTCATTAATCATTTCGATTTGTTCGGACTCAGACAGGTGTACCTGTACTTTACCGGAAAAGAGTACACTCATATTGAGTTCAAGTCGCCTTTATTTTACCGTCTGGTTCGGCATCCCATATACTTCGGCTTTGCGCTTGCTTTTTGGGCAACCCCGGTGATGACGGTTGGGCATCTGGTTTTTGCAATCGCTACAACATGCTACATGCTTATCGGCATTCAGTTGGAGGAGCGCGACCTGGTTTCTTTCTATGGTGAGGTGTACACCGCCTACCGGAAACAGGTTTCTATGATTATTCCTATGCCGCCTAAATGATGTGAATCTGATAAAGAGAATATTGTGTTTCAGGCGTCAAAGCAAATGACCCTTCCATGAATCAAACTAACCTTATTATTCTACAACCTTAAATAAAAACAAAATGGAAACCACATTAAGCAAAAAAGTCAACAAGACAGACCTTGAGCAAAAGGTAAAAGCCATGTACCGCGATGTCGCCCTGAATCCTCAAGGCGCATACCATTTTGAAATGGGGCGGGCCCTTGCTGAAAAACTTGGATACGACAAAAAAGATTTGGATGCGATTCCTGCCGCATCCATTGAATCGTTTGCAGGGGTGGGTTACTTCCGCGACTTCGCCAATTTTAAAGAAGGTGAAAAGGTGCTCGACCTGGGCAGCGGCTCAGGAATGGATTCGTTTATTGCCGCTTTGAAAGTAGGGAATACCGGAACGGTAACCGGAATTGACATGACCGATGAGCAGTTGGCAAAAGCAACACGGCTTGCGGATGAAAATAAAATCACCAACGTAAAATTTGTGAAAGGCTACCTGGAAAAACTTCCCTTCCCCGATGCCTCATTTGATGCCGTAATCAGCAATGGCGTTATCAACCTTTGTCCTGATAAGGAAAAAGTTTTTGCTGAGGTGGCGCGTGTGCTCAAACCCAAAGGGCGAATGGTGATTGCTGATATTGTCACTGAACATCAATTGCCCGAAACCATTACCTGTGATTCGACACTATGGGCATCGTGCATCGGTGGCGCAGGGCAGGAAGACGCTTACAAGAGCAGCATCGAGAAACTGGGTATGCAAGTGGTTTTTGTCAGAAATAATTCCGCCTATGGTTTTATTTCAAAAGCCGCGCAGGGCGCGACAAAAAAATATGGCGTAAAGAGTGTTTCTCTCCTCGCTGAAAAAAAAATAAACAGATGAATCAAATTACGGCAAAAGAACTGAAGCATCGTTTGGATGCAGGAGAAAGCATCAAGTTGCTGAACGCCCTTGAACCGAACAAATTTGAGGCAAAGCATATCCCGCATTCTATAAATCTATTGCTGAAGGAAGACATTGAGAGGAATCTTGACAAGAGAGATTGCATTATTGTTTATTGCACTGACCTGACCTGCACCAAAAGCATCGTGATGTACCAGTTGCGTGAATCCTTAGGATATAAAAACATTTGCCGCTTTGCAGGCGGACTTATTGAATGGGAAAAAGAAGGATTCCCTCTTGAAGGAACAGCCGTTTAAATAATAATGGAAACAAGAAAAGAACATTGGGAAAAAGTTTATGCCACCCGGCAGCGTAATGAAGTAAGCTGGACACAGGAGCTTCCGGAAACGTCATTGAATTTCATTCACAGCTTCAACCTACCAAAGAAGGCAAGCATCATTGACATTGGCGGTGGCGACAGCAAATTGGTGGACTACTTGTTAAGCGAGGGATTTGAAAACATCACCGTGCTTGACATTTCGGAGAAAGCATTGGAGAAAGCAAAGCAACGGCTTGGCGAAAAGGCGGCAAGAGTAAAATGGATTGTAAGTGATGTAGTTGAGTTTCACCCTCCAATTGCTTACGACTGCTGGCACGACAGGGCAACGTTTCATTTTCTTACAACCCCCGAGGAAATAAAAACCTATCTCGCTACTGCGCGAAAAGCAGTAAAGGGTTTTGTAGCAATCGGGACATTTTCTGACAAGGGTCCGAAAAAATGCAGCGGGCTTGATGTTCACCAATACTGTGAAGAGGAATTGCAACAACAGCTAACGGACGGCTTTGAAAAAATAGAGTGTGTAACCGAAGACCATAGGACACCATTCAACACATTACAGAACTTTTTGTTTTGCAGTTTCAAAAGAAGTGAATTGCAAAACTGAGGAGTGGTTTAGCTGTCCCTAAATCGAGTTTTAATTTCACAGCTAAAAACAAAATAAAATGGAACAAGCGCTTCAAGAAATCCGCGAACAACAAAAAGCCACATGGAATAAGTTCTCCCCCGGTTGGAAAAAATGGGATGACCTTACGATGGACTTTTTAAAACCGATGGGCGATGAAATCATTCGTCTCATCAATCCCAAAGGCGCAGATGTTGTTTTAGATATTGCGGGAGGAACAGGAGAGCCGGGCTTGACAATAGCTTATATGCTCAATGGCGGGAAAGTGGTTCTTGCTGACCTTTCAGAAGGCATGCTTGAAATAGCCCGTGAAAATGCAGCGAAAAGGGGAATAAAAAATATTGAAACGAAAGCATGTGATGTTTGCGAGCTTCCGTTTGCTGACAATACATTTGATGCCATAAGTTGCCGTTTCGGTTTTATGTTTTTCCCCGACATGCTTTTAGCAGCCAAAGAAATGTTTCGCGTACTTAAACCGGGAGGGAAAATTGCAACAGCGGTGTGGAACGTACCTGAGAAAAACTTTTGGATTACGGCAATTGGCGGCACTATCAATAAAAACATGCAACTGCCTGCACCGCCAGCGGAAGCTCCCGGAATGTTTCGCTGTTCCAAGAGCGGACTAATTCAGGATATGTTTGAAAAGGCCGGCTTCAGGAATACATCTGAGCAGGAAGTTGCCGGAAAATTAAAAACCGGAACGACTGATGTTTATTGGAACTTGCTGACGGAGGTGGCTGCGCCTTTTGTGGCTGCACTTAGCAAGGCAGATGATGCAATGAGAGAAAAAATAAAACGGGAAGTGTATCAGGCAGTCAATCAAAAATATCCTGACAACAACGTTATAATTGATGGAAGCGCTCTTGTGATTTATGGTGAAAAGTAATGCCGACCTTTCATCGGCATTCAAGCACGAACCGCCAATCCCCACCGCTGCCGAATGTCGCAGAGTCATGAGCGTGAGAGCTTTCTTGTGGCTTTATTTCTGGCAAGATTCCATCTTCCTGCGTTGGCTTGACCAACCATTTTGAGATGTGTCTTAGCCGATATGCTCACGCTGGAAGTTGCCTTGCCGGAGACCGGGGATAGTTGATAGTTGTTAGTGCAACACGCAAAGGGTGGGAAGAAATTCCTGCCCTTTTTTGGTTATATATTTTCAATCTGCTGAAGATATAATATAAGCCCCATGATCTTATTTTTGCTGAAAGCAGTTTCTCATGCGCGCATCCGTCTTCCCGGGGCAAGGCAGCCAATTTACAGGCATGGCTAAAGAACTTTATGATCAGCATGATGCTGCCCGTACTTTGTTCGAGCAGGCTAACGAGCTTCTTGGCTTTCGCATCGAAGAAATCATGTTCAATGGACCTGACGACAAATTAAAGGAAACGGAAATCACTCAGCCTGCTGTTTTTTTACATTCAATGGCCGCTGTGAACCTTGAGGGAAATAACTTTCATCCCGACATGGTTGCCGGACATTCACTTGGTGAGTTTTCAGCATTAGTCGCCAGCCGGGCTTTAAGTTTTGAAGATGGACTGAAACTCGTTCAGCAACGGGCTAAAGCAATGCAGGAAGCCTGTGACGCCACACCCTCAACCATGGCTGCCATTGTAGGATTGGACGATGCTGTTGTGGAAAGAATCTGCGCGGAATTCACCGATGTAGTGCCTGCCAATTACAACTGCCCGCGACAATTGGTTATCTCAGGGTCTGTGGAAGGAGTTAATCACGCCAGCGAAAAAATGAAAACTGCCGGTGCAAGAATGGTGGTGCCGCTGAAAGTAGCCGGTGCTTTTCATTCGCCATTCATGGAACCGGCAAGAAAAAAGTTAGAGGAGGCGATCATGCGTGCAAAATTCAGCCGGCCCATCTGCCCGGTTTATCAAAATGTTGATGGCCTTCCGCACACGCATCCCGATGAAATCAGAATAAATTTAATCCGTCAGCTTACTGCTCCTGTCTTGTGGACTCAGTCTATTTTAAATATGATCCATGATGGAGCCTCTTTGTTTTCCGAAATGGGACCCGGAAAAGTATTGAGCAACCTGGTGAAAAAGATTGAAAAAACTGCCATGGATACAGCCTGAAACTCAAATCCATGGCGCTCAGTGAACAGTACTCGGAGGTTAGTGCAATACTGATTACTGACTACTGACTACTGACTACTGATTACTGATTACTGATTACTGACTACTGACTACTGAC
>CAZCXH010000071.1:0-22736 GCA_964502525.1 uncultured Chitinophagaceae bacterium
CTCTGTGTTCCTCTGCGGTTTCTGTATTTCTTAAAAGATGTGTGCATAGGCAAGCTCCTTCTGGAGAGGGAAGGGGTGAGGCGATAAAAAGAGCAATTTTTAGAACTGTCCTAATGACTAATTACGAATTGTGAAATGACGAATTGAATACAGCCGAATTGCATTCTGATTCGCACTTCAGGGCAACACGCATTTAAATCAGTCTGATTATCAAACCCTTTCATTGCCGGTTTAAGAATTGAGAAATGAACAGGCTTTGGCCAAATTTTTTTTGGCAAGGTTGGGCTAAATTCCATCATTCTCGCTCTTTTCATCTCCGTTGGCTCAAGCCAACGGCAATGAAGCTATCCAACATTTTAATGCCTGTTGCCCTGATTCGCACTTCGTCATTCGTAATCCGTCTGCTATTTTTGCCCCGTGATTATTTACAATGTAACCGTGAAGGTGGACCGCGATGTGCACGAGGAGTGGCTCCGCTGGATGAAAACGGAGCATATCCCGCGGGTGATGAATTCGGGGATGTTCCTCGAACACAGGATCAGCCGCCTGCTGGAGCAGGATGAGTCGGATGGCGTTACGTATGCCATTCAATATCTGTGCAACGGCATGAACCAGTATGAAACCTACCGGGAGGAGTTTGCCCCCGCCCTTCAGCAGGAACATGCGGATAGGTACAAAGATAAATTCGTGGCGTTCAGGACGGTGATGGAGGTCATTGGTTGATTGGTGGATTTGTTGATTGGTTGATTGGTTGATTGGTAAACGGAGTTGCAGCTATCTACAAAACAACTGACAACGAACATAATTTTACCAATTAACCGATTAACTGATTAACCAATAAACCAAGCATGATCAGCATCATCGTTGCCGCAGGCGAGAACAATGTGATTGGCAGGGACAACCAACTGCCGTGGCGGATGCCTGCGGATACCAGATATTTTAAATCAACAACGAAAGGCAACGTGGTGGTGATGGGCAGGAAAACGTTCGAGTCGCTCGGCAAGCCGCTGCCTGACAGGATGAATATCGTCATCTCGCGGAGGAAGAGCTTCAAGGCGGAGGGAGTCCACGTTGCGGAATCATTGAAGGAAGCGCTGAAGAAAGCGGGTGAATATGCCGGAAAAAATATTTTCATCATTGGCGGAGGGGAGATCTACCGGCAGAGCCTCGCTCTGGCAGACCGGATTCACCTTACCAGAATCCACCATAGGTTCGAAGGGGATACCTTCTTCCCTGAGCTGGCGGGTGACAAATGGCGGATTGTTTCAAAAGACGACCACCTGCCTGACGAGAGGAATCCCCACGCTTACTCGTTCATAATTTACGAGCGGATAAATTGAATAACGCTTACATTCGCCCAAACTATCAGAATGACGCTGAGGATATTTTCACTCCTGCTTATTTCATCGCTGTTAATTGCAGGAAGCGGTTGCAAGAAATGGAAGAATAACCGGGAGCCGCTCTCCTCAGAAGATCATACGCTGGCGGAAGCCAGCTTCAACAATATTCTCAGCCACCTCATCCTTGCATCTTCTCCATTCGGAGAACTGCTTGCGGACACCTGCTTCACGATAACCTCCAGCGGCAGCAGCTTTCCGAAAACCATCACGGTTGACTTTGCTGAAAATTGCATCAGCCTGCTTGGGGCGGATATTCACGGAAGGATTTCAATCGAACTCACCGATTCCATGAACCACGAAAACGCGGTGATGACCGCATCACCACAGAACCTGTATATCAATGGCTACAAAACCGAGGGCGCTGTTACGGTGACAAATACGGGAATCAATCCATCAGGGAACCCAACCTACCGCATGGTGGTAATCGGTGGGATCATCACCGCTGAACAGGGCATAATCGGAGAGGAGTTTTCCATTACGTGGGCCTGCAATTATCAATATGAGCTGGTTGAAGAAAACAATGAAGTGATCTCGTTTGATGACCGCTACCGGATAAACGGAACTGCATTGGGCGTCAACCAGGAAGGCAGGAGCTACACGGCTGAAATTACAGAACCGCTGAATAAATATGTCAATTGCCGCTGGCCCGGCAGCGGGATAACGAAAATCTCACCCGATGGGCTTGATGAGCGCGATTTGAATTATGGCGCGTGCGACCCGTCAAATTGCTGCGACAATGAAGCGGCAGAAGAAGTGAAGTGGCCGGACAAGACTGTGAGGATGAAGTAGGAATCAAAAGGCAAAAGGCAAATTTTGCCCTTTGCCAATTGCATTTTGACTTTTTATATTATTTCGGATGAAGTAGAAGCGGAAAACCAATTGCCAATTGCCTATTGCCTATTGCCTTTTCATTTCGGCTTCGAATCGGTGCTCAACTGAAACCCAAGCCGCTTGCCGGTTCTTAAAACTGCGCTTCCGGTCATCAGCATTTTTTCCTGAACGGTCATCAAATTGACTTCTTTGAATGGCGGCACGAAAAGTTCAAAGTCGAGCGCATAGAGAATGGCTGATTCAACGATGCTTTTTACATAGCCATCGCTGATCTCCGTGTTCTCCAATTCATTGTACAAAAAGTCGAGCGGCTTCTCCCCGTCAATAAAAAAATGACGGTCGCGGTTGATGAATATGCGCGCGATAAGGTAGCCGAGGTCATGCGGGCGGTTGTATTTGATGGAGTCGGCAAGGAAGTTGTAAACCGTGATCATCCCGAAATAAGCGCGCATCGGGTCTTCGATGACATACTTGTTTTTGAAAATCTCATGGCTGCTGTCGAACGTGAATACGTTGGTGTGCATGGAGAAGTAGAGGATGTCGCCCCCGAATTTCATCTCGGCTTCAAAATCACCCAGCTCGCGGTAGGATATTTCCACGCCCTTGTCAATCCTTTCAAACATGTCGGAGAGCTTGGTTTGCAACCGCTGCAACTCGGTTCTGAATTGTCCGAAAACTTCCTGAGTGATGCGGTAAATGCTCTGCTTGGTGCAGGCCTTTGTTTGAAGCGCGTCAATGATGAGGCGTTCGCCTGATTTTACTTTGGGCATGCCTATAGACGATTGACTACTTTAATATCAACCCGGTTGCTTCAAACGTCAGATCGTGCTCCGGTTCTTTGATTTTTTTTATTTCCTTTTCCGATTTGCCCGCGTCTTCCGCATAGTGGCGCAATAATTCAACTGATGTTGTTTTGTAATACGCTGTTCCTTCCATGATTACCGTTTTGCCTGCGCTTTCAAGAGGCACAAAAAAACCGTAATCCTTGAACGTCACGCGCATGGTTTTCCCGTTTTGCAGATCCACCAGCATCCAGCAGCCTTTCTTCTGACAGCACCCGGTGATTTTGGCTTCCACTTTCAACTGAAGCTTCTGATCTTCCTTGCCCTTCATCATCTCCACCAGTTCGCCAACGGAGATGGCGCCATCTTCGGTGATTTTTTCTCCCCGGAAAATAACCTCATTGCTTGCAGCAACGGAACCGGAATCCTGCGCCTGTGAACAATTCAGGATGATGAATGAAATCAAAATGGACGTAATGGTTTTCATGATATTTGATTTTAATTGGCAATCAAATTTAGGTAAAACGAAGGCTGTTTCAATTTTTTGCGGATGTCAAGATCAGAAAACATGCAGGAAATCAACTCCTGTAATGACTGGCTGGCTGCGGCTTTGCCGACTACAAGGTTACACAGCCACGGAACGGATATCAGTTGCTGCATCCGTCTGCTGAGAGAAAGTTCCCTCCACAACCTGCCGTAAACGCGATTGTCGTATTCGGAAATAAAATCTGCGCTGAAGTTATTTTCAGTAGCACATTGCACCGCCTGCTGTGCTGCCATCATCCCGCTAAGCATGGCATTGCCGATTCCTTCTCCTGTGAACGGATCAATCAGTGAAGCGGCATCTCCGCAAAGCATGTATCCCTCGCCAGAAATTTTCCTTTTCACCGAACCGAGCGGAAGCCCGAATCCCCTGATGCTTCCTTCAAGGATTGCATTTCCGAACCGTTCTTTCAATTCAGGATATTTTTCAATAATGCGCGGAAGCATTTCTTTGAGGTTCATTTTCTTTGAACTCACTTTATCGCTTCGCACACCCAGTCCCACGTTGGCTTTTCCATCCGGCAACGGGAAAATCCAGAAGTAGCCCGGAAGCAACTCCTTCAGAAAAAACAGTTCGATGAAATTTTCGGCATCCATATTTCTCACTCCGGAATAGTAAGCCCGTATTCCGGCACAATAATTTTTATGTTCGACCGGAATACCCGCAATATGCTTTGCAAAAACTGACTGCGCGCCATCAGCCGCAATCAGCAAGTTGGTTTTCACCGAAAATTTTCCGTCACCTGTTTTGCATAACCACCTGCCATCGTGAAATTTAAAATCCGTGAGTTCCGTTTCTTCCTGCACGCTGATTGCATAGTTTTCTTTCGCAAAGCGAACCAAAAAGTCATCGAAGTCCATCCTCTTCGAAATAAAACCGGGAGCAATGGTCTGATGACCTGGAGTCGCCTGACCATTCTTTCCGAACGGAATCCTGATGCGTTTCAGATTTGGCGCTACAAACGTGACACCCCACGAACCAACCTGCACCGGTTCAAGCTGAAGCTGACTGACAATCCTTTCATCCAATTTTTTCAAAATGTCAACCGCCTTTCCGCTCAGGGCGTCACCGCAAACTTTGTCGCGCGGAAACCTGCTCTTGTCAACCACCAGCGGTTTGATTCCCTGCTTCGCCAGAAACATGGCGGCAACCATGCCGGCAGGACCGGCACCGATGATGCAAATGTCAGAGGTTAGATTCGAAGCGTTAGACATTAGATTTTAGCAAAGGCTAAGGTCGTAAAGAAAGTCAAATGATTGCCTTTGCGTTTGTGCGTGAAATTATTTACTTGCAGCACTTAACTTTCACAAAAAAATTATCATGCTGCTCAACGACCTTCTCCCCGTCTTCACGCTTATCGGCACCGACCACAAACTGCACAGCACAAAAGATTATGCGCATAAAGACGCGGTGGTCATCATCTTCACCTGCAATCATTGTCCGTATGCGCGGGCTTACATCGAGCGCATCAACAGGCTTGTTTCAGATTACGAAAAACGGAATGTGGGATTCTATGCCATCAACGTAAATGACACCGCCAAATATCCCGAAGATTCATTTGATAACATGATTCCGATGGGGAAGTTGCTGAACCTCGATGGAAAATATTTGTTTGACGAGTCGCAGCAAACCGCTAAAACTTTTGCCGCGGAGCGCACTCCTGAAGTTTATGTTTTCAATCAGCAAAGGCGGCTGGCATATCATGGGCTGATTGATGACAATGCCAATTACAAAATGCCTCAGAGCGTCAGCAAAACTTATCTGAGGGATGCGCTTGACTCTGTGCTTGCCGGAAATGATGTTCGTGAAAAGGAAACGAAAGCCATCGGCTGCACGATCAAGTGGAAGCCGGAAACGGTCAGTAATTCGTGATTTTCTCCGGCATTCCGTTTTTGTAAATCACTTCCTGAGTCAGTTTGCCTTCTTCGTTGTATCGTTTTTCGACCGAGTTCTGCAAGTCATTTTCATAAGTGCCCTCCACCCTCACCTTCCCGTTTTCATCATAGTATTTCCAGCCACCGCTGCGCAGCCCGTCTTTGAAGCTGCCCTCCGATTCAGGCTTGCCGTCTTCAAAATAGCTTTTGAATGAACCGTTTTCCGTGTTGTCCTTGAACTCCACTTCCTCTTTCACCGCGCCATTTTCAAAATAAAATTTCCACACACCGCCCATCGCCCCTTTGACATATTGCCCTTGCTGTTTCGGTTTCCCGCCTTCAAAATATTCGGAATACGGTCCTTCATATTCCCCCTTGGAATAAGTTTCTTCTACCTCCTTTTGCCCGTTGGAAAAATACATCACGCGCTTTCCATCCAGCTTGCCGGCTTTGTAGTCCGCTTCTTCTTTTTTATTGCCGTCCTCATCATAATAAACATATTTTCCATCCAACTCACCGTTCACGTAATTTTTCTCCACCGACACTTTTCCGGAGCGATAAAACTCCTTGTAGCCCCCGTCACGAATCTCAGGCTCGCGCTGCTTCACGTAATATTCTTCCTTCAGCACGGTTTGGTTTTCATCGTGCCAGGTTTGCACCTTTATTTTCCTGCCCTTCGAGCAGCCTGCCGATGCAATGACAACGGCAATTACAAATGTGAACAGCATCGCTTTCATTATTGCTTTCATTTTGTGATTTTTACAGGGTTAAAAAAAACGAAACGGGTGATCCGGAAAATTAATCATGATAATCATTCAATCATAAAAATCATAGTTCAGACAACAACATGATTCAGACAACTATTGAAAACGCATGGGACGACCGCAAATTGCTCACATTTAAAGACGTGCAGGCAGCCATCCGCGAAGTGGTTGACAAGCTTGACCGTGGCGAACTGCGCGTTGCCGAGCCTGACGGTGACGGATGGAAGGTGAACGAATGGGTGAAAAAGGCGGTGATCCTCTATTTTCCGATTCAGGAAATGACGGTGACCGAAATCGGTCCGTTTGAGTTTCATGATAAAATAAAATTGAAAGGCAACTACAAGGAGTTGGGCGTTCGCGTGGTGCCTCATGCCATCGCGCGCTATGGTTCGTTTGTGGCGCGGGGCGTGATAATGATGCCGTCATTCGTAAACATTGGCGCCTACGTTGACCAGCACACGATGGTTGACACGTGGGCTACAGTCGGCTCGTGCGCGCAAATCGGCAGGAACGTGCACCTGAGCGGTGGCGTGGGCATTGGCGGTGTGCTGGAACCTCCGCAAGCCGCTCCCGTAATCATCGAAGACAACTGCTTCATCGGCTCGCGCTGTATCGTAGTCGAAGGCGTTCGCGTGAGGCGCGAAGCGGTGCTGGGCGCAAACGTGGTGCTCACCGCATCCACAAAAATCATTGATGTGAGCGGCAAAGAGCCGAAAGAATACAAAATGGAAATTCCCGAACGCTCGGTGGTGATTCCGGGAAGCTACACGAAAGAATTTCCTGCGGGAAAATACAACGTGCCCTGCGCGCTGATTATCGGCAAGCGCAAGAAGTCAACCGACACCAAGACTTCACTGAATGAGGCGCTGAGGGATTACCAGGTGGCGGTCTGATCTCAATTAAGCATTGATCGCGCCACCTTATTTTTAATAGGAGGTACTGTTTTCAGATAGGCGAAAATCGCCTTCGCTTCATTGTCAGTAAGCTGGTTGAATGGCATCATCGGGTAGCGCAATGCCGGTTCTCCGTCCTTCAAACCATATTTCAGAGCTTTAACAAACTGATCTTCTGTCCAGTTGCCGATGCCGGTTTCTTTATCGGGTGTGAGGTTGGAAGTCAGCATCACATTTCCGTCCATGTCCAAAGGTTGATTCCCTCCGCCCATGTAACCCACACTGAGTTCCGGCTGCAGTGAGTTCATAGTCTTGAAATCGGCAGAGTGGCAGGCATAACATTCGAAACCGAACACAAGATACTTGCCCCATTCAACGGCATTGGCGGTGTCGGGCATGGGGATTTTTTCCGTTGGAAACGGCAACGGTTTAAAAGCCACCCGGGTTAAAAATTTGGTGAGGAAAGAAGGCTGGCATGGAGTGTCGGCAACGGCAGCAGGCGCCACCATCGGATGTTCGGAACGCAGGAACGCGATGATGGATTCCACGTCCTCATCAGACATGTGTCCGAGTTTTGCCATGTAAGGCGGGGCATACTGACCGTCTCTTTTTATTCCCGTGCGCAACAGGTAGAGCAGTTCCCCATCGGTCCACGTACCGATACCATAGGTCTTATCCTGAGTAATATTTTGTGAATATATTTTACCGAATTGAACGGGAGCATCCAGCATCCGCTGCCCGGTAAGCAAGCTCGTTTTGTGATTAGTGTGGCAGAAAACGCAAAGCATGGAAGCAAGTTTGCGCCCCCTCTCCACTTTCTCAGGGGTTACGGTAACATGATAGTCAAGTTTTACCGTTTCATAATGAGGAATACCGGAAAAATTAATGTATGCGGCTCCGGCAACTATTACCAGGGCAACGACAGCAATAAGGGTTAAAAGCAGTTTGAGGACTTTTTTCATGGGTAGTATTTTGATGCTAAAGTAAAAGGATTCATCATTTTTTCAAAAATGAGCGGAATCTAAAAGGCTTTAATATCTCTAAATTTGCCGCAACTAATTTTAATTGATCGGACAAATTATCAATAAAATCTCCCCCGTGGAACGCGTGGTGCTTGATGCAGCGGGCGAAGTGTCGGCAGAAACCGGCATTGACAGCTACGCGGTGGGGGGCTATGTTCGTAACATGCTGCTTGGTCGCCCCACCAAGGATATTGACATCGTCTGCATCGGCAACGGCATTGAGTTTGCAAAAAAAGTAGCCGGCAAATTTTCGCCTTTTCCGAATGTTGTCGTGTTCAAAAATTTCGGAACCGCCATGTTCAAACTGGGCGAATTGGAAGTTGAGTTTGTGGGCGCCCGCAGGGAATCCTACCAGCGCCATTCGCGCAAACCCATCGTGGAAGACGGCACGCTGCAAGACGACCAAAACCGAAGGGATTTCACCATCAATGCCCTCGCCATCAGTCTGAGCAAAGACTGCTTCGGAGAACTGCTCGATCCGTTTGGAGGAGTTTCCGATCTGGAGAAAAAAATCATCCGCACTCCGCTCGATCCTGACGTCACCTTCTCGGATGACCCGCTCAGGATGATGCGCGCCATCCGTTTTGCCAACCAACTGGATTTCAGGATTGAATCATCCACGCTTCATTCCATCAAGCGCAACGCGCAGCGCATTGAAATTATCTCGATGGAGCGCATTTCCGATGAGCTGAACAAGATTATTATGACCGGCAATCCGTCTGCCGGTTTCAAGCTGCTGTTCGACACGGGGCTGCTGCATTTCTTCTTCCCGGAGATGGTGGATTTGCAGGGCGCGCAGCACATTGAAGGGCGCGGACACAAGGACAATTTTTATCATACGCTGCAGGTGCTCGACAACTTGTGCTTTACCAGCGATGACCTGTGGCTGCGCTGGGCAGCCATTTTGCACGACATCGGCAAGCCCGCCACCAAGCGTTTCGACAAAAGCCACGGCTGGACATTCCACGGGCATGAAGTGGTCGGGGCGCGGATGGTGTCGCGCATTTTCCGCAGGCTGAAACTGCCGCTCAACGACAGGATGAAGTTTGTTGAGAAGATGGTGCGGCTTCACCTGCGCCCCATCGGACTGAACAAAGAGGACATCACCGACTCGGCCATCCGCAGGCTGCTCTTTGACGCGGGCGATGACATTGACCATCTAATGAAACTGTGCAATGCGGACATCACCACCAAGAACGCTGAGAAGATGAAACGCTACCTCGCCAACTTCGCCATCGTAAAGCAGAAGCTGAAGGATATTGAGGAGAAAGACCGCATCCGCAACTGGCAGCCGCCCATCAGCGGAGAGGAAATCATGAAACATTTCAACCTGAAGCCATCGAAACCGGTGGGGATTATCAAGGATGCGATCAAAGACGCGATCCTTGACGGGGTGATTGGAAATAACCGGGAAGAGGCTTTTCAGTTCATGCTCGAAAAAGGGAAGGAATTAGGGTTGGCTGCTGTGGAGAACAATTAACCTTCACGCTCGAATTTTTCAGCGATAAACTTTTATTTTGCGTTTCAACCAAACAACATGAAAGTAATCCGTTTTGAAATTCAGGTGGATGAGCTTGATAATGTTCTCAGGGAAATTGAAATCAAGCCGTCACACACCTTCAAGGATTTAAGCGATGCCATTCTCGAAGCCTTTGGCATCAAAGCAACGAGGGGCGCCTCCTTTTTCACGAGCAATAACAAGTGGCAGAAGCTCAATGAGATCACTCTTGGAAAAGACAGCAGGTTTGAGAAGCCTGTCAACGGGCTGAAGACTTCCATCGAGAAAGTGCTTAAAGATAATAGCCGGTTCGTTTATTTCAGCGAAGATGCTCCGCAGTTCACTTTCATCATGGCGGCTGATGAAAAGGAATCGAAAACCGATCCGAAAAAACTCCCCCGCGTTGTCAGATCGGAAGGTATCCTGCCGGCAGCTAAGGCGAAAAAATTCACTGACAATATTTTTTCAGATGATTTCTCTTCCCATGCGGGCGATGTTTATGATTCGTCTGAGGGAGACTTGCATCCTGAAGGAAAGTAGTCTAAGGTTTAAAGTTTGTTAGAAAGTTGGACTTGCAACTACCTTAAACTTTAGAATTGGACTTTACACTAAAGGGCAGTTCTAAAAATTGCTCTTTTTATCGCCTCACCCCTTCCCTCTCCAG
This sequence comes from uncultured Chitinophagaceae bacterium, assembly GCA_964502525.1. Taxonomy (GTDB): domain Bacteria; phylum Bacteroidota; class Bacteroidia; order Chitinophagales; family CAIOSU01; genus DATLYB01. The sequence continues at coordinate 10,273 of CAZCXH010000071.1, forward strand.
AAGGAGAGGGAGTAAGTAGAATTTTTAGAACTGCCCTAAAGATGCCGAAAACACTGATTGTTATTGTTGGTCCCACCGCAGCCGGTAAAACCGATCTTGCCATTGCAGTCGCAAAAAAATTCAGAACGGAAATCATCTCAGCCGATTCGCGGCAGGTTTACCGGGAGTTGAACATTGGGGTGGCGCGTCCTTCTGAGATGCAGTTAAGCGAAGTGGCGCATCATTTCGTTGCGAATAAATCAGTGAAGGAAGAATATGCAGCCGGAAAATTTGAAAAAGACGCTTTGGCATGTTTGAATCAAATTTTCAAAAAGCATGATGTTGCGGTGATGGTTGGCGGCTCAGGGTTGTATGTGAAAGCGGTTTGCGAAGGCATGGATGCGGTTCCAACGGGCGCTCCGGAAATCAGGGAACAGATTGAGAACGAATTGAGAGTGAATGGCTTGAAACATCTGCAGGATGAATTGAAGAAAGCAGATCCGGTTTATTACAAATCCGCAGACGTCAAAAATCCAAGAAGAGTCATGCGCGCTCTCGAAGTATTCCGAGCAAGCGGCAAGCCATTTTCATCATTCCACAAAAAAGAAAAAACCAAGAGGGATTTTCATATCGTCAAAATCGGAATATCTCCGGAACGGGAAAAACTCTATGAAAGAATCAATTTGCGTGTGGATGAAATGATGCAGCACGGTTTGTTGAAGGAAGTTGAAAACCTTCGTTCCTTCAAAAATATCAACGCCCTTCAAACGGTAGGCTACAAGGAACTGTTTGACTATCTCGATGGGAAAACAGATTTGGAAACAGCCATCAACCTCATCAGGCAAAACACGCGCAACTACGCCAAGCGGCAACTGACGTGGTTCAGGAAGGATAAGGACGTGAAGTGGTTTGATACTGAAGGGCAGGATAAGGCAGTGGAATGGTTAAGATTGGCGATTGCGGAAAGCTGAAAGCATGGTGATGAAAACATTATTTCAAAGCTATATCTTATCCTGAGTGTTTTGCAATGTTGTTTTCTGGCGATAGGATGCCGCGGTCACGTTTTAGCCGTTATTGCATTGTACAAGCGCCTTAGCAACGGATAATGCGATTTTTTTATTTTATTAAAAGCCTGGCGGGAAAGTTTCATGGTGTAGGTGTGAACGAGCAGGTTGCGGTCTTCAATCATGCTGAGCCAGCCTGTTTCATCCTCGAGAAGCCCATTGGCTTTTGCACTTTTGAAACAGTCGCGGGGATTTTTGCAGATGATGCCAGTTTCAGCCAGCCATGCTTTGATGAGCTTCCAGGCAAGTTCATAGCTCAACTCAAACCTTTTGATGGAGCCGTCCATATCCAAGTCATCAACCGTGTTTTCCAGGCCTGTTCCGAGGTTGTTCACCGCCTGACTGAAATCATCAAGCAGCCTTGCCGTTTCCTTTTTCATAGAGCACGATGCCTTCATTTTGTATCAGTTCCTTCAGCGCTGCGCCAGCGGTTTCAAGTTGCACAATGTCCACCGCGCCATAAATTCGGGTGGTGTCGAAATCCTTCACTCCCACCACTGCCAGGTCAGTATCAGAATATTGGTCGCCTTCGCCTCTCGCTTTTGAGCCGAAGAGTATTACCTTTTCCGGCTTCAGTTCTTCGATGATTTTGCGGAGATAGTAAGCTACCTCTTCGCGGGCGCTTAGTATTTCAGCGGCTAAAGCGGGATTGCTGGTCATAAGGTCAAATATACAATTTTACGATGAGGAGTGGAACAGTTGCAACCAAATCATCTTCTTCGGATTGAAAGATCCTGTTTCGCTGAAGTCACTTCAAGCCGTCCGCTCAGGCATGACTTCCGTTCCCGTTTCCATTCTTTTTCCCAAACTGAAACCCCTCCACAAACGAAGTGGTGAAGTTTCCCGCTTTGAAGTCGTCATTGCGCATGAGCGCGATTTGAAACGGAACGGTCGTTTTCACACCTTCGATGATAAACTCGCTCAATGCGCGATCCATCTTGGCGATGACGGCATCGCGGGTTTTGGCGCGGCAAATCACTTTCGCCAGCAGCGAATCATAATAAGGCGGCACGGTGTAACCGGCATAAACATGCGTATCAACACGCACACCATGACCTTTCGGTGTGTGAAATGACGTGATTTTCCCGGGGCTGGGTGAAAAGCCGTTGTACGGATCTTCCGCATTGATGCGGCACTCCATCGCGCACACTTCCGGGAAATAGGATTTGCCGATAATCTTCACCCCTGCCGCAATTTTTATTTGTTCTTTCACTAAGTCGTAATCAATCACTTCTTCCGTCACGGGATGCTCCACCTGTATGCGCGTGTTCATCTCCATGAAGTAGAAGTTCTTGTATTTGTCAACGAGGAACTCCACCGTGCCGAGGCTCTCGTAGTTGATGGCTTTCCCGGCTTTGATGGCGGCTTCCCCCATTTTCTTGCGCAGCTTCTCATCCATGAATGGCGAGGGACATTCTTCCACCAGCTTCTGCATCCTGCGCTGTATGGAGCAGTCGCGCTCGGACATGTGTATCACGCTGCCGTACTGGTCGCCCGCGATTTGTATTTCGATATGACGAGGATCTTCAATGAATTTTTCAATGTAAACGCCATCGTTGGAGAATGCCGCCTTCGCCTCTGCCTGCGCAATCTGAAACGCGTTTTCAAAATCTTTTTCATCGCGCACGATGCGGATGCCCTTGCCCCCGCCACCTGCTGTTGCCTTGATTACAACGGGATAGCCGATCTTCTTCGCGATCTTCTTAGCCTGGGCGATGCCTGTTATCAACCCGCCCGAACCGGGTATCACAGGCACTCCGGCATCTTTCATCGTTTGCTTGGCGGAAATCTTGTCGCCCATCTTTTTGATCATCGAGGAATTGGGACCGATGAACTTGATTTTATATTCTTCACATATCTCAGCGAAGGCAGCGCTTTCGGCATGAAAGCCATATCCAGGATGGATGGCGTCCGCATTGGTGATTTCGGCAACCGCCATGATGGTAGGAATCTTCAGGTAGGAGTTGGCGCTCTGAGGCGCGCCAATGCAAACGGCTTCGTCCGCAAAACGAACGTGCAGGCTCTCCTTATCGGCAGTGGAATAAACCGCCACCGTTTTGATGCCCATCTCCCGGCACGTGCGGATGATGCGCAAGGCGATTTCACCGCGGTTGGCTATTAATATTTTCTTGAACATTATTACCGTCCTTTCAACTTCAGCCTTCGACTCCGCTCAGGCTGACAAACAAAGTTTTTTCGTGCACATAAGTTGCATTGCCACGGTGATCGGAGTCGAACCGTGCTTTATAGATTGACTAAGTCGGCTCAATCAAAAACAACGGCTGTTCATATTCCACGGGCTTTGCGTCTTCCACCAGCACCTTCACCACCTTGCCTTCGTATTCAGATTCAATTTCATTGAAGAGTTTCATTGCTTCAATGATGCAGATGTGAGAGCCTTTGTGGATGATGTCGCCCACCTTCACGAAAGGCTCCTTATCAGGCGAGGGCGAGCGGTAGAAGGTTCCCACCATCGGTGATTTGATGGTGATGTATTTATCTTCGGCTGCCTTCGCAGTTTTCGGAGTTGGTGTTGTCGCGGAAGTTTCGTCAGCAGGCGTTGAATGAACCGCTTCCGACTCAACCACCACCTGTCGCTGCGCAATCTGCGGGACGGCTTGATGAACGGTGACGGTTTCAACTCCCTTCTTCATGGTGATCTTGAAATTATCCTGCTCGATCTTGAGGACTGAAAGTTCAGACTTGCCCATGATCTTGATCAGTTCCTGAATTTGTTTGAAATCCATAACGGGAAGTTTACAGTTTTCGGTTTACAGTTTACAGTTGATCGGAAATTTTCAAATCATCGAATTACCGAATCATCAAATCATCAAATCATTTCACCCTTTCCACATATTCATGCGTCCGGGTATCCACCTTGATTTTTTCACCAGTGTTCACAAACAGCGGAACCGCCACATCAGCGCCAGTTTCCACCTTTGCAAGCTTGGTGACGTTGTTGGCAGTATCGCCTCTCACTCCGGGTTCGGTGTAAGTTACCTCTAAAATCACAAAAGCAGGTAATTCAACCAAAATCGGTCTTTCGCTTTCAGCTTCAAAAAGGACCTCCACTTCCTGCCCTTCCTTTATCAAATCAGGGCTTGACACCATTTTGGGATCAACGGTGATCTGGTCGTAGGTGGTTTGATCCATCAGGGTGATGCCGGAGTCGTCCTTGTAGAGAAACTGGAACACGCGCCTTTCCACGCGCACGTCATCCACCTTGTCGCCCGCGCTGAAGGTTACTTCGAGCACCTTGCCGGTGGAAAGATTCTTGAGCCTTGTCCTCACAATCGGTCTGCGCTGCTGCATTTTCACATGCTGAAAATCCAAAATCTGCCAGGTGTCGTTGTTGTGCCTGATGCAAAGGCCTGTTCTGAAATCTGCGGTTGTAATCATATAGAAAGTTTACAGTTTACGGTTTTCGGTTTACAGTTGAAAAAAGAATATCATGTCATAATTTCCAAATTATCGAATCATCGAATCATCGAATCAATACGCCCACGTCATATACATCGCTCCCCACGTATATCCTCCGCCCACAGCGGTCAGCAGCATTTTGTCGCCCCTTTTGAGCTTGTCTTCCCAATCCCACAGGCACAGGGGCAAAGTGGCGGCAGTCGTGTTTCCATATTTGCCGATGTTCACCATCACTTTTTCTTCCGGAAGTCCGAGCCTTGTCCTGGTGGCTTCAATGATCCTCTTGTTAGCCTGGTGCGGCACCAGCCAGTCAATATCTCCGGCTTTCAGGTTATTTCTTTTCATCACCTGTTCGGAAATGTCAGCCATGTTCACCACCGCAAATTTGAATACTGCCTGCCCTTCCTGGTAAACAAAATGCTCCTTCGCGTCAACGGTTTCATGGGATGCCGGTTTCACCGAGCCGCCCGCTTTGATATGCAGGTGCTTTTGCCCTGATCCGTCTGAACGCATCATGTAATCCATAATGCCATATTTGGCTGACGGTTCCAGCAGCACCGCACCCGCGCCATCACCGAAAATAACGCACGTTTCGCGGTCTTCATAATTGATGATGGACGACATCTTATCCGCCCCTGCCACAATCACTTTTTTATGAGTGCCGTTTTGAATGAACTGCGCTCCCGTTGCCAGCGCATAAAGAAACCCGGAACAAGCCGCATTGATGTCAAAGCTGAAAGCATTCCTGATGCCCGCTTTATCGCTGGCGATATTGGCTACAGCCGGAAATGGTGAGTCGGGGGTGACGGTGGCGACTATCACCAGTTCCACCTCAGCGGGGTCGGTGCCGCTGTTATCGAGCAGGCTGCGAATGGCTTTCTCTGCCAGGTAAGAGGCGCCCAGCCCCTGCCCTTTCAGGATGCGCCTTTCTTTGATGCCCGTGCGCGCGGTGATCCACTCGTCACTGGTCTCCACCATCTTTTCCAAATCGGCATTGGTAAGTACCTCATCCGGCACATAGCCGCTGACAGCAGATATTGCCGCGTGAATCTGGTTCATTTAAAATGAAAGGGTAAACGGTTTAAGCGGGAGATTTCGCTTCAACAACCAGCCTGCCGTTGTAATAAAGATTGCCATCCACATAATAAGCCCTGTGCCTCAGATGGGCGGTGCCGGTGGTGGGGCAAATGCTCACGGTCGGTATTTCCGATTTGAAATGCGCCCTGCGTGTGCGTGTTCTCTGCTTGGAGTGTCGTTGTTTGGGATTTGGCATATCTCTAAGAGTTTAATGTTTAAAGTTCAATGTCCAAAGTTCAATGCTTAATGACTAAAGTGATAGCTAATGTCCGAAACTTTAGACTTTAAACCTTAAACTTTTTAAGAGCCTCCCATCTTGGGTCAGGCTCTTTGTCTTTTTCTGTTTTTCCTTCCAATATCTTCAGCACCCTCTTGTTGCAGCCGGGCGACCCGTCAGCCTTTGGCGGACAGGTTTTCTGCATCGGCATGCTCAGGTTCACCAACTCGTAAATCAACTGGCTCACGTCCACATAGATATCGTTGGGAGAAATATAGATAATGTCGTCATCATCTTCCTTCTGCCGCTTCGCCTCGCTGTCAAACTTCACATATACCTTGTGCTCATCGAGCACTTCCTGACTGAACCGCTCCGCGCAGCGGTCGCACTCCGCCTCCACCGTGCCGCCTATGGAAAAATCAAGAACGAAAAAACTTTCCCTTTTTTCAAACTTCACGTCCACCTGCACATTGCTTTTGCCTATCGCTGAGCCGGGGAAGCACTTGAAAAAATCCTCTCCCGCCTCAAACCGGAAATGGTGCATTCCCTGCTTCAGCCCCGTGAAGGGGATGCGATATTGCTTTAGAATGTCCAAGAACCGGGGGTTTTAAAAAAAGGGACGGCAAAGATAAGGATTAAAGTGCGGATGTGGAAATGGGAGTAATTTGGAATTTGGATGATTTGCTGATTACTGAGATTACAGACACCGATTTTGCCGCAAAAAAACCGCTGAGAAAGCAGAGGAGGATTTTGTATTCTCCTTTACCTCTGTGATGTATTTCTCTGTGTTCCTCTGCGGTTTCTGTATTTCTTAAAAGATGTGTGCATAGGCAAGCCTCTGGAGGGAGTGAGGGGTGGATTTCCAGAATTAGAAGTGAAAATTTGTCGTGCACCTCTTCACATACCATTCATCACCACTTCACCAGCATCTTCCTTATCCATCCGATGTCATCACTCTTCCGGTATTCGAGCAACTCAATGATCTCCCGCGTCAACTCGCATTCGGCTTCTTCGCGCACCCGCCATAGGTTTTTCTCTGAGGTGTCGCCTTTGTATTGCCCGGTGGTGATCCGGTTGCCCACGGAAAAGTAAAGCTTTACGGGCTTTGGCAAAGCCGTTCCCAGCAAGCCTTTGGAGATGGGCGGAAGGTATTCGGCATCTTTCAGCTTCGCGTAAATGCCCGATGCTTTGATGAACCTGCCGAGGAACGAGTTCATGATATCACCGGCATCGGCAATCACATCATACGCGTCATCACCGCCCACCTGCGCGATGGGTACGATGTCGTAGCCGTGCTGGATCGCCATGTGCGCGAAGCCGGTGCGCTGCTTCCATTGGAGGGTATATTTCTCGTTTTTGTGGCGAAACACTTCCCTTCCTCCCCCCGGAAACACCATGATATGCTTCCCTTCCTTCATCAGCATCGAGCAGTTCTCGCGCGAGCCGATGATCATCCCGAAATATGCTGCCAGTTGCTTCCATACGGGCACAGAATAGTGCATCTTATCGGAAAGCGTCCGGAGGAAGATGCTTTTTGTCTTATATATTTCAGCCATCAGCAACGCCCAGTCGGTGATGCCGTAAATCGTGTGGTTGGCGATGTAGAGGGCAGGCTTGCCGGCTTCAATCCTGTCAAGGCGGATGAATTCCGGGGTGAAATAATCGCGCATGGGCTGCGTGAGTTTCCACACGAAGTTTGCAGAGGGAGGGGTGAACTCCTCAGAAGGTTTGCTTTCTGGTTCTTTTCCGGTTTTTGGCATTAAGTAAAGAAATTTTAAAACGTCACGAATTGCCTGATGCCTGGGAACAAGCGAAAATTCCTGAAATAAAAAGCAGCGGGAACAAAGATATGCAGACCTGTCGTATTATCTTTTAGTCAGTCTGAAGCCGTTTTTAGTGGATTATTTTATAAATTCACCTCATTAAAAGGTCTTAAGTTACGCCCGCTTTAAAGGGATGTAACTTTTTTTGGCAGGTTTAGGTTAGAGTACATAGGTAAAAATACCAGGAATGAAAAAGACAATTTATCTTCTTCCGGGAGTAGGATGCGATGAAACGGTGTTTAAGAACCTGGAACTTCCGGATTGGGAAGTGATTCCTATCATGTGGCTCACGCCAAAGAATGGCGAGAAGCTGAAGGAATACGTGAAGCGGCTTCTTCCTCAGATCAGGACCGACACCGAGCCTGTTTTCATCGGACTTTCATTTGGCGGCATCGTTTCAATAGAGCTTGCGAAACTGGTGAAGGCGCATAAAATCTTCCTCATTTCGAGCATTAAAACCCACTACGAGCGCCCTTACAAGATGAGTATGCTCTACCTGCTGAAGTTTTACCGGATGTTTCCTGCAAGCCTCGCGGTGAAGTTTGATTTCTGGCATCGCTGGGCGCTGGGCGACCTTAATGAAAACGAGAAAGAACTGGTGAACGACATGATCAAGAAGATTGACATCAAGTTCAACAAGTGGGCGGTTGACCAGGCCATCCATTGGGAAAATAAAACAGTGCCGGACAACCTCGTGCATATCCACGGGGATAACGACAACATTTTCCCTCACATCTATGTCAGGGAATATTACCGCATCGAAGGCGGCACCCATTTCATGGTGGTGCGCCACGCAAAACAAATCAGCAACATCATCAAAAAGGAGCTGGGTTTGACCGAGGATGGAAAGCCTGCGAAATCTATCAGGCAGGCGTCAAAGCCGAAAGAAGCCAGGGGGAAATCCAAAGTGACGAAGATTGCCAAAAGACTGGTGATGAAAGTGAAGAACGGAATAAAGGTGAAGAAATCCTCAAAGGTGAAAAAGATGAGGGCGGCCTGAGCCCGGTGCGTGGGCTGCTTGTTATACCAAGAGTAGTCGAATTTTCGAAGGAAAGAGACGTACTCTTGGTTAATGCCGAACATTCCACAGTTCAATTGTTCGAAAACCTGACTTGTTTCGGTATACTCCTGGATAAAACAAATCCTTCCACCGCAAAGCGGATCGGCTTTTTGTTGAAAAAAAAGCCGTTTTTTTCAAAAACTCCCTGAAACTTCCAAAACCTATGTTTTGAAATTCTATCTTTGGATTCCACCCATAACTTGCCATTTTTTCCTGAGATGCGGCAGTATTGTAATGTGATAATTATCCTGAGCTTTTTATTGGCTATAAGCCCGTTATATGCGCAGCAATCCCAATCCGTCACCGGCAGGGTGATTGACAAAGCCACGGGCGAGCCGGTGCCCGGAGCAAGCGTTGTCCTGCAGGGCGGTGAGGGTTTTTCCGGTGGCGTTACGGATGAATTAGGCGTTTTCAAATTGGAAAACGTCATTTCCGGAAAATATGTATTGAAAGTATCATCCATCGGATATGAAACGTTCACCCTTCCGGAAGTGGAAATATCGCGCGCGATGAATGTAATCCCTTCGGTGAAGCTGTCCCCGTCAGCTACGGCAATTGACGAGGTGGTGGTGAAAAGCGGGAGTAAAGATGATGCGGAGCCGCGCAACCCGATGGCGGTCGCAAGCGCCAAATCATTCACCATCGAAACAACGGAAAGGTATGCGGCAAGTTTGCGTGATCCGAGCAGGCTCGTGCTGTCGTTTGCCGGAGTGAGGGGGCAGTCGGATATCGCCAACGGCATCGTGGTGAGGGGCAACGCGCCAAAAGGAGTGCTATGGCGGATAGAAGGCGTTGACGTTCCCGACCCCAACCACTTTTCGCAGGAGGGCTATGGCGGGGGTGCGGTGTGCATCATGAGCGGACAGGTTATCGGCAAATCTGATTTTTACACGGGGGCTTTTCCGGCTCAATATGGCAACGCGATGTCGGCAGTGTTTGACATCAGCATGCGCGAAGGCAAAACAGACAGGACGCATTATTACCTGCAGGCAGGCATGATGGGCTTTGAAGGAGGGCTGGAAGGTCCTTTCAATAAGAAAAAAAACTCATCCTATCTTGCGAACTACCGCTACTCCACGCTGAAACTCTTTGAACGCATGGGGTTGGATATAGGCAATACCATCAGCGCCTACCAGGATTTGAATTTCAAGATCAACTTCCCAACGCGCAAAGCGGGCGCTTTTTCAGTGTTCGGCATCGGGGGGATGAGCGAGGTGGTCGCTATTCAGCAAAAGACGCGAAAAAAGAATGAGAAGTCGAAAAGCTATGACATGGCATCGGTTGGAGTCAGCCATTCTTATTCGCTGAACGCAAAGAACCACCTGCGCTCGACAGTTGCATTTTCCGCCAACAGGGAAACGCTTGATAAAGACGAGCACTACAATGCGGGCAGCACCTTGCCCGCTTACCGCGCGGGCGCGTCCAATATGTTCCTGAGGGGAGTGGTTGAATTGCACTCACGGCTTTCATCCAGAACAAGCCTGGTTTCCGGCATCCGGCTTAGCGGCATACGCTTCAATCTTGACGACACATGGGATATTTCAAAAATTTCCGATACCTACAAGAGCGCTGACATAACCTATATGTTGCAGGCATATAGCGAGGCAAAATATTCCTTTTCTGAAAAGTGGACGTTGCTTGGAGGACTTCATGTGCTGTTCTTTGGATACAATCATCGCTATGCCGTTGAGCCTCGCGGTGGAATCAACTACCAGTTGAATAAGAAACACTCGCTGTTTCTTGCCGCAGGATTGCACAGCAGGCTCGAATCATTTGCCTGCTACATGATTGAGGAGCCGTTTACGTCAAAGCAGCCTAACCGCGACCTAGGCATGACAAGGGCGTTGCATGTTGTTTTTGGCCATGAAGCGAAGCCCCATGAGCATTGGAAGATCAAAACGGAATTATATTACCAATATCTTTTCAATGTTCCCGTTTCCACCGATGAGGACAGCTACTTTTCCATGCTGAACTTCCAGGAACGCTATACCACGATGGAACTGGTGAACAACGGCTTGGGGAAGAATTATGGAGCGGAACTGACGCTGGAGAAAATGTTTTCGCGCAACTATTATGTGCTGGCAAACGGAAGCTTGTTTAATTCAATATATTATGCAGCGGATGGCTTGTGGAGGAACACGCGTTTCAACGCCAACTACATAACCAGCCTCAGCGCAGGAAAGGATTTTACTTTTGGCGGGATTAAGAAGTCATGGACATTCGGACTGAATGCCCGCATGCTGTGGGCAGGCGGGGAACGAAAATGGGAAACGGAATATGATGAACAATTTAAGGATTATTTCCGCATGGATACCCGCGTAAGCATCGCCCGCAAGAGGGAGCGGATGAAATGGCTTCTTTCTGTGGATATTCAGAACACCACCAACCGCGAGAATGAAACATCGCTTAAGGAAATCAAACCGATCGGAATTCTTCCTGTGCTTGCTTTCAGGGTGGAGATGTAGCCTGTTCCTTATCTTATCAGCGTAATGCTTCCTTTCCGGAACTCATCAGAGTTGGAAATCCGCGAACCATCGCAGAAGGTTATCCGCAGCTCATAGACGAATACATCGGGATTCAGCAATTGACCGTGGTAGGTGCCGTCCCAGCCCTCTGACTGGTTGGTCGTTTCAAATACCAGTTCTCCCCACCGGTTGAATATCCGCAGGCGCATCTCTTCGATGCCCCTCCCATGGATGAAAAATATGTCATTGATGCCGTCATTGTTGGGGGTGAACGCGTTCGGAATGTAGAATGAGGTAAAGCACTCATTGGGGTCAACCGAATCGCCAACCACCACGATAAGCGTTCCCTCTGATGCCGTGCATCCATTTGCATCCGTTGCAATGAGCGTGTAAGAAGTTGTGACCTGTGGCGTTGCGACCGGGTTGAGGCAGTCATCGCAACTAAGACTCTGCGAATTGGTCCAACTGTATGTCAATCCGGCCGGAACTGAATTTCCGGTTAACGAAGCACTTTCCCCCTTCACAATAGTATCCAGAGAAGGAGTAACTGTCACATCAATAAAGATAGGAATGAAATCACAACCGCTTGCTGGAATGCATTCATCCGCTGTGCAGGGATTCCCGTCATTGCAGATTGCTGGTTCAAAGACGCAAACACCAAATTCGCAGGAATCAAAAGTACACGTATCCGAATCATCACAATTTATTGGCAGGAAATAGCAAGCACCGTTGATGCAAGTGTCAATGGTGCAGAGATCGCCATCGTTGCAAACGAGGGTATCACAAGGATTCGTGCACCCTGGTATTGTATCGTTAATGCAAAAGCCGTTTTGGCAACTATCAATTGTACACAGATCACCGTCATCACAAATGATGGCAGTAAACACGCAACTGCCGCTGACGCATGAATCGGTCGTACAAGCATTCGCATCATCGCAGACGATGGAAGTGAAAGTGCAAGTTCCGGCAATGCAGGAATCAGTCGTGCACGGATCACCGTCATCGCATAAGATGGTATTAAACACGCAACTTCCGCTGACGCATGAATCGGTTGTACACCCATCCGTATCATCGCACACAACCGGATTGAACACACAAGCACCGTTGATGCAAGTGTCAATGGTGCAGGGATCAGCATCATCACAAATCAGCGTGTCGCACGGATCATTGCAACCGGGAATGACGGTGAAGTCGCAACTGCCATTGACACAGGAATCAGTCGTACACAAGTCGCTGTCATCGCATAAGATGGTATTAAACACGCAACTTCCGCTGACGCATGAATCGGTTGTACACCCATCCGTATCATCGCACACAACCGGATTGAACACACAAGCACCGTTGATGCAAGTGTCAATG
>CAZCXH010000072.1:0-22483 GCA_964502525.1 uncultured Chitinophagaceae bacterium
TGATTAATGCCCCTTTAAAAAAAGCCGCCTGATGCGACAATTTGGTATGCACCCTCCTATCTCTCATCTGATGATTTTGAAGCGAAATTCAATTGGTGCAATCAAACTTTATCTAACTTGGCATTATATTGGATGAATCGTTACGAAACAATTATTATGAGAAAATTGCTTTTTACCCTGGCTTGCTTCACCGCGGCTTCATTACAGGCGCAGACCTGCGTGGGCACCTTTAAATTCCAGTTGCTCGACCTTAAGAGCAAAAAGCCCTTAAAGGAGAATTTAGAAAGAAATATCGTGTACGGCTTTACCGCAGATGAGAAGGAATTCTATGATAACAGCGAGGCTGTCGTGCCCATTGACACGGTGATGAAGTACAAAGAGAAGTACTCAGCCCGCATTAACGAAAAAGGCTACAATTTCTTTCCGGATAAGGATCCGTCAGTGGCATATTTTCCAACGCTGTGCGGGCTGTACCTCGTTCACATGGATTTCTTCGGAAAGACCGACACCATGAGCCTGAGCATTTACAATATTCCGGCTCATCAATCATTCCAGATTGACACGCTGCTGTTCCAAAAAGGAAAATTCTACATTGACCTGCAGGCATCTTCCCGGCTCAGCGAGTTTAAATTCCTTGATGACAAGGGCTATTTCGTGATTCCCGGGGAAGCGATAGAGCCGGTTGCCGTCAAGGAAGGTGAAGAAAAGTGATGCGCATCGCCCTGCTGGAGCCTTTCTTCACCGGCTCGCACAAGCGGTGGGCTGAAGAATACGCAAGATTCAGCAGGCACGAGATCGGAATTTTTTCCCTCAGCGGTCATCATTGGAAGTGGCGGATGCATGGAGGTGCGGTTTCACTTGCTGAAAAATTCTTAAAGAGCAACTTTCATCCGGATGTCATCATCGCATCGGATATGCTTGATCTGACGGTGTTTCTGAGCTATACCAGAAAGGTCACTCACGATGTTCCGGCAGCCGTTTATTTCCACGAAAATCAACTGACCTATCCCTGGTCGCCAATGGATAAAGATGTTCAGTTTGAGCGCGACAACCATTACAGTTTTATCAACTACGCATCGGCTCTGGCGGCTGACAAGGTTTTCTTCAATTCGGCTTATCACCGGCAATCATTTTTAGAAGAACTGCCGGAGTTTTTGAAAAGCTTTCCTGACAATAATGAATTGGGTTCAGTTGAAACTATCAAAAAGAAAAGTGCTGTGCTGCCGCTTGGCATGGATTTGAAAAGGCTGGATGCATTGAAGCCGCGGGAAATTCCGAAATATCCGAGAGCGGTGGTGCTCTGGAATCATCGCTGGGAGTATGACAAAAATCCGGAGCAATTTTTCAGCGCGTTATTTGAATTGCAAGAAAGAGGAGTTGGGTTTAATCTGGTTGTGCTTGGAGAAAAATTCAGCAAATACCCGAAAATATTTGATGAAGCGCATAAGAGGCTGAAGGCAAACATTCTGCATTTCGGTTATGCGGATAATGAGCGCGAATACGTGAAATGGCTGTGCCATGCCGATATTCTACCGGTTACATCCCATCAGGATTTTTTCGGAGCCAGCGTAATTGAGGCGATGCATTGCGATGTTTTTCCATTGCTGCCGAAGCGCCTTGCCTACCCCGAGCATATACCGGAAAATCTTCACCCCGCATTCATTTATGATGACGACCACCGCGAGTTCGTCAACCGCCTGCAGCGGTTGATATTAGACGTGAAACTGCCGCGAAAAGAAAACGTGCGGCAATTTGCAGCGAAGTATGATTGGAACAAATTAGTGGAAGAATATGATGGAACGATGGAATCAGTTTGAACATCAACCCAACACCCAATTTCAAATCGGATAATAAATATCCGTCTGCCACTGAGCCGTATCTTTCACCTGCATGGGATCGGTGACGTAAACCTCCCATGGCGCGCCTTTCGAGGTGATGCCGTTTTGCTCCATATATGTTTTCAATGCGTTATAGGCGGTTTCAACCTTGTCGTAAGCGCCCCAATGCGTTGTTTTTACCGCTCTCCCGCTAATCCTTATTAAACCCATTCCCTTGCCCACCGCCACCGAATCTGAAACAGGAATTCCAGGTTCCATAATCACGCTGTTTGCATCCCTGTTGAAATCATGCCAGAAGGCAACCGGCTGACCGGCAGGGGAGATTCCGTTTGCCATTACGTAACCCATGATGCTTTGGTAAGCTGTTCCGATCTTGGCGGAAATGCTTGTCAGATCGGTAGTGTCACGTATTGTAATTACCCATTGAGGAGTAATGTCCACTTCTTCAATGGCTGACGCAGGGGCAGCCGATTTGCTTTCGCAAACAGCCTTCAGTTTTGCCAGCCCTTTCTCATAAGCTTCACCAAGGAGTTTCTCCATCATCAGCGCCATGAACACCCTTTGAGTGAAACCAACATCGCTGTCGAAAGCCCATGTCACCTTCGTGCCGCTGCCGGCAGGATCGAGTTTGAAACCGGCTTTCGCTGCGCCTCTGCCTCCGAAATCAAGTTCGGTTTTAATGGAATCGCTGGGGATGCTTTCAACGATCACCATGCTGCCCCTTCCAATTTTCTTGCCTTCCCACGAATACTTGCTTCCGGCTCCCGCTTCAGGTCCTTCGTATGTTTTCTTCGCATCAGGCTCCAACTCATTCCAAAATGACCACTGCTCCCATTTTTTGGGACTGTTCAAATTGTTAAAAACCACTGGTGCAGGCGCATTGATTTCCACCGATCTTTCAAGGTGGCAATGCGATGGCGACAATACCGTAGCTATCAGCCATATTGCAAAAATGGCAGCGAGAACAACGAGGATGATTTTTACGGTTTTCATAAAGGCTGGTTTGGTTATGAAATTATGAGCGAAAGGTAATGAAAAAACTAAATAACAAGTAAAAAATAAAGATGCCGGTTTGCCGTGCATTTTCAATTCACTAATTTCAACCCCGGTGAAATTGCAGAATACGGTTTTGTTTGACGATCCGGTTGTTCGCGGGAACTTGCTTCCCTTCACATTTTCACGCCCCATCGCTGAAATCAGGATCGGCATATTAACCATCCGGGAAAAGTGGGAAGCTGCCATTGGCGGCACGGCAAGCGTGATGACAGAAAAGTATCTGTCGAAAAAATTCCCTCTGAAACCGGCATCAGCCAACCTCCTCGTGAACGCATCCGTGCTGCCTGATGACGCCTTGCTGAAAGAGGTCGGCATCCTGAAGGCGGGCGAATGTTTGGTGAAGGAGGAAACGCTTATTGCCGCTTTGACCGGAAAAATCCAGGATGTGCTTTCTGCTGATGAGATCATCAGGAGAAGTAAGGTGCGGCAGTATAAAAAAGATGTGATGCAGGTGAAAAACGTATGGGATATTTTTTCTCTGAATGAAAAAGCATTGGTTGGAGATTTTGCGGTGCTTACGAAAGGCAAGAGATCGCAACCGTTGGATAAAACAAATCAACCGGTCGGGAAAAATATCTTCATCGAAAAAGGCGCGAAAGTGAGTTGCTCGGTTTTTAATTCTGTAACCGGGCCAATATACATCGGTAAAGATGCCGAAGTGATGGAAGGCTGCATGATAAGAGGCCCGTTCGCGCTTGGCGATCATTCAACCCTGAAGATGGGCGCCAAAATTTATGGAGCCACTACCATCGGCCCTCACTGCAAAGTGGGAGGCGAAGTGAATAACTCCGTGATATTCGGATACACCAACAAAGCGCATGACGGCTTCCTGGGCAACTCCGTGATTGGCGAGTGGTGCAACATCGGGGCCGATTCCAATAATTCCAACCTCAAGAACAACTACGCGAATGTGAAGCTGTGGCACTATCCGACTGCTTCATTCGTTGATACAGGCTTGCAGTTTTGCGGCTTGTTCATGGGCGACCATTCCAAATGCGGCATCAACACGATGTTCAACACGGGCGCGGTGGTGGGTTTCTCAGCCAACATTTTCGGAACCGGCTTTCCGAGGAATTATATCCCCTCATTTTCATGGGGCGGTTCGCAGGGTTTTTCCACTTACAACATGGAGAAAGCAATGGAGACTGCAGAGCGCATGATGCAGAGAAGAAATTTGAAACTCACAAAAGAAGACAAAGAAATCTGGAAAAATATTTTTGAGCTGACGGAAAAGTATAGAATTAGCAACCCGGAATAAAATCATGCCTTTCATTTTATCATTTCAATCATAGTTCAGACAATCATGAGAAAACGTATCGTTGCCGGAAACTGGAAGATGAACAAGCTGCTTGCCGATGGTATCCAGCTTGCCGCTGACATTTTGGTGAGCCTGGAAAAGAGTCCTCCGAAAGACACCGTCATCCTGTGCCCGCCTTACATTCATCTTGCCGACCTCGTGAAAATGCTGAAGGGTTGCGCCTACATTAAAATAGGTGCGCAGAATTGCTATTTGAAAGATGAAGGTGCCTATACGGGAGAGGTTTCCGTGCCGATGCTCGCTTCCATCGGCATTGATTATGTGATTGCCGGACATTCCGAGCGCAGGCAGCTTTTCGGTGAAACCGATGAAGTGGTGTCGCAAAAGGTGAAAGCCATCCTCGCGCATGGGCTGCGCCCCATCTTCTGCTGCGGTGAGCCGCTGGACATCCGCAAGCAGAGCAAACATTTTGAATACGTTGAAAAGCAGATGAATGAAAGCATCCTGAGTTTGTCTGCCGGTGAATTGAAACCGGTGGTGATTGCGTATGAGCCGATTTGGGCGATTGGAACGGGCGTGAACGCCTCTCCCGAACAGGCGCAGGAAATGCACTCGTTCATCCGCAATCTCCTGAAACAAAAATTCGGGAATGAAACCTCTGACAACGCTGCCATATTATATGGCGGCAGCGTGAAGGCTGATAATGCCGCAAGCCTGTTCAGCCAGCCCGATGTGGATGGAGGGCTGGTGGGAGGCGCCTCGCTGGTGGCGGGAGATTTTGTGAAGATTGTGAGGAGTTTGGCGGGATAGAATAATGTCGCCCTTCTTCATTTATACTTTTCCTTCAGGTCGTTCACGGTGTAGAGGTCGTCATCATCCTTCAGGTAGCTGAATGTTTTTGAGTTGCTGACTAACTTTTCAATTCCCTTTTGCAGTATTTCATCTTCGTATTTTTTGAAAATGAACTCCACGTAATCAGCTATTTCGCTGAGTTTTTCCTGCGGAAGTTTGGAGAGATTATCGAGCGTGCGCTTAATGAGTGTTTCCCGTGTCATGTGTCAGGCTTGATTGCAAAGTTGGGAATTTCTTTTTGTTTTGGCGCGGGTGACTTCGTTTGCCGGGCGTTGTTACATGCACTCGCCAGAGGCAAGCGCAGTGAAGTTCATAGCGAAAAGGGCTTTTGTGCTTAAAATTGCGCGGGCTGAAAACACAACCCTGTGTCATACACCGAAATTGAATTTCCCGAATCTGATCCTGAAAAGAAGGAACTCCTTGCTGCCGTGCTTGCCGGTTACGGCTTTGAGGGCATTGAAGAGCTGCCCGGCTCGCTGAAGGCTTATATTGAAGCAAAACGTTTTCAGGAAAAAAAATTCAAACAATTTCTTGGTCAGTTTCCATCGCTTGCGAAAATCCCTTTCACCCGTAGAACTCTCCCCCCAAAAAACTGGAACGAAGCCTGGGAGAAAAGCTATGAGCCGGTAGTCATTGCTGATAAAGTGAGGATCAGAGCCTCATTCCACAAGGCGGATGAATCTTTTGAATATGACATCCTCATTGATCCCAAAATGTCATTCGGCACAGGACATCACGCCACAACGCAGTTGATGATTGAAATGATGCCCGGTATGGATTTTCGCGGAAAACGCATCCTTGATTTCGGCAGCGGCACGGGAGCGCTCTCCATCCTTGCACACAAAATGAAGGCAAAAAGCGTTATAGCCATTGACATTGACCGGTGGGCTTTTGAAAACATCAGGGAGAACATCAAAATCAATAAGGCGGAAAACATTGAAGCAAGGCTGGGGGACGCCAGCGCAATTCCTGCCGGAAAATTTGATGTGATTCTCGCCAATGTGAACAAAAACATTATCTCTGAAAACATGGAATTATTAGTTTGCGCCCTCATTCGCAGGGGGATTATCCTTTTCAGCGGATTGCTCGAAAATGACGAAACCGCTATTGTGGATTCCGCTCGTAACAATGGCTTAATATTGAATGAAAAGAAAACCAAAAACGGATGGTTGTGCCTAAAGTTTGCCAAGCGGTGAAGCCTGCTTTGCCTTTCCTGACAGGTTTAATGTTCGTTTACCAGGCCTTCACTTTGCAGGCGCAAGTATCCAAATCTTTTTCCGCTGAACCCGACCAGTTTGTAAAGGAAGTGACCGGCATGCTGCAAGCCACCAAACGCAGCGACTGCGCTGCAACCGCTGATGAATTTGCGGCAAACTTCAAATCGGGCGTTCTGTCAAGCAAGATGCTCGCCATAGCTTCTACGGCTAATATCATGATTGGAAGGAATATGCTCGGCTATCCGCATTTCGAGTTATACCTTAAAGTTGTTAATGCTTATGTGAAATCAGGAAAAGATGACAACCTGTTTCAGAAGTGGTCTGACATCCTCAACAAGGTAACGGAGGCGCAGCGCAGGGGATCGGCAAAAGACTTCACGGCATACCTTGAGTTCTCGGAAGGGCTGTTCACGCAGGGCGCCATTTATGTCTCCAGCGCCAAGACAACGCTGGTGAAAACGGATAACTATACGTTGAAATATGACAGCGTTCCGCAGGTGGTGTTTCCCTCGGTTGACCTCGTTCACACGAATTTCAAAGACTCCATCATCATCAAGGGCACTTCGGGTTCATTTTTCCCGCTCAAGACCAGATGGGTTGGGAAAAAAGGGCGCATTGACTGGTCGCGCGCGGGCTTTGACCCTGCGCAGGTTTATGCAGATATAAGCGACTACTCCATTGATGTATCGCAGGTTGATTTCACCATTGATTCGGTCGTTTTTTACGACAAAATATATTTCGATTTTCCGTTAAAAGGAAAGCTCACGGACAAGTTGGTGGTGCAGAAAAATGAAATCAGCTATCCGCGCTTCGAATCATTCCGCAAAGACCTCGCCATCAAAGATCTTGCTCCCAATGTGAAATACCTGGGGGGCTTCTCGCTTCATGGCAGCAAGGTGATTGGCAGCGGTGACGAATACAACAAAGCAACGCTTGTGTTTTCCAATGACAAGGGGGAGAAGGTGCTGACGGCAAAGTCGAAGGAGATACTGCTGAGGAAGAATGAAAGCCTCTCAGCAGAAAAGGCGGAGGTGTCGCTATATATGGGAAAAGATTCAATCTATCATCCAGGGTTAAATATCGTTTATAAAATCAAACTGAAGGAGGTGAATCTGTATCGCGGGGAATCGGGCATTGCAGCCACTCCTTTCTTTGATTCTTACCATCAGCACGAAATCAAGACTGACGCCATTGTCTGGAAGCTTAACGAGCCTTTTGTGAACGTGAAGATGATGAGCGGTGCAGGGAAGGCGCCAGCCACGTTCACTTCGGCCAACTTCTTCCGCAAGGGCGAGTTGGAAAAATTCCAGGGCGTGATGGACTTCAACCCGGTGTCATCCATTTATACTTATTCGAAGAAAAATGACACGCGCGAAATTGTGGCTGAAGACCTTGCCAAAAAAATAAACCCGAACTACACGGAAAACACTATCAAGGGCTTGCTATACAACATGGTGCAGGATGGATTCATTTTCTATGACGAGGACCGCGGGTTGATCACCGTGAAGGATAAAGTGTTTACATATATTGCCGCCAATGGCGGATTGATTGACTACGATGTGATAAGGATAAATTCATTCAACGAGAATCTCAATGGGAGGATCTCGTTCGATAACCGCGACATTGCTCTGACGGGCGTGAAGCAGGTGCTGCTCAGCGATTCGCAAAATGTTTTCGTTTACCCGGACAGCCAGAATCTAAGTATTCAGAAGAATAAGGATATGGATTTTTCAGGAAAGGTGAAAGCAGGGCGCATCAATTTTGAAGGAACGGGATTTAAGTTTGAATATGACACCTTTCTCATTGATCTGACCAAGCTTGCTTCAGCGGTGATCAATGTTCCCACGGGCGAGAAGGACAAATACGGCTTTGATATCCTTTCGCCCATGACCTCAAAGATTGAAGGACTAACGGGCTTTCTCAATATTGACAAGCCCGACAACAAGTCGGGCAAAAAGAATTATGCAAATTATCCCGTCTTCACCAACCTTGAACGGTCATACGTTTATTATGACGACTCCGCCATTCACAAAGGAACATATATCAGGGATAAATTTTATTTTCTTCTCGACAAGTTCGTGTTTGACAGTCTCGACACTTTTGACCCCTATCTTTCCGATTTCAAAGGCGAGTTCTTCTCTGCCGATATTTTCCCTTCGTTCCGCGAAAACCTGAAGGTGCAGCCCGACCTGTCATTCGGCTTCAGGCGTTCCACACCGGAAAAAGGTTATCCCATCTACAAGGGGAAAGCGACCTACAATGATTCCATCTTCCTTAGCAACCAGGGCTTGCGCGGGAAGGGGAAATTCCAATACCTGTTCAACAAGTTCGATTCGGACAGCGTTATCTTTTTTCCGGATTCGATGGATGCGCTCGCGCAGCATTTTGAGATGGAGAAAACCACGCTCGATGGCGTAACCTTCCCTCCTGTCAAAGGCTTTAACAATGAGATACACTGGCTGCCCTATGTTGACAGCATGCTGATCCACATGACGGATTCTCCATTCGTGATGTATGACTCCGCAACGCTGCGGGGCAACCTGCTCTTTACAAGGAAAGGATTGAAGGGGGATGGCAACTTCGATTTCAGAGAAGCTTCGCTTGCGTCAAAAGGGTTCAATTTCCATTCCGTGTCGCTCGATGCTGACACGATGAGCATGCAGATCAAATCCATTGCTGAAGACAAAGTCACTTTCAACACTCCGAACGTGAAGGGGCGCGTTGACTTCGAGAAGCGCGAAGGGGAGTTCAAGTCGAATCTTGCAGGCATCCCAACGGAGTTTGCCAACAATCAGTACAGAACCTCCATCAATGAGTTTTTCTGGGACATGGACGGCAACTTCCTCGACTTCAAGGCGCCTCCGGGCACCAAAGGCGCTTACTTCACGTCCATCCGTCCCGACCAGGATTCGCTGAAGTTTCTGGGCAAGCGGGCATTCTTCGACATGTCAACATCCATCATTGACGTTGACAGCGTTCCCGAGGTGCGCGTGGCTGACGCGAGCATCGTTCCCAGCAAGAAGCGCGTTACCATCATGCCAGGTGGCCTGCTCGACACGCTTTCCAATGCGGTCGTGATTTTCGACACAACAAATAAGAATAATAAAGTTTACAATGCAAAGGTGACGATTCAAAGCAAAAATAAATTTGCAGGCGAGGGCATCTATGACTACAAGATCGGCACGTTGCCCGCTTATCCCATCATCGTCCACGACATGGGCGTGAAGGAGGTGAAAGACAGAAAAAAGATGCATTATTACACATATGCAAATGGCGCTTTGGAACCTGACGAAAAATTCATGCTCCATCCCAAGATTGAGTTCAGGGGCACGATGTCGCTCACGCAGGAGAAGGAGAAGCCGTACTTCAAGGGTTTCGGCAAATTGCTGTTGGAGAACAAATCCATTCCCACAAGCTGGTTTGCCATCGCTGACGAAATAAATACGGATACCTTTTTCCTCCATTATGATCATCCTGCCGGTGAAGACACTGCCGGCAGCAGGATGTTCACCGGAATTTATTACTCTCCTTACGACTCTCTCGCCACGCTTTACACATCCATCATGCAGCCTCAGCTATCGAACAGCGACAAACGCATTTTCGACACAAAGGGTGTCATGAAGTATGACGATAAAACGAAGACCTGGATTTTCGGAGATGAGAGAAAGGTGTTCGACAACCTGATGACCGGAAACGCGCTGCTCTATAATGAACAGAAAAATACGGTTAGGGCGGAAGGGAAATTTGATTTCGGGTTTGATTTCGCGCCCCTGCTCGTCAGGACAACAGGCTATGCGGTCAATGATCTTGATTCCAACAAATACACCTTCAGCACTTTGCTTGCATTCAGCATCCCGATGCATAAGGATCTTATCGCATTTTTTGCCGCTGACCTGGCGGCATCTACCTATGACCGCCCACTCATAGATTACACGAAAGCAGAATTCGAGAAAGCGTTAGCCGAAGCAGTTGACGAAAAAAAAGCCGATAAGGTGATAGAGGATCTGCACCGCACCGGGCAGTTCCAGAAGCCGAAAGATCTTGACAAATTCAACCTGGTGATGGGTGAAGTGAAGCTGATGTATGAGCCTTATTATCAGACATACAGGTCTGTGGGACCGGTGGGCGTTTCCTTCATTGGCGCCAATGGCATTCATAAGAAAGTGAGCGGCTATGTGGAGATGGGTTATCGGAAAGGGAATGATTTTTTCAATATCTATTTGGAAGGCATGGGCGACAGCAGTTGGTATTTTCTCAGTTTCAACAGGAAAACGCTGCAACTGCTTGGGGGGAATAAAAACTTCAACATGCTGCTGGCATCCATCGTGCCGCAAAACCGCAACGAGCAGCTTGCCCATGAAGAATTTACGCTATATACTGCCAGCACCTACAAAAAAATGCAGGATTTCCTTTACCGCATGAGGCAAATAGAAAAAGGGATCAGGGTGGAGATGGTGGAGCAAACGGAAGAGGAGATTTTCGAGGAGGAACTTGAAGATATCAAGAAAGAACTGCTCGATTACCAGGAAGACACAGCGCTGATGATGCAGATGGAGCGCGAGAAACTGGAGCAGGAGATGGAAGAATCGCAGCAGCCGAAGAAAAAGGGAAAGAAGGAACAGGTTTCATTTATTGATGAGGAAGAAGCAGCTCCGCAGGAACAGGCGGACTATGACCGTCCGCCCACGCGGGAGGAAATAGAGCAGTTCCTGAAAGAGCAGGACATGCAACCCCAGGATGCGGGACAGCAGCAGCCGCCAGAGGATGCGCAGCCGCAGGAAGCTACCGATGAAAAGTCAAAGAAGAAGAAAGCCAAAGAGGAAGTGGTTGAAGAAGAGGAAGACCCGTATGCGGACGAAGAAAAGGAGAAACAACAGCAAGCGGAACCCGCGCAGGAAAATAACGAAGATCAACCGGGCGACTTCGAGCAGATCATGGAAGGCGGAAAGAAGAAAAAGAAGAAGGGAGACGAATGAGCGGATCAAAAAGCCGGCTTATCGTAAATACTATTGCATTTTGAGTCTTGCGGCTTAAATCCCACATCCTGCATCTCGCATCCTATCTCGCAGAAATGCCCGTTGAAAAGGTATCAAGTGAAATAAGTTCCGGGATCAAAGTGTCCCTCATCAGGGGAAAGTACTGCCTGAGTACAAAGAATGCGGTTTATTCTTATGATGATCAATACTCGTCATTCAGGGAAGCTTTCAAAAAGCTCGACATCGGCAAAAGGAAGATTGACAACGCGCTGGTGCTGGGCTACGGACTGGGCAGCATCCCGCTGCTGCTGAACAAGGGACACAGTTTGTTTCCGCGCATCACCGCTGTTGAGATTGATCCGGCTGTCATCCGCCTTGCTGAAAAATACGGTTACCTGCCTGTGACGGTGGCGATGGTGCAGGATGACGCCTATCATTACGTGATGAATGCCAACCTTAAATTCGACCTGATCAATGCCGACCTGTATATTGATGATACAACTCCGCCACAGTTTGAGAAAGAAGAATTCCTGCTCGCGCTGAAAAAGCTGCTTTCGCCTGGCGGGCTGCTGCTGTTCAGCCGGTTTTATTATGACGCGCATCACCGCCATCTCAGCGATGATTTCAAAAAAAATGTGTTCGAAAAAATATATCCCGGTGCATCCGCCATCCTTGCCCGGGGAAACCTCATGCTGATGTGGGAGCAAGCGTAGCCCTCGCAATGGTCGCAAATTTTTATTGAGCACGAACTTGTATAGGTATTGGTCAATACGCCCAATAAAGGCATGTTTCAATACATGCCGGGTATGGGACAATACTCATTATATTGATAATTCCGTATGCCGTATATAAAAAGAAATCACCCAAAGAAAAAAGGCAAAGGGCAAAGGGCAAGAAGCAAATTGCCCTTTGCCGCTTTGCGCTTCGCATCTTTGAAAAATGAAATAGATATAATTATAATTATAATAATGATATTACTTCCCCTTAAACTCAGCCTTCCTTTTCTCCATGAAGGCGCTCATCCCCTCCTTCTGATCCTCGGAGGCAAAGAGCATGTAGAAATTCTTTCGCTCAAACAACAACCCCTCCTCCAGCGATCCGCTGAATGATTGCAGCACGGCTTCCTTGCCCATCCTTACCGCAATGGGCGACATGGCCGCAATCTCTTTAGCGAGTTTCACCGCTTCGCTCAGGTACAATTCAACGGGAACAACTTTGTTAATCAATCCAAAGCGCAATGCTTCTTCCGCGGAGATGAACTTGCCGGTGAGTACCATCTCCATCGCGCGCGCCTTGCCGATGGCATGGGTGAGGCGCTGTGTGCCGCCCGCTCCGGGAATCACGCCAATCTTAATCTCCGGCTGCCCAAACTGAGCGGTCTCAGAGGCGACAATCATGTCGCACGTCATAGCCAGCTCGCAGCCACCGCCCAGCGCAAAGCCGGACACGGCAGCGATGATCGGTTTCTTGGTTTTCTTGATTTGATCCCACGTTGAAAGCTGGTCAATCAGTACCATTTCGATTGCGCTTTTGCCCGACATCTCCTTGATATCAGCCCCGGCTGCGAAGGCACGTTCATTGCCGGTCAGCACAATCACGCGAACTTCATCGTCATCATCCAACCCCTTCAGCGCATCGCGCAACTCGGTCATCAGCTTGCGGTTCAGCGCATTCAATTCCCTTGGTCTGTTAAAACGCACGAGCGCGACATGCGAGTCATATCGCGGTTCTACAATGAGATTTTCAAATTGCATATAAATAATAGATTAAGTATATCACCTCATTTTCCCTCACCGAATGGAGCGGGCCAGGAGGTTGAGGCGCTAAAATATAAAATCCTTTCCCAAATGTCGTTTACACAGCAGAACCAGCGCCCCTCCGACCGCACTTCCCAGCAGTCCTCCTCCGGCAATGTCGAGAGGATAATGAACTCCCACGTAAACCTGCGCATAGCATACCATTAAAGCCCATAATAAAGCAACCGGGAGGACAAGTTTCCATTTCCGCAGTAATACACCGAGAAACACCGCCACCCCGAAATGATTGGCGGCATGTGATGAAGTGAAGCTGTAAGGGCCACCGCATCCCACCAGCAAGCGAACCTGCTCCTTCATCACCGGGTCAAGGCACGGTCTTAACCGCTGTACAAGAGGCTTGATGATGTCGCTGCTGATCTGGTCGCAAAACAAAACCGTGACGCCAAGATAGAGCAGGACAAGCGCCCCTTGTCTTTTGTAGTTATGCAGAAAAAAGGCAATCAAAAACAGATATAACGGAGCCCACACATATTTATTCCTTATCCAGGGTATGAAAGAATCAAGGGCGGGTGATTGCCAAACTCCATTGATTGCATGGAAAGCCCATTTATCCCAGTCAAGAAGCTGCTCAAGCATGTTCCTTCTGCGCGATGATGATGAAGCGTTCAGAGTCTGCCGAAAATGGATTGAGGCTGTAGCCGCCTGCCGTTGACCTGATGTTGAAACCGGATGCGGTGAACAGCCTTTTTAATTCATCCGGTGAGTATGCCCTCACCCGTTCCGCGAAACAGGAAACTTTTCCCCTGTCATTTATTTTAATTTTCTTGATAATAAACCCATTTTGAACTTCCCGTTTGATTTCAAATTCCACGCCATTGTTATCCCTCTTTTCGCTCCTCACCATCGTTGAGATGATTTTCTCAGCGTGAAAAAAGTCCAGAACGAAAATCCCCCCTTTTTTCAATCCTTTGAACACATTCCTCAAAACACGCTGGTTGCCATGGTCTGAATCGAAATAACCGAAGCTGGTAAAGAGGTTTATCGTATAATCATAATAGTTGATGCGAAACGCATTGCGCATGTCATGCACATAAAAGGAGAGGTTATTGGTTTCGTACTGCTTTGCTTTTTCAATCAACTCATCAGACAGATCAATTCCGGTTACTTCATATCCTTTCGAGGCCAGATAAACCGAATGTCTTCCGCTGCCGCAGGCAAGATCGAGAAAAGATGCGCGGGAAGGAGGATTCAGGCGGTACAGGAGCGCGTCAATGAACTGTTTCGCTTCATCGCGGTCGCGCTTATAGTAGAGCATTTCATAATAAGGCGAGTGAAACCAGGCGTGAAACCAATCTCCTTTTGACATGAATGTTTTAACTCTAATTTTGCCGCCACAAAAATAGATGAAACTTTGACGCTCATTAAATCCATATCCGGCATTCGCGGAACGATCGGAGGTAATCCCGGAGAGGCTCTTACTCCAATTGACATAGTGAAGTTCTCATCGGCATTCGGCACCTGGCTGAAGAAAAAATCGAAAAGCCGCAAAGTGGTGATTGGCAGGGATGGAAGGATGTCGGGCTTAATGGTGAAAAACCTTGTGGCGGGCTCGTTACAGGGCGTAGGAATGAATGTGGTTGATCTTGATTTTTCAACTACGCCAACGGTTGAGATGGCGGTCGCTGCGGAAAAGGCGGCTGGCGGCATGGTCATCACAGCGAGCCACAATCCTAAGGAATGGAATGCGCTGAAGCTTCTGAATGAAAAAGGAGAATTCATTTCGGCAAAAGATGGCGGGGAAGTGCTGCAGATTGCCGCCAGCGAAACTTTTGATTTCGCAAACGTTGACAGTCTCGGAACATTAGAGCGCAATGACGCCTGCATTGACTTTCATATTGAAAAAATAATGGCGCTGCCTTTGGTTGATGCCAGCGCCATTCGTGAAAGAAAATTCAGGATCGTTATAGATTGCGTCAATTCAACAGGCGGCATTGCGGTGCCCCGGCTGCTGAAAGCGCTTGGCGTTGAGAACGTGATTAAAATGTATTGCGACCCCTCGGGGAAGTTTCCGCACAATCCGGAGCCATTGCCTGAAAACCTTCATGAGATCAGCAAGTCGGTGAAAAAACATAAAGCCGACCTCGGCATCGCAGTGGACCCTGATGTTGACCGCCTTTGCTTCGTGATGGAAGACGGGAATATGTTCGGTGAGGAATATACGCTTGTTGCCGTTGCGGATTATGTTCTGCAGAACCGGAAGGGCAATACGGTAAGCAACCTTTCCTCAACGCGCGCCTTGCGGGACATAACCGAAAAACACAAAGGAAGGCATTATGGCGCTGCCGTAGGAGAGGTGAACGTGGTGGAAAAAATGAAAATGGTGAATGCGGTGATTGGCGGAGAGGGCAATGGCGGAGTGATTTATCCTGACCTGCATTATGGGAGGGATGCGCTCGTTGGAATCGCTTTGTTCCTCACGCATCTTGCAAAGGCCAAAAAATCAATATCCATGCTGAGGGCAGGCTATCCTGATTATCACATATCAAAAAACAAGATTCAGTTATCTGCGGAGGTTAATGTGAATGACATTCTGGTAAAAATGCGGGAACGTTATAAGAACAATCCTCATTCCACCGAAGACGGGCTGAAGATTGATTTCGATGAAAATTGGGTGCATCTGCGCAAATCCAACACCGAGCCTGTCATCCGCATCTATGCGGAAAGCCGCAGCAAAAGCACGGCTGATAACATGGCGAAAAAGATTATCAAGGATATTAAGGAACTCGCTAAATAACGGTTAAAGTCTGAGAAGTTGTTAAAAATTAAAAATAGAACGCAGATGACGCTGAAAAACAGGATGACCACGGATAAAACAATCAGCGATTATCTGCGCAATCCGCGTCATCAGCGTTCCATTATCATTATGTTAAGCATGATAATTATAATTAATAATTAATGTAATTTAATGACTAATTACCGATTTCCAAATGACGGATGCCTAACATTAAACCATTAAATGAAAATCTACCTCGACAACGCTGCAACAACCCCCGTGGCCCCGGAAGTGCTGGAGGCTATGATGCCTTATTTTTCTGAGCGGTTTGGCAATCCGTCATCCATCCACTGGTACGGCAGGGAAACGAAAGCAGCGATAGAGAGGGCGCGCAAAAGCATCGCACAAATGCTGAATGCCGCCCCAGCGGAGATCATCTTCACTTCGGGTGGAACTGAAACCGCAAATATGGTGATTCGCGGAGGCGTACATTATTTAGGGGTAACAAGGATGATTACATCGAGAATTGAGCACCACTGCGTGCTGCATACGGCTGAGTCGCTTTTCAGAAGGTTAAAGGTGGATTACGCATCATTGGATGAAAAGGGCGGCATTGATTATGCCCATCTTGAAAAACTTCTCGGCACCGGTGAAAAAACATTGGTATGCCTCATGCATGCCAACAATGAAACCGGCAGCATCACTGACATTGAAAGGGTGGGGGAGTTATGCAAAAAATATGATGCATTCTTTTTTTCCGACACGGTGCAAACCATCACCCAGCTTCCTGTTGATCTGCAAAAAGTGAATGTCCATTTTATCTCCGGATCGGCACATAAGTTTCATGGAACTAAGGGTGTTGGTTTCGCCTACATGCGCAGCGATGCGCTGTTGAAGCCGATGCTGCACGGTGGCTCTCAGGAGCGCAACATGCGCGCGGGTACGGAAAATCTCACCGGAATTATTGGAATGGAAAAGGCGATGAACATCGGCATATCAAGGCTGGAGGAAAACGGAAAACATCTTAAAATATTAAAACGCCATTTGTGGAAGCGGATAAAGGACAATATCCCCGGTGCGGCAGTGAACGGAGACTTGGATAGCAGCCTGCTGAAAGTGCTCAATGTTTCGTTTCCACCTGGAACTCATGGCGATTATTTGGTTCAGAATCTTGACATCCACGGTATTGCAGCCTCTGCAGGCAGCGCCTGCGCATCCGGTTCTGTGTCAGGGTCTCATGTGCTGGAGGCGTTGAAAGTTCCATCTGGAAGAAGCTCCATCCGATTTTCGTTCTCGCGCTATAATACTGTTGAAGAATTGGATGAAGTTATAATGAAATTAAAAGAAATGTTACCGGGGCAATAGTCCGGTAGTTTTTTACATCAGGCTAAAAGCCCCTACCCGCGAAAAATAACAAACTGTTGGTCGAAATAATCCTGATGTATTTGACTATAGGGCAGTTCTAAGAATTGAATAACTTACTCCCTCTTCACATGGAGAGGGTTGGGTGAGACGTAAAAAGAACAATTTTATAACTGCCCTATACAAGCTCCACATCCACAATCCTGTGAATAGGGATGGTAGAGCCTTTTTTCAGGATGATGCTTTCCTGAGTGGTTGCCCAGATGGAGGTTACAACACGTTTCAACCCGTTCATGTCTTCAAACAATATTGAAACTTTCGAGTGTTCAATATTGCCGATGGCAGTTGCATTCTCTAATTTGATCATCCGGATTTTACGGTCTTCTTCTGTGGTCAAGACATCTTCCTTCGGAAAATGGAGATACGGAATAATCTCCTTGTCAAGGTTGGCGGGAATGCTGGTGCGGGCGTCCATGAAACCTGATTTTAGAGTTAAGTTAGGAAATTCCTCCGGAAGTTAAAAATCGCTGCAAAAAAAAATTGTGTCCTTGGTAACAAGGGTGCACGACAAATTCAAAGACCGCGCCTGCAGTAAAACAATCAGCCTAACTTATTCTTTCAAATAAATCAGCCCGGACTCCTCCGGTCTCTCGGACGGGGGTGAGGCTGGATAAAAGGCAGGAGTTAGATGGAATTTTTGCTGAAGTCGTCCTGAGTTTATCGAGGGATGGTGCAGCCAACACCACCCTTCGACTACGCTCAGGGTGACGACTTGTGCTTCCGGCTTCCGGAGCGAAGCGAAAATTTGTCGTGCGCCCTGTAACAGCTAATTCGCAACCGGCTCCTTCATTTCCCTGATCCACTGCTCCACAATTCTGACGCCTTCTTCGTGCATCAGTTTTCTCTCCATCTCCGGCATCATCACACCGGGATCGAGCGATTTCATCCGAAAAACGGTGATGGATTCTTCCGGCTTGCCGGGAACCACATCGTAGAGATTGATGCCTGAACCGCGCCCGGCAGAGACAGGAGATTTGTAAACACCAAGGCGCGTGGGATCGGTTTCATGGATGTCAAGGAACAATCCTGATGTATTGGCTGGTCCCAGCGCGCTGTGGCAATGCGCGCAGTTGATGTCGAGATAAGCGCGGGCGCGTTCTTCCACTGTTCCGTCAATTTCATCTTCCCAATCAGGCGCCTCCGGACATGCGGAAATATCTTCCGGAAGGCCGGCAAGAATTCCGGCATCGCGCCATTTCAACAATTGATTGGTCTTAAAATCTGAATATGCAAATTCTCGGTTTAATTGCCGGGCTGATGGTCCGATGGGAGTCATTTTCTCCCCCTTAATATGGCATCCCTTGCACTGATTAACATTAGGAATTGAATACATGATTTTTTTTACGCTGCCATCGCCATGTACCCATGAAATCTCTTTTCTTCCTCCCGCCACATCAAGGATTGCTTCGGTTTGCTCGTCATTCCAGATGTAGGGCAGCGCTTTCCATCCTTTTTCTTTGTGTATAAGCAAGCGCGTCTCCATGATTTTGCGCCCTTTCGTTTCATCACGAAAATCATTTGGATAGTAGAAATTTTTTATCAGCACGGTTCCAACAGGGAAATCTAATACGCTGTGATTGTTATAAACCGCTTTCTGCCCGGCCGGAATTTTCACAAAACGCGCTTTGTGAGCGTAATCGGAAAACAAAGGGGTATTGAGATCATACGGAATGATGCCATCGGCCGGAATAAGATCGGACATTTTTCCCTGAAAGAAATTGTATTCAGATAGTTTTTCAAGCCCGAAATCCGAAATTACAGGTGCCGCTTGTTGTGGGGCTTCGGTTGTGCCGCTTTGTTGGGTGCAACCGTAATAAAGCACGGAAAATAATGCTGCCGCTGCCAGCAGACGCTTGCCTGACGATTTCATTGAACTGTGCGGTGCATGAGGGTCACAAAGCTAATACCACAGGAGGAATTCGGGTTCCTTCGCAATCGTATTCCGGAGAGTTGATTTGGATATTTTTGAAATCATTGGGCGCATCCGCCATCACGAATTTTGCGTTTTTATTATTTCTCACGCAGATGCGGTATTCAGGCTTGTACTTTCCATCATCGCCAGCAAAATTGGGATCAAGGAACCCGTCATAGACAATGTCGGGAGCGCTGAACCAAAATCTGAGGAACAGCAATTTCCCCAATTCATACGAGAGCGCCGGTATCAGCCAGAATCTTTTTTTGTAATGATTGTCATGAATGGAAATGGCCTTCGGATACGGATCGAAACCGGGATCATTGTGCGGCTTCTTCACCATCTTGTAGCTGGTGATGGCAGTGCCAATTGTCTTGTTATTGAAAATACGGTTATTGAACACCTCCACATTATCCGTAGCAAGGATCATGACCCCGGTGCCCGGAGGCACTTCATGCACGATATTCCCTTCGGGAGCGAAGTTGCGGTAATTGTTTTTCCAAACGGTGTTGTCATAAATGCGCACCGAACTTCCGCTCTGCGTGAGTTCAGGCATGTCGAAAATTAAAATTCCGCCCGTGTTGCAATGCGCGTAGTTGTGGTAAACGTCAGCGCGGATGCAGTTTTCAATTTCGATTCCCGCAACATTGTGGAATGCCTCGCTGTTGCGCACGATCACATCGCGTGACTGCCCGACATAAATTCCTGCATCGGAAGCCCCAATGGCAATGCATGATTCAATCAGTACGCTGTCGCAGTCAACGGGGTAAAAGGCGTACGAGCCGTTGGTTTCCTTTGGCTCCCCGGTCCATTCCGCCCGCACGTTTTTAAATACGAGGTTTTTCACTTTCTGCACCTTGATGCAGTCACCCTTGCTGTCCTGAATGGTGAAATCCTGCAGCCGTATATTTTCACAGTTGGTGATCTTCAGGCCTTCAGCGCCCTCCTGCTGTCCTTTGAATGAAAGAAAAGTTTTATCTCTTCCAGCGCCTTTGATGACAATATCCTTTCTGTCGTCCATCGTAAGGCTGGCAGTGAATTTGAAATTTCCTTCCGGCACCTTGATGGTATCGCCATCTTGCGAGAGGATAAGTTGGGTTTGCAATTGCTTTTCAATATCCCGGTAAGTGATATTTTCCTTGCATCCGGAAAGCAACACAACACACAAAAACAAAATCGCACATTTCAAGGTTGAGGGCTTTTAGAAGTTTGTGCAATGATACAAAAATCAATGACAGAGATTAGCATTGGTTTTCTGACGGCACACACTAAATTGTCGCCCTCCGAAATCGTCTCTCCTCATCCCTCTCCGAAGGAGAGCGTGCCCAAGATGCATCATTTATCCAAACCAGCAAGAAATTGAGATCGAAGTTGCATTTGTTCTTCAGCGCTACACCGTTTGGATTCCCCTCTCCAAATGGAGAGAGGGCGGGGATGAGGCTAAATAAGGTGCGACAATTTGGTATGCACCTTTTTCCTACTTATTGTTAAACTTACAACGCTTTGTCCCGGCATCTTCACATCATCTCTTTCAATGTCCCTTATCCGCCCGATTACGGTGGCGTGATTGATGTTTTCTATAAGATCAAAGCGCTGCATGAGGAGGGCGTGAAGGTGCATCTGCATACGTATCATTACGGCAGAGAGGAATCGGCAGAGTTGACCACGATATGCGCCAGCGTCAGGTATTATCAGAGGAAGAAGTTTTACCAGGCTATCTACAGCAGCGTGCCGTACATTGTAGGCACAAGGCAGAGCGATGATTTGCTTTCATGTCTGATGGAAGATAATCATCCTGTGCTTTTTGAAGGGCTGCACACCTGCTTTTACCTCAACCATCCAGCGCTAAAACACCGCTTCAAGATGGTGAGGATGCACAACATCGAGTGGGATTATTACAACAGCCTGGGCAAAGCGGAGCGCAATTTTTTCCGCAAGTTTTATTTGTATGCGGAATCGCGCAAGCTGAAAGGGTTTGAAGACATTCTGGGCCATGCGAATGCCATTCTTGCCATTTCCCCGGCAGACACTGATTATCTGAATAAGAAATTCGGCAACGCGCATTATGTTCCCGCCTTTCATCCTTTCTCGAATGTAAAATCCAAAACGGGTAAGGGCGAGTTTGCGATTTATCACGGGAACCTGAGCGTAGCGGAAAATAACCAGGCGGCATTTTATCTCATCCACAAAGTGTTTGATGATATTGATTTTCCGTTCATCATTGCTGGAAAAGAACCGCTGGACAGCTTGAAAAAAGAAGTTGCAAAAAATGGAAGGATTAAGCTAATTCCTAATCCTTACGATGAACACATGCAGAAGATGATTGCCGATGCTCATATTAACGTGCTGCCCACGTTTCAGCCAACGGGCATCAAGCTGAAATTATTGAACGCTCTGTTCAACGGACGTTTTTGTATTGTAAATTCCCAAATGGTGCAGCAGACGGGGTTGGAAGAACTGTGCGTTGTTGCGGATTCTGCCGAAGAAGTAAAAAGCGTTATAAGAAAGCTGGTTGACGAACCATTTACGGAAACCGAAATTCAAAAAAGGGAGAAATTGCTTTCGGAAAAGTTTTCAAACCGGTCGAATGTGAGAAGGATGTTGGGGGTAGTATCATTCAGGACTTGAAGCAAGCCTAAATAAAAAGGCAAAGTGCAAAAGGCAAGAAGCAAATTGCCCTTTGCCTATTGCCTATTGCCTTTTTGTCGAATGAATGATTGGTTTAAAACCTAAAGTGGTTTATACGCCTTTCACTCTATCCACAACAGAACCTTAGCCCCTTCCACGTGACCCCCTGCGGTCATCCTGATGTGGTATAAGCCTTTGGTCAATGGGGCACCGGCATCATTGTCGCCTGTCCATTTAATGGCATGTTCACCTGCCTCGTAGCTGGATTGCACTGATTTCACCTGCCTTCCGAGCAGGTCGTAGATTTCAATGCTCACCGTTTCATCCTGCGGGAGGGTGAAGATGATGTTGGTGGTGTTGCTGAAAGGGTTGGGAACGACCGACAGATTCCATCCCTCTGAGGGATGGAATCTGTTTACATCATCTCCCACTTTCACCATACCATTCGTTGGCACGATGTTCAGCAAATCGAGATTTTCGTTATAAGCTTCGCTGACAGTTAGCTCTGAGCCGATGGTGATGGGTGAGAAGCTGCCATTGGCGCCAATCACTTTGAACTTCAGCTCAAACGCTACCGCATCATCATCGAGCGTAACAGCCTTGGTCATCTCATCATACCATGTAGTAGTGAGGTAACCTTCGTCTTTACGATGTTCTCCGTAAAAGCCTTGCAAGGCTTTGTTGTTGACTTCGAGCAATGATAATACACTCGCATCCCAGGAGAGGGTGAATTGGTAGCCGGTGAGGTTTTTGAAGTCTTTTACTCTGATCGGAACAATGATTTCATCCTCCGG
>CAZCXH010000073.1:0-22462 GCA_964502525.1 uncultured Chitinophagaceae bacterium
TTATCGCCTCACCCCTTCCCTCTCCAGAAGGAGAGGGGGTAAGTGGTAGAATTTTTAGAACTGCCCTTTTCAAAATTCGAATTAAAATTCCCCCTTGTTAATATATGGATGCGTCCACAGGATAACCGTGAGCGTAACCGCTTTAAACCACGCATTATGCATTCCGTCAACGTCAGCCTGAGCGTGCCCTTTCTTTGCCAGAAATGATTTCATGGTGGCGGTAATCGGATAAATGAAAGCCGTCATGTAGCGGTAGTGAATGATCGGCACAGCGTCCACACCATCTGTTTTATTTTTTTTGATGCTGTGATGCCGCTTGGCAATTTCATGCTGATAGTTGAGCCAGTTCTGATCATAAGGTTTTTGGCAGACATCCAGAATCCATTGTCCAAACCTTGCCCGCACTGCGGTGAGATAATCCATGTTCGGCTGCCCGTTTTTGGTGAAATAATACACCAAATGCTCGTTGCCGCCCACATAGCCGTACCACAAGTCAAGCACAGCGTTTGTTTGATCCTTCAATACCTCGCCCGCCATTTTCAGATAGCGTTCGTCTTCGCCAGACCAAAGCAATGTTTTCTTCAGCAGCGCTAAATCCTGAAGGGTAACAGGCGACTGCTCAAGCGCAGCCTTTCCATAATCGTAGCCTTTAATTGTTTCCATTTTTTTTCTTGTTGATGATTTTTTACGGCAAAATTGCCGCGCTGCAAATATAGTTAGGAATCCTAACTAAAAAAAGAGAAATTTAAAAAACTGTTCCTTCGGCTCTTGCTTGTCAACAAAATGCGTCACGGTCAGGATTGCCGGATTTCTTATCCGGCTGTTCATAAACTCTTTTGATATTCATTTGTATCGCCTTAGACGAGTACAAGGGGTGTAATTTCCCATCAGTACCATCAGTGAGTTATAATAGGCTGATAGGCTCTTATAATAAAACCTTCCTGTTTATCTCTATATGTTCGGCATTGGGGATTGTAACAAGCAATTTTCTCAAAACTTTCAAACAGATCAGGATAATTTTCAAGAATTGTCATGGTGACATTCAAGATTGGGGAGTTATTATAAGACAGACCGAACTATTAACCCACTGCCTCCACCACTTTTGCGGGCATGCTATAGTCGTGTATGTTGGGCTGCGCCTCCGCTGGCATTTGCACTTCCCATCCGTCTTTCTTCTCAGTGGAGTAGCCCAGTATTTTCAGCATGTCTGAAGGCTTCTGTTCCTCCGCAAAAAGCCGGGAGATAAGATTGCCGCTTTCATCGCGGTTGAGCAGCACATGCTTGGGCGAAGGAATCAGGCAGTGCTTGATTCCGCCAAAGCCGCTGAGTTCATCCTGGTAGGCTCCGGTATTAAAGAAACCTAGATATAATGGCGTACCGTTTTCGATCTTGGGGAGAAACACCTGGTTGATGTGCATCTCAGAGGTGTAGTAGTCGCTGATGTCGCAGCTCAGACCGCCAATATTGACGCGCTGGTAATCTTTGTCCCAGAGATTTAGCGGCAGCAGGATGAAGCGCTGGTTGATGCCCCATATGTCGGGGAGCGTGGTCATCAGCGAGCCGTCAATCATGTACCACATCTCCTGGTCGTTTTGCAACTTCTGCCCGATGACCTTGAATATCATGATGCCGCTCTCGCCCACGGTGAAGTTGCCGAACTCCGTGAATATATCAGGTTCCTGCACCTTCGCCTGCTTGCAGTTTTTCTTGATGTGGCGGATGACTTCATCAATCATATATTGATAATCGTAATCGAAGCCG
Source organism: uncultured Chitinophagaceae bacterium (assembly GCA_964502525.1). Classification (GTDB taxonomy): domain Bacteria; phylum Bacteroidota; class Bacteroidia; order Chitinophagales; family CAIOSU01; genus DATLYB01. Next base: position 1,762 of record CAZCXH010000073.1, read on the forward strand.
AGCGAGTATTTAATCGGCAAGCCACCCCCGATATTGAGATAGCGCAGGTCGGGATTGATTTTTTTCAGCTCGCAATACATGCGGATGGCTTTGTTCAACTCGTTCCAGTAGTAGGTGTTGTCGCGGATGCCGGTGTTGATGAAGAAGTGCAGCATCACGAGCTTGAACTTGGGGTTGCCGAGGAATTTCTCTTTGTAAAATTCCATCACGTCTTTGTAGCGGATGCCCAAACGTGAAGTATAGAATTCATGATTTGGCTCTTCGTCAGCCGCAAGGCGGATGCCAACTTGGCAATAGTCCTGCACATGGTCGTTGTAATAATCAAACTCTGCTTTATTATCAAACACCGGCACGAAATTCTTGTAACCCTTATTGACGAACGACACAATCTTGCGCATGTAATCAGGCTCTTTGTAGCCGTTGCTGATGACGTAAGTGTCTTTGTTGATTTTGCCGCGCTCCATCAGTTTGTTGATGAGGTCAATGTCGAAAGCGGATGAAGTTTCGAGATGTATATCATTTTTCAGCGCTTCGTCCATGATGAACGAGAAGTGATTTGCCTTCGTGCAGTACGAATAGTTGTACGTGCCCGTGTAAGCATGCTTCTCCATCGCGTTTTTGAAGAGCGTCTTTGCCTTCTGAATCTGCGAGCTGATTTCGGGAAGATAGGTGAGGCGGAGCGGAGATCCGAATTTTTCAACCAGTTCCATGAGGGGAACCCCATTAAACAACAGCTTGTCATTTTCGACCTTAAAGCTATCCTGCGGAAAGTCGAAGGTCTGTTCGATGAGGTCAATGTATCGGTTGTTCATCTATGGCATAAAGGGCTTTGAGAATGGTTTTTTAAAAAATAAGATGCAATATTAGTCAGTACAAAAACATCAGAGGGAAAACTTAGAGAAAAAGTTCCAATAAATGCAAGGAGATTTTTGCACAATGGTTTGAATGGTCGTTGATATTTCTTTGCGACCTTTGCGCCTCTGCGAAAAACGTCCTCAGACATGAACCTTGAGCAGCAAATACGGGACATCACTGTCAAAGCATTGCACGAGCTTTATTACATAGCTTTCGAAAGCGACCAACTCACGGTAAACATCACGCCACCCGAATTCAGCGGTGATTTCAGCTTGGTGACCTTTCCGCTTGCAAAAAGCGCAAAAAAATCCCCCGATGCGATTGCTAATGAATTAGGAGAATATCTCAAGAAAAATATTGAACCGGTTGAAAGCTTCAGCGTCATCAAAGGGTTTTTGAATCTCACCATCGGCAAAAACTATTGGCTCGGATTTCTGAAAGAAAATTATAGCAAAGCGGAGTTTGGCAAGCAGCCGGCATCAGGGAAAAAAATCGTTCTTGAATACTGTGGACCCAACACGAACAAGCCTTTGCATCTCGGCCATATACGCAACATGCTGCTGGGCTACTCACTCTCGAATGTTTTGAAATTCAACGGGCATGACGTGACGAAAGTGAATATTTACAACGATCGGGGTATTGCCATCTGCAAATCCATGGTGGCCTGGCTGAGATATGGGAAGGGGGCGACACCGGAATCAGCAACTAAAAAAGGCGACCATTTTGTAGGTGACTATTATGTGGAATTTGATATGACCTGCAAGCATGAAATCAGCGAGCTGATGAAAAAAGGAATGACTGAGGAAGAAGCTGAGCAGCAAGCACCGATTTTCAAGGAAGCGCAGGAAATGCTTCGCAAGTGGGAAGCGCATGATAAGCCAACTTTGGATTTGTGGAAGAAAATGAATGGCTGGGTTTACAAAGGATTTGAAAAAACATATAACTCCATTGGAGTTTCTTTTGAAAAGAACTATTACGAATCCGAAACATACCTGCTCGGAAAAAATCTTGTGTCGGAAGGATTGGAGAAAAAGGTTTTCTTCAAAAAGGAGGATGGCTCTGTTTGGGTGAATCTCGAAGACAAAGGACTCGACCAAAAAGTGTTGCTGCGCAGCGATGGCACGTCCGTTTATTTAACTCAGGACTTAGGAACTGCTCAGTTGCGCTATGATGATTTCAACATGGACCAATCCATTTATGTTGTCGCAAACGAACAAGACTATCATTTTCAGGTTTTGAAACTAACGCTTGAGAAACTCGGCAAGCCTTATGCAGGCGGCATCTATCATCTTTCATATGGCATGGTTGATTTGCCCAGCGGCAAAATGAAATCCCGCGAGGGCACCGTGGTGGACGCTGATGATTTGCTGGATGAAATGTTTGCAACGGCTGAAAAACACACTCGCGAACTCGGCAAGATTGAAGAGTTCGCAGAAGCGGAGGCCAATGAGCTTTTCCGCAAAATCGGGCTGGGCGCGCTGAAATATTTCATCCTGAAAGTGGACCCGAAAAAGCGCATGCTTTTCGATCCGAAAGAGTCAATAGATTTTCACGGCAACACGGGACCATTCATTCAATACACTCATGCGAGGATTTGTTCAGTGTTGAGAAAAGCCGGTGCTTCGAACTTTTCAATCAATGAAAGCTATGCTCCTAATGAAGACGAAAGAAAACTCCTGATTCTTTTGCATCAATATCCGGCAATAGTGAAAGAAGCAGGGGCAACCTACTCGCCTTCGCTGATTGCAAATTATGTTTACAGCTTGGCCAAATCATTCAACAAATTTTACACTGATTATTCCATTCTGAACGCGGAAACCGAAGGGGCAAAGCAACTCCGGCTGGCACTGTCCCGTTTTTCAGCAAGCGTTATAAAATCCTCTCTCGAAATGCTGGGTATTGATGCTCCGGAGAGGATGTGACGCCTTAGAAGCTGCTTAAAATTAAAAACAGAACGCTGATGACACAGAAAAACAGGATGACCACAGATAAAACAATCAGCGATTATCTGCATAATCTGTGTCATCAGCGTTCTATTATCATTCTGTTATTATGATTTAATTTAAAATTAAATAATCTCTTAACGGATTTTATTCAAGATTTGGGTGAATTTTAAGATGCTTTAACCACCGAATGATGCTTAACAAACTTGTTCTGATTGCCATTTCCAGCGCGTATTTTTTAAATTCATCAGCCCAGGAAAAAATCGTTCACGACCTTGTTCCCTACCGCAGCGACACGCTCTGGGGGTATGCAGACACCAACATGCGCATCGTCATTGCACCGAAGTATGAAGCTGCATTGCTTTTTTATGGCAAGCTTGCCGCGGTGAAGTTGAACGGGAAGATGGGCTACATTGACAAAACAGGACAAGCAGCGATACCGATGATTTACGACCGCGCAGGAAATTTCATTGATGGATTTGCTATTGTTGAAAAGGGCAAAAAGTGGGGTGTTTTGGATAAGAACGGAAAAGAAGTGATTCCATTGAAATATGACGGCATCGGACAATTTTACGAGGATAAAGCCATTGTCAGCCTCAGCAATAAATGGGGCTTCGTTGATAAGTCAGGCAATGAAATTGTCCCCTTGGAATATCAGGGAGTCAGCAAATTCAGCAACGGGCTTGCTGCAGTGATGAAAGATTACAAATGGACCTATGTGAATTCTTCGGGAAAGGAAGTGATGAAGCCCGCATTCGAGAAGGCCCGCGACTTCAGCGAAGGGCTTGCAGCCGTGCGCATGAATGGATTGTGGGGCTTCATTGATATTGGCGGAAAACTGTCGATACCCTTTAAATATGAAACCGTTTCCGACTTTAAGGAAGATGCAGCTGCCGTGATGCTGAAAGGCAAGGTGGGTTTCATTAATAAAAAGGGCGCCATGGTTATCCCTGCAAAGTTTGATGCAGCCAACGATTTTTCGGAGGGGAAAGCCGTGGTTCAAAAGGATAAGGTTGCCGGGTATATTGATGCAAAAGGGAAATCGTTCATCGCGCCCAAATATGAAACCGCCTACGATTTTTCAGAAGGCAGGGCAATCGTGTTCCTCGGCAGTTTTGCGTTTGTTGATGAAAAAGGGGAGGAATTCCCCCTCGCCTGTGATAACGTCCGCAGTTTCAGAGAAGGGCTTTGTGCTGTTCAAAAGAACGAAAGGTGGGGATTTATGGATAAGCAAGGCAATATGGCGGTTCCATTGAAATATGAAAATGCGGATGATTTCTCTGAGGGTGTTGCCGTGGTGAGTTTAAACGGCAAATGGGGATATATTGATAAAAAGGGGAGAGAGTTTTTCCGGTAATATCTATCTCAACACCACTATCCTTCCCGACAGCGAGCTTCTGCGGTTTTCGACTCTCACCAGATATACTCCGGATGCAACATCCATCTCAACCGGAATTTTGCCGCGCTCCATGAATGAAGATTGCCGGTTCATAATTTTTCCGGCAATATCGAATATTGAAATAGACACTTCCCCGCCTTCCGGATCGTTCAATTCGACAAAAAAGATGCCGGCATTGGGGTTGGGAAAAATATTGAATGAAACCGGTTCAGGACTGTTTTCAATTCCGACATTAAGAGACATCTTGGTTAAAAAGATATCAGCCTTCTGGCTGAATTGCGCCTGCAAACCTCCGAAAGCGCAGGACTCAAAATAAAAGCCGGTGACGTACAGCGTATTATTATCTTTAAGGCAGATCGCTTTTGGAATATCGCTGCCTGATCCTCCGGCCGTGCGCATCCACAAGAGAATGCCCTTGGCGTTGTATTTGCAAATGAAAATATCATAGCCGTCAGCGCTGGATACGGTCTTGTCACCGAAATGCCCGATGCTGTCATACATGCCGGTAACATATACGTTTCCAATTATATCCACAGCGATATCGTAGCCTATGTCGTTATGATCGCCCCCTTCGCGGTTTGCCCAATCGCATATAAAGTTGGAGTCATATTTCGCAATAAACACCTCATTGTAGCGGTAGTTCTGCAGGCTGCAATCCCCGAAACTGGTTTCTTCAAGAAAATAGCCCGTAAGCAAAATTGCCTTGTCGTTGTCAACCGCGATCCCGTAAGCTGCTTCCGTGTAATACCCGCCCACTCTCTTCGCAAGCGCCACTTCGCCCTCAGGATCATATTTGCATACGAAAATATCAGAGCTGGATCCATCGGCATGAAGCGTGTCATTGCTATCGCTGAAAATTGCATCGTAGTAAAAAAAGCCGGTTATGTATGAATAGCCCGAGTTATCCACTGCCAGCCCAAGCGCCTTATCTTCAATTGCGCCTCCAAACGTTCTCAGCCACCGGCAATTTCCCGCGGTGTCATATTTTGCGATAAACACATCCGTGCCGCCATCTGCCACGGCTGTCTTATTATCAAAATAGCACCTGTCTGAAAAATATCCGGTGATGAAGATGTTATCGAAGCGGTCTATCTTAAGATTCATGGCATGGTCCTCGCCCTGCCCGCCCGCCTTTTTCGCCCAGATCAAATTCCCATCGGGATCATATTTGGCAAGAAAAATATCTTCCCTGCCGCTTGTCGTGAAGCGCACAAGTCCGGCTGATTCGCCAAACACGGCAGTCGTGCTGAAATATCCCGCTATGTAAACAAACCCCTCGCTGTCAATCGCAATGCCATACCCAACATCGTTTTGCGTACCTCCTGCATTCTTAAGCCACAGCAATTCACCTGATGAAGAATACTTTGCAAGAAATATGTCAAATATCCCGTATCCTTCAAACAGGGATCCGGAGAATACCGCTTTCCCGGAAAAATATCCTGTCAGGTAAACATTTCCATCCCGATCAACAACCGCTCTTTGCCCCGCATCCTGTCCTATGCCGCTGCCTTCGCGCACCCATTCAAACATTTGCGCTTGCGCGCCAACTGCAAGAAACAGAAGGTAAATCTGAAGGGATAATTTCATTCGTTCAAAGTCTAAAATTTAAAGTCTGAAGTTGCTGGAAAGTTGGCAGACTGTCAACTTTAAACTCAGGCTTTGAACTTTAGGTTATTTTACCATTTATTAATGTCAAAACTGATTGAGCCGTAAAACATGCGCCCAATCATCGGTGATCCGTAAGCGGTGCGGTATTCGCGGTTAAGAAGGTTAGAGCCGCCAACCGCCAGCGTGAGGTAGGCAGGTTTGATCTCATAGTTGATCTGTCCGTCAAGCGTGAAATAAGCAGGAACCTGACCATCACCGAATGGGCTTTCCCACAAATAAGTATCCGACCAGCGGAAATTGGCGTTAAAGCCTAAGTCTTTCCAAATGCGCTTGCCTTCCATCCCCAGGTTGAACTTGTGCTTGGGCGTGTTGAAGCCGGGAATAAGGTCATCATCAATGTCTTCTTCATTGATGTCAGAATAAGTATAATTGCCCCTGAAGGTAAGTCCTCTTCCGAAATAATAGGATAAGCCCACGCTGAAGCCCCACGTTCTAACCATGTTATCGGAATTAACAGGAATCTGCTTGAGGTCGTAATTGCCGGTGATGATGGCATCCACTCCGCTTTCGCCCCCCACTTCCCCGCCTTCATTGGTGATCTGCGCCACCCGCACGTCACCGATGAAGTCAGTGTACCAGCTATGATAGAAAGTAAAATCAAAATACATCACCTTGTTGTAAATGGTGCGATAGCCAAACTCAAAAGTGCGCACCTTTTCCGGACGCAATTTTTTAATGCTGACAACCTCAAGGATATCCACATCCTCGTCTTCCAGCCCCACATCAAGCGAATCCTGGAATTCCTGCACGGAACTGAGCGTATAGGCATCCGGATAGCCGTCAAGGTTGCCTACAAGGGTGATAGGTCCTAAATCGAGAAGAATGTATTGGTCTTGCAAAGTTGGCAGCCTGTAAGCCGAACTTCCGGAAACCCTGAGCGTGTGATTTCCCTGTGTAAATACTATCGAACCTTTCGGAGAGAACTGCGGATCGAAACTGGTGTATTTATCCAAACGCAAAGATACCTCCAGTTTCAATTTATTGTCAATCAGCCGTTTTATAGCTTGCGTGAACACCCCAAATTCATGCGTGGTTATTTTTCGGTAATCCCCATCGGGATTGTTTTTTCCATCGGGCAATGTATCAGCAGGGTTGAGCAACGTGTCGCTGAAAATTGTGCCGAATGATTTAGGAAGATAAGCCCTGTATGATGCCCCGACCAGCAGGTTCATCCATTTCAGATATTCATCAAACCTGTATAGTCCGTCAACATGAAAAAGTTTGGATTCATCCAAAAACTTTGAGCCGGTTTGAAGATCCGGGTCCTGCGTGATGACGTTGAGCAGCGAGTCAAACTGGTAAGTTCCCGGCTTAAACCAGGCACTGTCCGCAACGATTGCCGCCCTCTGATGAGCGGCCAGAATGGAGTCTCTCCTTATGCAGTCAGCGCAGAAAGTATCACCGCTGATTTGCCAGGTCATTCGTTCCATTTGATCAAAATATTCTGACAGATAACTCGAAACGTATTCCCCGACTCCTTCCCTTGAAATGCCGATCGCGGTGAACACGTTGTCATAAGAGTCTCCTGCATTTTCGATGGTGGTGTACGCCTTCGCTTCATAATTCTTGCCCTTGAACTCCAACTTATGCTGCTGGTAGGTGATGTCTTTAATGCTATAGCGGTTGGTACCCTGATAAACTGCCGTGCCACGGCCATATTTGAACAAATAGGAAACCTGATGCCCCGGCTTGAACTTCCAGTATAGCGTAGGGTTAATTCTCCACATCCTGCTGTCATAATCAGCAACATCCGGCTCAAGATATCCTGGCGCTTTTACAACTTTCTTCCCCGGAGCAGCTTCAGGATTGAAGTCGAGCCAGTTGTTCAGCGCGGTATAGTCATCAACATCTTCCTGCGTCCATATTTCATCTCCCACAATATCTCCCGGCAGGTAGTTGAGCCGCTGTTTTACAATAGCACTCATATTCACTTCCGGATCAATATCACCATAAAGGTTGGCTGAATCGTCATCCGCTTCCCAGTCATCAACCATCATATAAGCGCCTGATATCTTAAATCCGAACTGTTTGTTTTTTCCAAAGGAGCGCGCATATCTTCCCTGTATATCAAGGTAACTCCTTGAACCGCCCTTAACCTGCAGCGCCAACCCCGGAAAGTTGAACGGATCTTTGGTGGTCATGCTCACAACACCCTGCAGGGCATTGGCGCCATAGAGAGAGGAAGCGGGACCATGGATGATTTCCACGCTCTGAAGGTCCTGATCGTTAGCGCCCATCAGGTTGCCGATAGCGAAGTTCAGACCGGGCGCCTGGTTATCAATGCCGTCAATATATTGCACTGAACGCTCGGGCTGCGTAGTGTTAAACCCGCGCATATTCACCACATTGAATCCGAAGCTCGATGTTATCACGTCAATATCGGGAAGAACATTCAACCCCGAATAGAAATTACCGGATGGAGCTGTCTGGATTTGCCTTGCTTCCAGCTTATCAATCGTCACGCCCGATTCGATGATTGACTCGCTCACGCGCGAACCGGTCACTACCACCTGCTCCCCTTCTATCACGAAATTCTTTAACGTAGAGTTGAAAAACTGAAATGGCTTCTTCAAAGTCATCTCTTTGTTCTCATATCCTACATAGCTGATGACCAGCGTCACTTCAGAAGTATCCTCAATATCAAACTTAAAAACGCCATCGAGATCGGTAACAGCTCCCGTAGTGGTGCCCTTAACCACGACACTGGCAGCCACGAGCGGTTCCTTGGTTAACTCATCTGTGAGCTTGCCCGAAATGGTTACTTTCTGAGCGTTTACCCATAAGGCACACAATAGTAATGATAAGATAAAACCTGAAACTTTCACAAATACTTTCATAGGGTGAATTTTTGCGGCAGCCAAAATACGGAAAATTATTTAACGAGGTAAGGCAGTATGCGCCAAAATTCAGCAAACTCCTGAGCGGCTATCTGAACGCAAATTTGATAGGAACTTTGAACCTGACCCTTACAGGCTTTCCCTTTTGTTTTCCAGGCTTCCAGTTGGGCATCATCTTTACAACCCTCACCGCTTCCTCATCAAGCGGTTTGAAGATTCCACGCACCACTTTCGCCTGGGTGATGCTGCCATCGGTTTCAACAACAAAGCTCACGTAAACTGTACCCTCAATGCCATTTTCTCGCGCAATTTCAAGGTATTCCGCATTCTTTGAAATAAATTTTACAAATTCCGAATACCCTCCGGGAAACTCCGGCATTTCGTCCGTCCAGTCAATAGGATTGTTGTTTTCCGGCTCATTTCCACCAGCATCCCCGCTGCCGGTTTCACTATTTCCCATATTCACTGAGGCTGACGCCATGCCGCCACCAGCGATGCCCGTGTCTGCCACCGCTTGAACCATCGCCTCATTCGTGTCAACCTGTTCTGTTACCTCATTGCTGTCAACAATATCAAACCTGTATTCAGCACGCGCCTTTGGCTTTTTAATTTCCGGCTGCTTTCCGGCAGGTTGTTTCCGCGCCTCAATGATTGGCGGTGGCTGCAGGTTATCAAGCGTCAACGGAATAAATACCGTAACATCCGGTGGATGGGAATTGAAGCCGCTGAAAAATGAATACATTGCCACCCCCGCAGCGGCTGCCGTTGTAAAAATTACGGCTGCAAGCAATGTCCGGTCGTTAATCCTTCGCAATTCATAAGCCCCATAGGCCTTGTTCCTGCCATCAAAAACAATTTCAATCCATCTCTGGCTGAAAACAATTGTTGTGTTCATAGATTAAAGTTTTATTTGAAAAGAAAATTTCAGAGGTTGGCGGTTAAGCCCGTAAAACGCAGCGAGCCTGCGCTATTATTTTATCACAAAGAAGAAGTGACTCTAATATGACAGAGATGGCATTGACCGACTGTCATCTCACCACCGTGAGCGGTCCGTTCAGCGTCTTGTTGACGTTATTCAATTTAATCAGATAGTAATAGGTGCCATCCGTCACGGGCGTTCCCTTGTAAGTGCCGTCCCATGGGTCGAGATAAGGGGCAGTCTTGTAAATCACATCGCCCCATCGGTTCAGGATGGTGATGTCATTATCAGGATAAAGATCGAGGTTCAGGATGTTCCAGGTTTCGTTCACGCCATCTCCATTGGGGGTGATGGCATTGGGGATAAACAGCACCTCCCGCGGGTCCAGATCGCGGTCAACGATGATCACCACCGTATCGTCATCCTTGCAGCCGCGCTCATCCGTCACTACCAGCGTGTAAGGCGTAGTTTCAAAAACCGTTGCCACCGGGTTGGAGATGTTATTGTAATTGAGTGATGAGTCAGGAGTCCAAACGTAATCAATCCCTCCCTCCCCGCTCAGTTGCACATCAGCACCGGTATAAACCGTAGTGTCTTCCCCTGCATCCGCAGCCGGCAGCGGATAAACATCCACCACCAGTTCATTGCTGTATGCGATGCACGTTGTATCCTGTCCGATCACGGTGATGGTATCGCCATCATTCAAGGTTGATATTACTAATACGTTGGAAGAATCGCTTTGCACCGCCACGCCATTAATAAAAAACTGGTATCCGGAAAAATCTTCATTCACCAGCAACCTCACCGTGTCATTATCGCAGATAATCTCATGATCATTCTCCACATCGAACTTCCGGCTCGCGTTGGCAAGGGCGAAGGGGCTGTATGAAAAATCATTCCATCCGGAGATCACCAGCGAGCTGAGTCCTGCCCCGCCCGCTGCATAGGCCGCAGGGCTGGTGTCTTCCCACCAGGGAATGTTTTGCCAGTGGACGATATTGGCATATTGCCCGTCCTGCGGCTCCTGATAGGTGATGCGCAAGTCTGCCGCATCATTTCCCGACAGATGAAAAATCCGGTGATAGAAAAACGGGTTAATGTGGCAAATCACCGGCTGGCGGATGTTGCGGTCAAAGCCCTCCACCGTGGCATCCGCGTTTGCCATGCGCACCTTGAAAATGTTTGGCGAAGCAGCCAGAGGCGCGACATATACGGGGCGGTAGCGAAGCGTTCCCGCGCTGCTGCCTACGGGATAGAAATAATCCTCAACGTATGACGTGTGGCGCGAAAGTCCGCCATCCCGCAGGCTGCTTACAAATCCTGAAGTGTTCTTAACAGCCGCTGTATCGGAATTGGTAACAGTAACGGTATTGGTGTCCATGTTAAACTCGCGGTCGTTCAACTGCATAATTCCTTCAACAACTACATCGAGGTCGCCAAACTTGGTCCCGCTGCCGCGATGGTCAAGATCATAATAATGAGTGATGTCCGTTCCCCGGATGCGCTGGTCGTCACCGAGGAAAACGACCGCGCCCTCGTTGGGTTCGTTAAACCCGCTGTTGCCCGCATTGTTGATCCAGTCGCCAAAAAGGAATACCGTATCCTCATTGTCAAAAGAACCGTTCAACTCGCTGCGGTAATCCCCGTGAACGGAGATAAACGCTCCGTCTTTCAAAGAAACCAAAGATCCCTGGTTGCTTACGGAAAGCTGTGCAAAAACAGCGAAAGAAAGAAACACAGAAAGAAAGATGATTCCGGCTCGGTTCACAATCCTGGGTTGATGTTGACGTTTAAAGTTAGTAACTTTCAATAGTCAGTCAATATTAATTTACCGTTTAATGAAAGTTCTCTCCATCCACGTTTTCTTCGTATTTGCATCTGCCGCCATAGCTATTGCGCAAGATATGCAGCCGCCTCTGCAAAAAAACGATTACTACCAGATTTTTCTTGACACACCTGCTCAAAAAGTAAACAAGGTAAATTACTATGACGACAGCGGCCCCGTGCAGTTCAAGCTATCGCCTGACGGCAAGTCAATCCACCTGCTCGACTACAAAGGCGATGGCGGTGTGAAAGCCGAAGTGGTGAATATGGACGGTACGGTTGAAGAAGTTGTCAGAAGCAAATGCAAGATCCACAGTTTGCAGGAGTTGTAATAGACCTCTTTCATAATTCAATTATTCCACCCCCTCGCTCCCCCGCCAGCGGGGGATAATCCCACACGCAAAGCCGGTGTCCCATGACCAAATTGGCATTCTCAAAGCACCTTCATCCTGCTAACCCTTAATGCCTGCATAATATACCGAAACAAGTCAGGCTTTCGCATAAACGAACTGCAAAACCTTCGGCATTAACCAAGAGTACGTCTCATTCCTTCGGAATTTCGACTACTCTTGGTATAACAAACCTCCTGTGAATTATGAAAGAGGTCTAATATAGAATTGATTTGACGCGCAACCCTTTTTCAGGTTCAATACAACCCAAATCCGAAGGGGCGATCACAGTGATGAGAACTTTCCGCTTCCTTCCCTTCACTCCAACACACCATGCGGAAATTTGAAAAAACAGTTGAGAAGAACCGCACCAATGATTTCGACCGATGAAACAAATTACCGTAGCAGCGTCACGCTGCCCTTCCGGTATAGCTGATATTCAGGTGGCGCAATGCCCGAGATGAACTTTACATCAACGTAATAAACAAACACTCCGGGAGGTAACAGTTTGCCCCTATAAGTGCCATCCCAGCCATAATTCTGGTCGAATGATTCAAATATCAATTCTCCCCATCGGTTGAATATTTTGAGGTTGAAATCCGTGAATCCGCGGCCATAAACGTAAAAGACGTCATTGCTTCCGTCTTGATTGGGCGAGAACGCATTGGGGATATAAATGTTGGCTTCCGCATCGAAAACAATGGTGACCTTCGTTGAATCAATACAATTATTTTCGTCAGTAGCGCTGATGATATATTCCGTAATGCTTTCAGGGTATGTTGCGCCTTCCTGAACGGAGAAAATAGCAAACGAGTTGCAATCTGTGCAGTTCAGCCAGGTAGCATGATCCCATTCATAATCCACAATGGTAATTCCGGGATTATTAATAATATCAATCTGAATGCCCTCATTCACTCCAAGGGTAAAGGTGTCCAACGCGGGACGTCCATCCAGCCCAATATCAGGGAATACCAATAAATCGGTCCAAACAATACTGTCGCAGCCGCCTGAAGCTGTCAGCGTATCAATATAAGTTCCGGATTCATCATACACGCTTCCACCTATCGAAAACGTCTGGTAGCTGCAAATGGAAGGCTGAATCGTATCTGAAAAATTGGCGACAAAACTTAAATCGGTATAAAGAACGCTATCGCAACCGATGGTTGTTTGCAAAGTATCAATATATCGTCCTCCGGTTGTTTGATAACCGCCTCCCACCAACAGACTGTCGCCATCACATCTTTGCCGTGATACGGTATTTGTAATCAGCAGAGGCTGATTAACGCTTGCTGAAGCATCTGTGGTGCACCCGCCTTGATCAGTAACTGTAATAGCATAGGTTCCGGCAGGAATTCCGGCAAGATCCTCTGTGGTATCAGTCACGGGAGTCCACAAATAGGAATAATCCGGTGAGCCGCCCGTTACCGTGACTTCAATTTTGCCATCGGAACCGTTGAAACATGTTGCCGGAAAAGCATCAATGTCAATGGCAAGCGGCACAGGCTCAATAACAGCGGCTGTATCAATTTTCTCACACATATTTGAATCGGTTACCGTCAGAATGTAATTGCCGGGAGAAAGGTTGGTCAAACTGTCCGCGGCTCCTCCTCCTGCCCATGAATAATCATACGTACCTGTTCCGCCTGTCACTGCAGCGTGGATAGAACCATTGCCGCTTCCGCTGCAATTTCCATTGATAACCGAAAATGAAATTTCCAAAGGAAGCGGCTGCGTTATCGTAATTGTGTCCCTGCTGCCGCAGACATAAGAATCACGCACCACCACTGCATATTCTCCCGCTAACAGATTGTTAAGCTGAGTGTCTATACTCGCTATATGAACACTGGTGTCTGTAAGGTATGTCCAACTCACCCCATAATTCTGAGGCGGCATCGGCACGCCTCCTGACACATTAAGGTCAATACTGCCTGTTGCATCACCATAGCATTTGACGTTTACCGGAGTGCCGGAAACACTCATAGGCGGGGGTTGCGTGATAGTTATAACCGTATCTGCAATACAGCCGGAAGAATCAGCAATTGATATATTATAAACACCGGCAGGTAATTTTCTCACAGTATCTGCGGTTGCCGTTTTCACTTCTGTTGAAGTGATTGGACCGTTCCATGCATAGCTGTATGGCGGAACTCCGCCTGTAACGGTTACAATGGCAGCGCCCGTGCTGTCACCAAAGCAGCGAATATCGAAGCGCCCAACCTGCCCTCCTTCCATCCAGCCGACTTTTGACAGCGAAACAATTGACAGTGGCGGTGAAGTGATGAGACCCGCTATGCCGGCATGAACACAGCCGTTGGCATCTGTAATAAGAACGGTATATTGCCCAGCGGGTATATTACAAATATCTTCAGTGGATGCCGTGAAGCCATTGGGTCCGCTCCATGTAAAGGGACCATATGCCTGAGTGCCGCCTGAAACAATAAGATCAACACACCCCAATCCGTTGTTGCCGCAATGAGGTTGAGTGATAATCATTGAATCCCGAAGCCGGGCCGGCTCACCGACAACTGCGGGCACCCAGGGGCTTGCGCAATTATTGACATCTCTCACCTGCACATTATATGCGCCTGCGCACAAGCTGCCCGCAGTTGGAAAAACAGCGCCAGGAATTGGAGCAAGAGAGGCATTCGCCCATTGATAGCTATAAGCTCCCGTACCTCCTGTTGCTGTTACCGAAGCGGAACCGTCACAATCTCCAAAACACAACGCATCAACAGATGCGGTAACGGGCACAATCGGTGAAGGATCAGCAATAACTACCTGGGGAAGCGTCAGCGAACAGCCAACTGCATCAACAATCAAAATACTATATATATCAGCGCAGAGGTTTGCTGCAATCGAACCAGAGTTAACGGCAACTCCCGAACTATCCCGAACATAAAACGTGAATGGAGAATTACTGCCGGTAGCGGTTACTGTTATGGATGCGTTGCAATCTCCGGCACAACTGATACCCGTGTTGGTTCTGTTTCCATTAAAGAAATGGTCTGCCACAGTTGCGGTGGCAGATGCCGCGCAACCGGCAATTTGATCCATAACAATTACATTATAAGTTCCCGGACAAAGCCCTGTAATGACAGCCGCAGTGCCTGGAATGGGATTATTGTTTGCGTCAAACCATTGATAGGTGTAGTTCGCTCCTGTCGGAACAACGCTGATTTGCCCGTCACAACTTCCAACGCAGGAAATCCCGGTGGGAGTAGCGATTACCGTCAGCGGGCTTGAAGCAACTATTGTAAAATCCGTCAAACTCTGGCATCCGGTGGCGGGATTGGTAACCCTTGCGGTATAATCACCCGCGCAAAGACCGGTAATCGTTGTCGTATTGCCGCCAAACGGGGTGCCGTTGGCGTCAAGCCATTCGTTAATGCAGTTGGCGCAAGCTGCCGGGGCAGCGGTAGCCGTTCCATCGCATGCATTGGAACAGGAAATATCTGTTTTAGAAAAATTCACCGGTTCCGCACCCGAATTTCCGATAGAAACCGATGCCTGCACGATGCAGCCGGGGGCATTAGTGTCTTCAACCTCCACAAAATATATTCCTGAACAAAGGTTGGATGCGTTTGCCGTTGTCTGTGCCGGATTGGTTGCCCATGAATAAGAAAAAACTCCGGAACCTCCCGCAGCGGCTACGGTCGCGCTGCCATCGCATGAACCGCACGCTGCATCAACACCGGTGGTGGTTGCCACGATTTGTGTTGCCTGATTGATGGTGGCGCAATCGCTGAGTGTGCATCCGTTAAAATCTGTGGCTGTCACGCAATAAGTGCCCGGTGACAAACCGGAATTAACAGCAGATGTATCTGCGCCCGGGCTCCAGTAGAATGTATTTGGCGGGGTGCCGCCCGTAACCGCGATTACCGCAGTTCCGGTAAGCCATCCATAGCAATCAATATCTGTTGCAGTAACCGTACCTGCGAACGGATTAGGAGAAAACACACTTAGCGACAGCGTATCCCAGCAGCCTTCATTATCCGTCACCGTTACAGAATATGTATCCGGGCACAAATTGATGGCGGTAGGAGTTGTTTGACCGTTATCCCACGCTATTTGATAAGGAGGAGTTCCGCCAGAGGGATTGATGCTTACCGTTCCGTTGCAGTCTCCGGCACAAAGCGTTCCCGTTATTCCGGCATAGTTGGCAACCACAGGGCAATGAACAACAGCCGTATCATAAAGATCAGCCGTGCAACCCTGGGTGGTAACGAGTTCAACATTTACCCACGGAGTGAAAGGGGAACAATATAAGTAGGTATGAGAAGGATTCAACAAAGCGCTGCTGCCCCCGTCAGCGAAAGTGTATGTCCATGAAATGATGGAATCAGATTTGGTCAAATTAAAATTTGTGACATCCCCAAGGCACACTTCATTCATCGTCACGCTGGCGGAGGTTTCATAAATGTACGGATCGGAATCGCCTAATGCGTTCGAGTTGGCGTTAGGCGGACATTTCACATATACCCTCTTGATGATGGTGTCATTTCCCGGTAGTGGACAGCAAAGCTGGTTTCCGGAAATCACAAGCATCACATCATAAGCGCCACAGCGGGTGTAATAATGATCTACGCTGGTAAGCGGTCCGCTGTCAGTAGTGCCGTCTCCAAAATCCCAATACAAGTGCCTGTTCAAAATAGTGGCGTCAAAAACAGAAGTGCTCCGGAAGTTCGTCACTTCGCCCAGACACATCGTATCCGTATCGAAATCCGCTTCAAAAAGAAAATTTTGAGGCGATACCACCACTGTCTGCGGAATGTGGCAAACCTGATTTGAAAAAGGATTGTGGCATTTGCCTTCAATCCGCATCACAGCGGTATAGGTGCCGGGAGCATAGTGATGGCATGGGAACTGTCCGCCCGGTGAAAAGCAGAAGGAAGGCGATCCGTCACCCCAATCAATGCAAAGGCTCTCAATATCATCGCAATCGCTGATCAGCAAGCTATTCCCTGAGCCACCGCAGAACTGGTAGCACCCGCAGATAGCAGAATAGGTAAGCGAGAATTGAGACCCGCTGCAACCGTTGGCGATTGCCTTACTTGCGACTATTAACGTTAACAGAATCAGGAACGCAAATAATCTCATTACTCCGCTCATTGAAGTTTTAACGTTGTTAACCTGCTGCATTGTTAAATCCATTTGTGCCTTAATCCAACTTTTTTATTGGCAAATATTCAGCACCCTCACTTCCCGGCTTTGTCCGGCAATATTGTTTGCATCGGACTTTTTGAAGCCGGAAGGAGTATTGCCCTTCTGTATTTCCCCGGTTGCGGCTTTCTGAATTTCACTTGAAACCAATTTGAACGGCTCGCTTGTCAAATTCACATCATTCCCCCAGCATGCGCTCCTGCCATTCCAATCCATTTTTAAAAATAACACATCAAAGCTTTCCGCCCCAACGCTGCCTTCTCCGGTCATTACTATTCCATCTTGGATCAGCGTCATTGAGCCACCGAACTCACCGTTTTTGCCGCCATATAACTTCGACCATTGCAACGCTCCGTTTTTATCTGTTTTAATAACCAGCAGATCGCCCACTTCGGAGAAACTCGTTGTGTGTCCTGAAACAATCAGCCCTCCGTCAGGAAGCTGCTTGATGTCATTGGCGGAATCGAACTTTGAACCACCGAATGTCCTGCCCCATTGCACCGTTCCGTCATCGCTTAAACTCATTACAAAATAATCTATGTTATTGCTGTTATCGGGTGTGCAGATTCCTGTCACCGCGAAACCTCCTTCCGCTTTTTCAATTAAGGACATGCCAGCGGTAATTCTCTTTGCTTCATATTCTTTCGCCCAATCCAGCGCCCCATCCGGCTTTACTTTCACAAGGAGCAAATTTCTGACCTCATCGGGAGAAACGCTGTCAGCAGACTTCTCTATTGCCCCCTCTCCCTTCTTGGTTGTATTGCCGGCAACAACATAAGAGCCATCTTTCGCCACAATCACTGAAATTCCCGTGGAGGTTAAACTGCCCGGAGTTGACAATTTTCTTGACCATACCTTATTTCCGTTGCCATCCACCTTCAGCAAAAAAAGGCTTTGGTCAGGTTCCCGCATGGAATAAAATGCTCCGGAGGTGATGTTCAAACTTCTTACAAGTCCGGTAATGACATAATTTCCATCAGGCGTAGCCGTCATGGAAAATCCCTCCGTTTCATTGCCACCCTCGTCAAACATTTTTTTCCAAAGGAGATTGCCGTTAGCGTCTGTTTTTAGCAACGTTAAAAATTCCCCATCTTTTTTGTTCGGCTGATATTTTTCACCGATAGCCATGAAGCCCAAATCCGAAGTTTGCACCACATCATTAATCACTTCGCGCTCTGGACCGCCATATGATTGGCTCCACATAATGTTTCCTGACGCCCCTGTGCGAACCAGCATCATATCAGCTTCTTTAAGCCCATAACTCTCCGTATATCCTCCTATTATAAATCCTCCGTCAGGAAGCAGCTTAATCGCGCTTCCCGCTTCAAAACCCCGTGTGCCAATGCTTTGCTGAGCCAACGCAAGGTTACCTGATGCAACCAAAATAAACAGGATTCCCCCGTTCAGTACCTTCCTTGTCGCCCTTCGGAGGGGCAGACGCATGTTATCAAATGACATAATCAGGCTTATATTTTAATACAAGGATAGAAATTAGGCAATTCTTTTTGAAAGATTGCGCCTATATTAGTAACAAATTGCCAAAAAGTGCGGAAAATATTTTCAACAGGAATTACCGTATCAGCGTCACGCTTCCCTTCCTGAAGGAGTTTTCTGAATCGAGCCGCGAGCCATCGCAGAATCTCATTCTCAGCTCATAGACAAACACACCGGGGTTCAGCAGTTCTCCGCGGTAGGTGCCGTCCCAGCCTTGCGTCTGGTCGCTGGTTTCAAATATCAGCTCGCCCCACCGGTTGTAGATCCTCATCTGCATCTCTTCTATCCCCCTGCCATACACATAGAATTTTTCGTTGGCTCCGTCTCCGTTGGGCGTGAAGGCGTTCGGGATGTAGAAAGAAGTGAAACATTCGTTGGGCTTCACGGTATCGCTAACCACCACGATAAGCGTTCCCTCCGAAGCCGAGCAGCCATTGCTGTCAGTGGCGATCAGCGTGTATGCCGTAGTGGACTGAGGCGTTGCAACAGGATCAAGGCAGTTGCCGCAACTGAGTGTTTGCGCATTCGTCCAGCTATACGTCAATCCGCCAGGAACCGAACTGCCGGTGAGCGTGATGCTTTGATCCTTCTCAATGGTATCCAGCGGAGGCGAAACCGTCACGTCTATCAGGATGGCCGTGAATTCGCAGCCGCTTGCCGGGAAGCAGTCATCGGTGGTGCAGGCATTGTTATCGTTGCAGACAATCGCATTGTACTCGCATCCCGATGTTGCATCGCAATCATCGGCTGTGCATGCGTCAGCGTCATCGCACAAGACTGGAGTGAATACACAGCCTGAAACACGATCGCATGTATCGTCTGTGCAGATGCTTTGGTCATCGCATGGAGCCAACGAGATGAACACGCATTGTCCTCCCATGCATGTATCTCCGGTACACACATCATTATCATTACAAACCAATGTGTCGCATGGATCGGGACCGCAAAGCACCGTGTCGAATATGTAAAAACATCCTGATGCCACATCACATCCGTCTATGGTGCATGTGTCTCCGTCATTGCAGGTAATTGGTGTGGTGGTGCAGCCAGTCAGAGGATCGCAGCCATCAGTGGTACAAGCATCTCCGTCATTGCAGGTAACTGGAGTTGTTGTACAGCCCGTCAATGGATTGCAGCCATCAGTGGTGCAAGCATCTCCGTCATTGCAGGTAATTGGAGTTGTTGTACAGCCCGTCAGAGGATCACAGCCATCAGTCGTGCAGGCATCTCCGTCATTGCAGGTAACTGGAGTTGTCGTGCAGCCTGTCAAAGGATCGCAAGCATCGGTGGTACAAGCGTTTCCATCATTGCAGGCGATTGGATTATAAACACATCCGCTGCCCATGCACGTATCGGTAGTGCAGGCATCATTATCATTACACACCAACGTGTCGCATGGATCGGGACCGCATAGCAGCGTGTCAAATATGTAAAAACATCCTGAAGTCATATCACATCCGTCTATTGTGCAAGTATCTCCATCATTGCAGGTGATCGGTGTTGTTGTACAGCCCGTCAGCGGGTCGCATCCATCGGTCGTGCAGGCATCTCCGTCATTGCAGGTAATTGGGGTTGTGGTGCAGCCCGTCAATGGATTGCAGCCATCAGTGGTGCAAGCATCTCCGTCATTGCACGTGATCGGAGTTGTCGTGCAGCCTGTCAAAGGATCGCAAGCATCGGTGGTACAAGCGTTTCCATCATTGCAGGCGATTGGATTATAAACACATCCGCTGCCCATGCAGGTATCGGTGGTGCAGGCATCATTATCATTGCACACCAACGTGTCGCATGGATCTATTCCACACAGCAGCGTGTCAAATATGTAAAAACATCCTGAAGTCACATCACATCCGTCTATTGTGCAAGTGTCTCCGTCATCACAAGTGATTGGAGTTGTGGTACAGCCTGTCACCGGATCACAACCATCGGTCGTACAGGCGTCTCCATCATCACAGGTAATCGGGGTGCTCGTGCAGCCTGTAAGCGGATCACATCCATCAGTGGTGCAGGCATCTCCGTCATTGCACGTGATCGGTGTTGTGGTGCAGCCCGTCAATGGATCGCAGCCATCAGTGGTGCAAGCATCTCCGTCATTGCACGTAATTGGAGTTGTGGTGCAGCCCGTCAGCGGATCGCAGCCATCGGTCGTACAGGCGTCTCCGTCATTGCAAGCGATCGGATTATAAACGCATCCGCTACCTATGCAGGTATCT
>CAZCXH010000074.1:0-22304 GCA_964502525.1 uncultured Chitinophagaceae bacterium
CTATGCCTGATTATCAAGCAGTTAACGCCATTTGCTGTCAAAGTTGAGAAGAAATAATATGATGATGATAATGATGGTAAATAAATTAGGTTTGTAAACTCAAAAAACGGTCAACGCTATTCAGGCATGGACAGTTGCCAAACTATAAACCGTAAACATATAGCTGTAAACAGAAATAGAAAATGTAGATTTCATCCCGCGCACAGTATAATCAAAACTTCAAAACTTATAACTCGCTCCGAAATATCCAACCCTTGATTCCGGGTCATCCAGCGACTCCAGATGGTAGGTTTGCGAGTCAATCTCTTTGCCATATGTGAGCGTGTTGAAGATATCAGTCGCTTTGGCGAATATTTTCAGTTTCTGTTTCAGAAGTTTAATGCTCACAGCCGCATCCACAGCGTAACGATGCAGCACTTTTCCCTGTGGAATCACATCAGGCGCTATGTAATAGCCGTCAATGGTGAACTCAATGTTTTTAGGCAGGTACATGAATGAGGTGAGTTTTGTATTCCAGCTGAAATTCATTTGCTTCTCCGTATCATACTCCGGCATGGCGTCAATAATGTTATCATAAATTGTAAAACTTCCGGTCATCTCCCACCATTTTGTCAACGTAAAAGTCGAAAGCATTTCAGCTCCAAAATTCTGCGCCCTGTCAAAATTCTGCGGAATGAAATTCACGACATGACCGGAATCCGACACTGCGATTTCGTAAATCGGCTGATGGACGTATTTATAAAAGAGCGATACACTCAGATTCGCTCTCCTGAAAAATTTCTTCCATCCCAATTCAAGCGAATGCGCGTATTCCGGATTGAGCGCAGGATTGCCGCGCTTAAGGTTGAGCGGGTCAACATATTTCGGAATGGGATTCAGTTGGTCAAACTCCGGACGATTCACCCTTCCGCTATAAGCCCAGAATAACTTATGCTCCTTGTTAAACGCTTTGCTGATTTTCACGCTGGGGTAAACCCGGAAGTAATTATTTTCATAGGCAAAATCCGTAGAGTCTTCAGTGGATTTGGTAAGCGCCAGTTCGAGCCTCGCTCCGAACTCAAAGCTGAATTTGTTTTTGGAAAAATTCAGCACACCGTATGCCGCATGAATCTGCTCTTTGTAGTTGAACAGGAAATTTCTTCCGGGAATGATAACGGGTGGATAAAAATCAGTATCCCATGTTGTAAAATCAAGGTTGATGGTTCGGATGATTGACTTGTAACCTGCTTCGAGCTTGCCTTTGGCGAGAGGCTGCGAGTAATCGAGATAAAGCGTGCCGGAGGCGTTGGTTTCGTCAAGGTCGGTTTTTTCTTTCATCACATCGGGACTAATGACGTTTTCGGAACTGTCAATAATACTCTCGGCAAAATCATAAACCTCCTGCTCCCGCGCGCTGGAATAGATGAAGCCGCACTGCAACGACTTCTTTCCCGTAGAATCGAAATCGTGTTTAAACAAGAGGGACAGGTCATAAACATCATTGTATTCCAACTCCAGAAATTCCCGGTTGATGCCGCTGTCGAAGTGTTCAAAGCGGCTCCACTTATAAAGCACATAACCGTCATCGCTTTCAAACTCGTCTTCGTACAGCGCATAGAATGAAAGCGTGCTTTTCTTTGTCAGGAATAAATCCAGTCCTCCGCGGTAAATTTTCGATTTCATTGTTTCCATTCCGTAATATTTCCGGTGAAGAACAAGGCTATCGGCAAAATCATAGCGGTCAAGCGCTTCATTGTGTTTTAAAAATTCTTTCCAGATGCCGTCAAATCCTGCAAAGATGTTGAAACGCCTGTGCCGGTAACTCAGGTCAATGGTGGGCAGGTATTTTTTCACTGTTCCATAAGTGAAACTGACTTCACCATGAACTCCCTGCCGTTCTTCTTTTTTAAAAACGATGTTGATGATGCCTGCCATGCCATCCGGGTCGTATTTTGCGGAAGGGCTGGTGATAACTTCAATTTTCTCAATGGCGTTGGCGGGAATCTGCTTTAGCGAAGCAGTGCGTGTCGCGCCCTGCAAAGCAGATTGCTTCTCGTCCACCAGCACCAGTACATTGTCACTGCCCCGAAGCCAGATATTGCCATCCTGGTCAACCGTTATGCCCGGCACTTTTTTGAGGATGTCGAGAATATCCGCTCCCTCATTCGCTGGATTCACTTCCACATTATAAGTGAGCTTTTCAAGGTCGGTGTTTGCAGTGGATTTTTTTCCGCTCACCTCAATCTGCCCAATGGCTTCTTCACTCTTTGCCATGCTGATAGTTCCGGCTGAGTAGCTTTCGCCAGTGCTCAATTCGATTTTTAAAAAGTGCTTATGATAACCTACAGAAGTAACAAGCAGGTAATAGTTGCCTGCACCAATATTTTGCAAGTTGAAGTTTCCCGATTCATCGCTGATTGCCCCGGTTGCAAAACTGCTGTCGGTCAGGTTGTTCAATGTAACTGTTGCAAACCGGATTGCATCATCGGTTTCCGCATCAATCAGTTTGCCGGAAACGGAGGCTGTTTGTGAAAAAACAGACGATGAAATGAAGCTGAAAAGAAAGAAGAAAATTTTTTGCCGTTGCATACGCGCTTATGCTCTTGTGAAGTTAGCATGTTGGTTGGATTGCTGTACCGTTGTTTCAAGGCAGAAAAAGGTTGGTTAAAGAGGCTCTCAGACTTTGTTGCCAGTTGGAACTTAAGGCTACGAGTTGTCGCTAAATCACAATGGAAGTATAATAAATATTAAATAATTAAAATATGATGTTGGCAATGGTCGTTGATATAGGTTTTTATGTAGGTCAATCCGCTTCAAATTTTACTTTGTCAATTTGCATTTTTATTGTTGTCCAAATTTTGCCTTTGAACATTATTTCGCCTGTTTGAATTTCTACTTTTTGGAATCCCGCTTTTTCATAACATTTAATTGCACCCTTATTCCAATCATAGACATTCAGGCAAACCGAATCAGCATTTAATTTTTCAAAGGAAAATTTAATCAGCAACCTTGTGATGAGTTTTCCTAAACCTTTCCCACGATACTCCAGGTTGCCAATTAATATTCTGCAAAGCCTTACGGTGTTTTGATCAAATTGATATGCTTCACCAAGCCCTATTGTTTTGTTGGTTGCGGCATCAAATACCCGGAAAGCATGCCTTTTGGCGTCTTCTAAATATTGCTTTAACTGCTCATTTGTCAATGGAAAAGTGAAAATATCTCCTGCAAATTGCACTAAATGTTCCTCCGTATCTATCCAGGATATTAAAGTTTCAAAGTCGTCTTGTCTGAACGGGCCTAATTTTATTATATGCTCTATGCTCATTATTATTATCCATTTATTGCGCTAAAACTCCGGTACTTTAAAGATAGCTTGTTCCGATCCATTTACCTTTCCTTTTTAGAAGCCTCCTGCATATAACGGTAAAATGAAATGAATAAAAACTTATTATAATTTCATTACTGCTAAAGGCTAAGTGATTCGGAAGTCAATTATTTCTTAGGCGAAAGCGGCATCTCCTTCAGCTCCTTTCCCGGCACCCAGATATAGGCAGAAGTTGGATTCTCAACTTCGGGAGGTGTCATTTTCAGTTCAGCAGCGGAAGAGGTTCTCAGTTTCCTGCTTTCGGCAATAGCGGAATTTTCACGCGATGATTTATCTTCAGCAATGTCTTTCGGCACTTGCTTGCCGTCAATGGTCAGGGTTTCTATATTACCCTGGGCAACTGGCGTTTCCCCCACTTCTTTCACCGCTGCGGCATCTTCAATGAAATAATCAAACCGCACATCGCTTTCCGATGGCTGTTCAAGCGTGATAGTGAAACTTCCATTGTCTTTTTCGCTGATCCAATAATGCGAGCCGGGGTTGGTGAGCATGGAGACAAACACTTTCGAGTTTTGCTGCATGTTCGAATCATTCACTTTCACTTTCGTTTCACCTTTCTTCATTACAAAATTTCCGGATGCAAATGTGCCGCCAGCCGCATGAGGGTTGTACCATGACGGTTCAACGAGGCAAAGTATTTTTCCGGATTTGCCGTTCAATGGCTCCAGGGCTTTTCCAATCACGTAACAAGGCTTGGCGGCTTTCATGGCATAGCCCCGCTGTGAGGAAGCCGTCAGAAAATCTCCGGGTTTTATTTCTCCGTTCTCATTGGTCACTTTCACCGGAACGCGACCCGTGAGTGCAACGGGTTCGCCCGCATCTGGACTGTTCACCAAAATGGAAGGGTCAGTGGAGTGAACGCCTATGATAAATGGATTGTATGGCAAATCAGAAACAAGATAGGAGTCGGGCTTCGATGAATTGAGCGCAATCAAATCGCCCGGCTCGCTGGAACCTTCGACCGGAAAATATTCGGCAACGTCACCGAGCAGCTTGGTGGAGTTGGCGAAGATATTGCCCTGGGCATAGAGGCTGCCGGTTTGAAATCCGGCAGAATATTGTTCCAAATTTCCATACACGGAAAAATCATATACTTCGATGTCATCGCAGCAGGTTTCCACGCTGCCATCATTGGAAGCGCGCAGTCGGAAGCGCACCCAGTCACCGGGCTTTGCGCCATTCGCATCAAGGTCGAATGTCGGATAATACCATGTGCCGTTATCAGAACAAACAACATTGCTTGAGCCTCCCGACCATGACGAACTGTTTGAGGAACCACCGCAATTATAGCTTGAAGAGCCTCCGGGGGAATAGCTGGTGTAACTGCCTGCAAAGAACCATGACCCGCCATTGATGGAAATTTCGCAGCGTATGCCATCGTAACCGCCTTCGGTGCATACCCACATCGTCCAGTTCACTAAAAGGGAATTGGCTTCTATTTGCGTGGGAATCAATATCCACGGGCTGTAAGCGACATCATCATCATTGTCCGATTCATGCTCCCAATACATGTAGCCGTTTGAAAACCAGGGGATGTACCAGCTTCCTTCCTTGCCACAAAGGTTGCCATGTGTCCAATAGTCAAATACGTCATCGGAAACATCGAATGATTCAAAATAAATCCCCATTTGAGTGGAATTGGATTGAGCTGAAGGGGATGACGGGTCGCCAACGGTTACGTAGCCGTCAACATCCAGAAACGTTGAGCCGCTGCTGCCTCCCGCAGCGCGATAATCATCATTGATGTAAACGCCATATCCGCCCGGTGGGGAAAGATGCAGGTTGCTGTTGGTGGAAATCACCCGGCCCTGAATCGTAAGGTCGCCCCAATTGGAAGAGCCATCAATCGTGGTTGTGCTGCCGCAGTCATTGCAATCGAACAGCACCCCTTTGGCAATGTTAACAGAGCGGTCATCATCAAGGGAAATTGCATCATAAGAACCATTGTTTCTAAGCCTGAAACCGCCAGAACCAAAATTCATATACATAATATTGTCAGACCACCGGGGCCAGAAATAAGTATCATAAGTGCCGCCAGAATTTTTTGCAGCGAAGCTGGCTGTGTTGTCAACGCCAAAGATGCCTCCGGTGCCGCCAATTGTAAACTTGTAGGAAGGAGCGGTAGAGCCTATCCCCACATTTCCATCATCGCGAAAGTAGGCATGTGTTTGCGAAGCGTTCCTTACTTCAAGCGCATAGCGTGATGAACTGTTAGTGCCGCCTGTGTTGATATGGACTCCGTAGCCGCCCTCGTGAGCGAGGTAAACGTTGGAACTGTTGTTGGAGAATCGGGCCTGCCAGTTTCCTGTGTATGCTTTCGTGACGTTTAGCGGATAGCCTGGTGCATTGGTGCCTATTCCGACATATCCGTCATCCCTTACAAACAACGCTGATGTGCCGTTATCCTGCACGTCAAGATCTCCGCTGCCCGAAAGATTGATTACCGTGTTTGCGCTGCCGTTATTGGCAACTGTGAATGTGTTGTTGCCCTGGGTGATAGTTGTTGCCTGGATTAGCGAGCCGCCTAATTGAACATTGTCCGAATTTAAACTCAATCCGTTATTGACATTCAAATCAACGTCAGGATAAGAAACAGTTAGCCCGTCATTTAGGTCTGCATCGGTGCCGATCAGGGTTGATACCGCGCCCCATGATAAGATGCCTGCCCCGTCTGTTTTCAGCACCTGGTTAGTACCTCCATCGGTAGAGGGAAGTGTAAAAGTGTAATCCGTGCCGACAACATCAGGCGCGCGCAAAGCGATGAAGTTGCCGCCATTGGCTGCCAGTTCGCGAAAACGGATGCCACCTGTGTTTCCGGCTGATGTTCCGTATGGATATGCTGCGGGTCTGTTATCCTCAGGAATGCTGAAAAGCACGTTTGTTGTTCCGTTATTTTTTATATCGAGAGAAGCAGAAGTGCCGTCATTGTTGTTGTCAATGATAATGTCAACGCCTGATGAGCCGGAGATGTCGAAAGCGTCACCGGAAGATAAGGTGCGTGGTGTTCCTGTCAAAGTAAGGTTTCCGTCAACGGTGCCGTTGCTGTTGGCGGTGAAGGCTCCGGCTTCGGTAACGGTGAAAACATTGAACCCCGTTCCGTTCTGCACGGCAAAGTCCTCTGAGCCGTCATTATCGGTATCAATCTTCATCCTGATTCCTCCGCGGCTGTTGAGATTGAAAAGGATATCGCCCGTTGACACACCGAAGATGTCATTTCCGCCCACGGTCAGATCGCCATCCAACTGACCGGTTCCGCTGATCCAGAAGTCTGCGGTCTGAGCGGACGCATTCTGGTTCTTGATGTAATCACCCGAATTATTTGTGGAAAGCAAGTCAATCCACGCGGTGCCGTTGTGAAACTGAATTTTGCCTATTGAGTGATAACGGATGGCTCCGGCAGTGCCGCTTGCACCTTCAGATTCATTGCCTAATTCCACCCACCCCGCCACTTCCAGCTTCTGCTGGGGGGATGAGGTGCCAATGCCTACGTTCTGCGAATCAGCATTGAGATAAATTAGTGAAAGGATGGAGAGGGAGTAGAGTTGCTTCATGCGAGATGGGTTTATGGTTGGTGATGATCATTGTATAATTATAGTATTTTTTTTCTGAATTTCCAAGAAAAATTATGAACAATGCCGCTGATTCAGGATAAAGATATATACATGCATCTATGCTAATCACAACCGCAGGTTTGCGCTTGCGACAGAACAAATAGGCTTGAAATCAACCAAAGATTTTTTATTTTTATTCACCGTCTAAATCCTTTTTACTATGAATACCCGAAAAATCAAGACCGTGTTTTTTTTGCCTCTATTGGCGGCAGCACCCGTCTTTTCGCAGGAACAATCCGTTCAGTTCATGCAAGCAAGCTGGGAAGAAGTGAAAGCAAAGGCAAAAGAGGAGCAAAAGATTATTTTTCTCGATGCCTTCGCTGCGTGGTGCGGTCCCTGCAAGTGGATGTCGAAAAATGTATTCGTTAATGACACAGTAGCAGATTTTTATAATGATAAATTCATCAATGCAAAAATTGATATGGAAAAAGGGGAAGGTACCGTTCTGGCAAAACAGTATGGAGTGAATGCCTATCCCACGCTGCTTTTCATCAACCCGGATGGCGAACTGGTGCACAGAGCCTGCGGATCGAAAGGAACAAAGGATTTCATTGCGCTTGGAGAGGATGCGCTCGACCCTGAAAAACAATACATGCGCTATTTTAAGGATTATGAAAAAAACAAGCTCAATGGCGAATTCATCCTTCAATACCTGGAAGTGCTGCGCAAATCCTGCATGGAAACGAAGGCTGCAGTCACTGCTTATTTCGATGCCCAGCCGGAAAGCGACCTGACTTCGCTTGTCAATTGGAGTATCATTTACAAAGCCAGCCTGGACGTTGACTCGAAGGTTTTCAATTATTTGGTTGCCAACAAGGAAAAGTATGAAGCTATGTATGACGATGACTCGGTTTACAACAGAATCTTCAGCGGCTTTGAATCTGCTATTTACAGAACCATTTATGCAAAAGAATTCAAGGAAGCAGAGTTCAAATCGGTAAAGAAAAAAATCAGCGAGGCGGATTTCATCGGCAAGCAGGAATTGACTCTGCTGGCTGACAAGACCTACTACGAAAAAACGGGCAACTGGAGGAAGTTCAGTGATGTCTCAGCGCAGTATATTGAAAAATACAGAATGGATGACTACTCTGACCTGAACAACACCGCTTGGACTTTCTACGAGAAAGTGAAGGATCGGGCAATGCTCGAAAAAGCTCTTGTGTGGGCAAAAAAATCAGTGGAGTTGAAAGATGAGCCTTTTAATAACGATACCTATGCCGCGCTTTTATTCAAACTTGGCAACTTGCAAGAGGCAATCAGGGTGGAGGAAAAGGCGCTTCAGCTTGCCAAAGATGGAGGTGAGCCGACCGAAAATTATGAGGAAATGATTAAGATGTTCAAGAACGGAACGAAAAAATAAATTTCAGTACGCAATTCTCTTATTACATTTGTCATGTGATCCATAACTTTTATAAATTCAATTTGAAGGAAAACCCAGCAAAGATGAACTTTAAAGAGGACTTCGCTTGACTCAGCAAACCGGCTCGAACCGCGCGGTGAAGTGCCTGAGAAATTTTTGCTCATAAACAATCCTGAACCCCCTTGCGCTGTCCTTTCTACGCGTCACATTCTCAAACACTTCTGCGACATACTCAATATGGCTTTGCGTATAAACCCTTCGCGGGATAGCAAGCCGCACCAACTCCCTGCGGGCGGGGATAAGTTCATTGTTCTTATCATATTTTCCAAACATCACCGATCCGATTTCCACCGAACGGATGCCGCCCTGAAGGTACAGCCCGCACACCAGCGCTTGCCCCGGATATTGGCTGACAGAAATATGCGGATAAAAAGCTTTGGCATCCACATAGACCGCATGGCCGCCAACTGGCAGCATGATGGGGACGCCCAGCGACTGCAATTTTTCTCCAAGGTAGGCCGTGCTCCGGATGCGGTAGTGCAGATAGTCCGGCTCAAAAACCTCCCGCAGCCCGATGGCGATGGCTTCCATGTCCCTGCCGGAAAGCCCGCCATAGGTGGTAAAACCTTCGCTGACGATAAGCAGGTTGGTGCAGGCTTCCGCCAGCCGGTCATCTTTCAAGGCCAGAAACCCTCCCATATTCGCCAGCCCGTCCTTTTTCGCGCTCATGATGGCGCCCTCCGCCAGCGCAAACATTTCAGTGGCGATTTCGCGGTATGTCTTTTTCTCAAAACCTTCTTCGCGGTGTTTGATGAAATATGAATTTTCAGAAATACGGCAGCAGTCAAGGATGAATGGAATACCATGCTTCTTGCAAATCGCGCTTACTGCGCGGGCGTTGCTCATGCTTGCCGGCTGGCCGCCCCCGGTGTTGTTGGTAACCGTGAGGATGACCGCACCGATGTTACCGGGTTCTTTTTCAAGGATGATGCTTTCCAATTTTTCCGTGTCCATGTTGCCCTTAAACGGATAGTCCGAATCAGCATCCAATGCTTCGGCTGCCGTAATGTCAATGGCTTCAGCGCCTGAATATTCAATGTTGGCGCGGGTGGTGTCAAAGTGGGCGTTGCTGATGAAGGTTTTTCCTTTTCCGCCAAGGGTGGTGTAGAGGATGCGCTCAGCCGCCCTGCCCTGGTGGGTGGGTAGTATGTGCGGAAACCCGGTGAGGCTGACGATTTCATCCTTCATGCGCTTCCAGCTTGATGCGCCCGCATACGACTCATCGCCCTGCATGACGCCTGCCCATTGCTCCGAACTCATGGCTGACGTGCCGCTGTCAGTCAGCAAGTCAATCATTACCTGTTCCGATTCGAGTAAAAAGGGATTATAATAAGCCTTTTCCAAAAAAGCCTTCCGCTCCGCAACGGTGGTGATTTTGATCGGCTCCACCATTTTGATACGGAACGGTTCAATGATTGTGCGAAAATTATCCATTGCCATTTGATTGCAAACTTCCCGCGAATATGGATATTAATAGATGACAATGGTCAATCTCGGAAAGGTAAAGGGCAAGAGGCGAAAGCAAGGGGCAAACTGTCTGCCGGTCAGTTCCACGAATTGATCTTTTTATCGCCTCATCCCTTTCCTCTCCGGAAGGCTCCAGAAGGAGAGGGGTAAGTGGTAGAATTTTTAAAACTGCCCTATTGCCAAATTGCTTTTTGTTTTTTTGCAATCGGAAGCAACTTTAGTTCAAATGGTATTTACCATTTATTTGAAGTGTCGTACACCTCTCCAAAGCAGGATCGGCCTGGATATGCAATGGTTAATTACGGCTATCTTTGCTACTTCGGAGTTACAATGAAGTTCGAGCAACCTGAGTGTGCCCACTGCCAGAGCCGCAAGTCATCGCTGTTTCACTTTTGCCATGTGAAAGAGATCGAAGAGATAGATAATGTCAAATCCTGCGCGCTTTATAAAAGGGGGCAGGTAATATTTCACGAGGGAGCTAATCCCGTGGGGTTGTATTGCATCAACAACGGCAAAGTGAAGGTTTACCGAAACGCTCCGGAAGGCAAAGAAAAAATAATCAGGCTGGCGAAGGCCGGAGACTTTATCGGCTATTCTTCGCTGCTTGCCAATAAGCCTTATCCGGTATCGGCAGCCGCGATAGAAGATGCCACAATCTGCATGGTGCCCAAACACAGCATTATTGAGTTGATTCATAACAACAACCAGTTTTCCGAAAACCTGGTGAAGTTGCTATGCAGAACCGTGGAAGGCTCGGTGGAAAAGATGACCGATCTTTCCTACAAGCCGGTGCGCGGACGAATTGCAGAAGCGCTGTTGTTCCTGAACCGCTTTTATAAAGACGAAAAAAATCCAAAAGGAGTAATCTCCGTAACCCGTGAAGATCTTGCAAGCTTTGTCGGAACGGTGAAAGAAACCGCTATCCGGATGCTGAATGAGTTCAAGCAGGAAAAACTCATTGAAACCCACCGCAGCGAAATAGAGATAAAGGACATGAACGGGCTGATGCATGTAAGCGAACTGTACGACTAACAAAGTTTGAATGAATGTCTTATAACAGAAAAGGCGGACCTCTTTGAGTCCGCCTTTCTGCTTTGAATAGCCCCTTCTGACTATCCAAATGTCCTGCAACCTGCAGGCGTAAAAGTAGAAAGGGGCATTTGCGGTTTCATTGACTTATGTCACCATGAGCACATGATTTTTATTGGCGGATCAGGCTTGCATCCGGAATGATTTTGTTTTCCGTGAAATAATTCAGAATGACTATTGCCAGAGCGTGAGACCCCTTGCGGTGTAATGAACGTCATCTGCGAAGAACTCAAGGGCAGTTCTAAAAATTCAACAACTTACTCCCTCTCCTTCTGGAGTTTGTCTATGAACACATTTAATTTTTTAATAATAACAGCCTTCATCCTTGCCGGGCGAGCCTCATCCCGCCCTTCTCCAAAGCCCGCCTGCCGGACGGGCAGGGAGAAGGTGTCAGGACAGTTTTTCTCATATCCCGGCAGAAAAAATTACTGATTCCTGTTCAGGGGCAAGATGGCTCGGACACCCGTCTCCTTCGTATGTGTTTAGCTCTTGAAGCATGCATCCTTTAACCCCGCGATTTATCGCGGGGATGAAAACCGATATCTCCATTGGCTTTATCCCTGACAGGAAGATTGCAAATTGTCAAATCATGGCTAAAGCCATGCCGCCTGTGTCTTTGATGCCCCGGCATAAATGCCGGGGTTAACGGATGCGCTAAACACATACTATCCTTCGGAGAGGGGGCGGGGGTGAGGCTGAGGCTGAGGCTGAGACGAAAGCAGGACAAAACCTCTGTCCTCTGGATATTCTAAAAAGATGTGTGCATAGGCAAGCCTTCCGGAGAGGGAAGGGGTGAGGCGATAAAAAGAGTAATTTTTAGAACTGCCCTCAAGATTACTTTCGAGTTGGCTCCCGCCCTGTATAAAGCGGGCATTTTTCTCAGCAGTCAATTGCCGTACCGCTTTTTTGCCGTACCGCTTTTGACCAGCCTGCTTATTCCATAAGGAAGCAGTGTGGTAAACATTAGGAGAAAGAGCGGGACGGGATGGCTTCAAATGCAAGGATTTTTCGGGTGTTCTGTTCAAACTGCGAAATTTCCTGCTTTGTGCCCAGGGCGGGACTCGAACCCGCACACCTTGCGGCATACGCCCCTCAAACGTACGTGGCTACCAGTTACACCACCTGGGCTAATTGAAATTCATTTACACAAAGGGACGGCAAAGTTAATTATTTTCAAATCTCAACAACCAATGCCCGTGGAGTGTCCCCTAAATTTAATTCATCCATCCGATGACAGGCAGTCATCAGGGAAAGGCATGAAATTTATCCCGTATGGTTAAGCTGCTTTGATTAGCATTAGTTCCGGACAAGGTTCGCCTTTCACACTTGTTTTGGGGTAACATGCAAACTGATGTGTCGTCAGTTTATCCAGAGCGCAATACATTCTGTAGCTGATGATGTCGAATCAGTCTGACATCAGCGGCTGGTGTACAAAATTTTCTCCCTCGTAAGAATCCCGTTAACCTCCACTGACAGGAAGTATATCCCAACTGCATGAGGATCGAGGCTGATCTTTTCGATGTAGTTGCCGTCAACGGAAAGTTTTCTGTTCCTGTAGATCAGTTTGCCCTCTATATCATAAAGCAGGATTTCCAATTCGCTCGATTTTTCGAGGTTCAGTTCAACATTAAACTCTCCCTGATTCGGATTGGGAAATACTTTCATGTTATAGCCCGTTTCATCCTCAGTGCCGCTTGTTTTCTGGCTGTAGTTGTTGGTGAGGCAGGTCCTTGCATTTTGAACGATGGTAAACGACAGCTCGTGGCTGATACCCTCGGTGCCCGTTCCGTTGATGCCCGACCAGGGTGTTGCTTTCAGGTTGTAGGTGCCGGGCGCCAGGTTCAACTGGTTGTAATTCCCGGAGTTGTCACCGGCAAGGGCGTAAGGCGCGCTGTTCTCTATCCGATAGTAGTTTCCGTTAATTCGGAATACAACGCTTCTGACGCTACCCGGGCAAATAACATCTGCGCGTATGTTGACTTTGCAAGTGGAGTTAATCAAATCACCATGATCCAGGATATCAATCTCACCGGTGGTGCCTGCGCGCACTAACGTGAAGCTCACTACTTCACCAGGGCAGTTGTTATTGTTGTTGTTCCAGTTGTTGTTATTGTTATTCTGGTTGTTATTGTTGTTGTTCCAGTTGTTGTTATTGTTATTCTGGTTGTTGTTGTTGTTCTGGTTGTTATTGTTGTTGTTCCAGTTATTGTTATTGTTATTGTTGTTCTGATTGTTATTGTTGTTGTTCCAGTTGTTGTTATTGTTATTCTGATTGTTATTGTTGTTGTTCCAGTTGTTGTTATTGTTCCAGTTGTTGTTGTTGTTGTTCCAGTTGTTGTTGTTGTTGTTCCAGTTGTTGTTGTTGTTGTTCCAATTGTTGTTATTGTTCCAGTTGTTGTTATTGTTCCAGTTATTGTTGCTGTTACAACGGGAAGAACTTACGGTGAACCAAATTTCATAGCTGAATCCCTGGCTGCCCGTAGCGTTATACCCCGACCATGGAATCGCTCTCATGCGGTAAAGCCCGGGCCTTAGGGACAGCCGCCTGTAGTTGCTGCTGTTGTCACCTTCCAACGCGTAGGGCGCCACATTTTCAATTCTATGGGTGCTTCCGTTTATCAGGAACTGGACGCTGCGGATGTTTGATTGGCAAGCAACTTCCGCCCGGATATTCACCCCGCAATCGGTGGTAACAATGTCATTATTGTAAAGAGGACCAATGTCTCCGCCCCTTCCTTCACGCACCAGCGTGAAACCTATGACCTCACCCCGGCAGTTATTGTTGTTATTGTTATTGTTATTGTTCCAATTGTTGTTGTTGTTCCAGTTGTTATTATTATTATTATTATTATTCCAGTTATTATTGTTGTTGTTGTCACACCTTCCGGAGATTACGGTAAACCATAAATCATAACTGGCGCCAGGTGTGCCCGTTCCATTGTGTCCCGACCAGGGGGTGGCTTCCAGATGGTAAAGCCCGGGTCCGAGGTTCAACTGGTAGTAGTTGCCGCCACTATTTCCTGCAAGCGCGTAAGGAAATACGTTCTCTATTCTGTGAATGCTGCCGTTCAGCCGGAATACCACACTGCGGATGCCGCCCGGGCAGGTGACCTCAGCTCTGATATTTACCCTGCACCGGGTATTGATTACATCAAAATTGTTTAGAGGACCTATATCTCCGCCTCGGCCTTCGCGCACCAAGGTGAAGCCCACCACCGCCCTGCCACCGGATGAATAGGAGCATCCGCTAAACGGTACGCAAGCGTCTGTTGTACAAGCGTCACCATCATTGCAGATTAGCGGAGTGCCCGGAATGCACAGGCCGGTGGAGGGATTACAGGTTTCTATGCCATTGCAGACGTCACCATCATTGCAATTCACTGGAGTGTTTACGCAGCCTATAGGTGGATAATTAATGCAGCTATCAATCGTACACGCGTCACCATCATCGCAGTTCGCAGGGAAAGATGTACATTGCCCGTTCACGCATTGATAATAAGCGCAAGGACCATCTGAGGGTGGACATGTCTTCGGAGTATGGAAACATCCTAAAGGTGAACCAAAACTGCGACACGAGTCAAGGGTGCAAGCATCATTATCATTACAGTCGGGAGGAATCGTTACACATACTCCGTTTATACACTCGCTGGGAAAACAAGGACCGTCTGCTATGCAAATCACCGGAGTATTGCATTGCCCGTCCACGCACTGGTCAATGGTGCAGGGGTCGCCATCATCGGTGCAGATTATCGGCTGATGACCGCAGGTTGGAATTTCTCCACCGCAAATGTCTTGGGTGCATGGGTCATTATCATTGCAACATATTGCCGGAACCGTACACTCATCTGGCGCGCTGGAGCAGGTACCGTCATCACAAAACTCAAAAGTGCAGGGATCGCCATCATCAGGGCAGTCAGTATGTTGTACGCAAGGAATGTCGCAGGCAAGATAATCCCTGTCATTAGCCGCGCTGAAGGCAATCCTATTGTATTGGTCGGCAGTGAAGAATTTTCGGCAGGGCTTGTCTGAATAGGACATGATGTTGTCCGTAAGCGGATTATACGCATCCCCGTTGGCATCAGTGCCGGTGCCTATGTATGCGCAATTTGCATCAACCATGCCGCTCAAATTCGGATCGGCAGGGGTATCGCAAAGTTCATCCGCAGCCGTGCTGCAATTTGAACCATTCACTAATTCATCGCATGGACAATCATTTCCCTTGCTATGAGTATGGTAGAGAGAGAAATAATGTCCCATTTCATGGGACAGGGTGCTTCCGTTTAATGCGCATCCATTATCCATGAACATGTTGTCTGCGCTGGGCGGAAAGTGCGCATACCCGCAGGCAGGATTGCCCCCAGAGGTCACCGAATTGAAATAGTAGATGTTTATAACATTAGCGATATCATTTGCAGCCGTGATCGTTCCCTCCTCGCTATTGTCAAAATCAAAGTAGGTGTCATTATCAATATAGTGTTCAGGCGCACATTCAAAAAATTGGATATTGGCATTGATATACAAAGAATTCAAGTCAGTCATTGCCGTTGCCAATTGCGTGGTTGTTAATCCCCCCGTGCCATCGGTATGGCGGACGATATGATTCTGAACAGGTATAGTGGTAACAGCCAGTGCTTGCGCTGCCAGATCAAAACCTTGGCGCATGGTTCGGGTCTGACTGAGATAGTTGAGTTGCGCTTGCGTTGGGACAGTCCCGCAGGGCATGATATTCTGTGCAGATAGCTGACAGGCTATGCTTTGCAGCAGCGCAAAAAATACGAATACATGCCTCCGGACGATAGCTCTCGTGGTTTTAGATAGTTCCATTTTTTAATGTTTTTTTGGGTGAAGCCATGCAAGTTAAAACGGTGGGAAAGTGCGGATGGAACCTGATAGGAGATTAGTGGAGATTCCGTAAGATTTTCACAGATTTATTTCCGGATTTTGCATTACATTACCTTTTGTTGTGAATTAACAGGGTGGCAGCTTAAACTTTCACCAATCTTCTTACCGTTTTCTCCCCTCCAATATTTATCTCAATCAAATAAACTCCGGGAGCAATACCGCTGCCGTCAAAAGTGAATTTGTTGATCCCTTTTGAGAGGTTGCTTTCCATCAGGTTTTTCAGTTTGCTTCCGATGGAGTTGTAGAGAACCACTTTCACTTGTTCATCCTGCTGTAAGTAGAATGATAATTCAAAGTTTGAATTGAAGGGGTTGGGGATGATTTGGACATGATTCAACTCATCAATGGAATTTTCCAAAGGCTCAACCGAGCCGCTCATTTCAACCAGAGATTCTTCTGTTTTGCGGCTACCTCCGCATCCGTCTATAAATGCCTGAAACAGAGAACCGGTTACTGCGGTAAACCCCGGTTTCAGGTAAATGGCATCCGCGGCATCGAATGTCACTTGAAAGAGGGGCAGTATCGTGTTTGCTGAGGTAATTGTTTCTGAGGATTCTGTCTTCAACGCTGTATATATGCCTGCATCAAGATTGATTGAACCATAGCAGCAGATCAAGCTGTCATGGTGACAACCTCCAATCACTACCATATCCCAATATTTCAATGAAGGAACAACAAATGTCACTGTGTTCCCTGTCTGCTGAAATGTTAATTGCTTTGCAATCCCAAAGCTTAGGTCGGGCGAGGCAAACCAAATATTGGAAATGGTTTCTGTCGTTGTATAGGATATATTAATATTATTTGCTGCTATGGGTTCTATTTTATTTCCATTAGTGTCTCTCCAATCAAGTGTATTGTTTAAAAAGTTCAGGAGGTGCAGTACTTGTCTGCCTCCGATTTGTTTTCCCACGACCGTAATTTTCCCCTGCTGTGGTGGCCAATTATTAATTCCGTAAGTATTATCTGTTATTGAAACTACGGGACTGTTAAATGTCCCACCGCCTCTCAATAAATTCTGGTAAGCTACTGAAAAGTCGTAATAGCTAATCAATGCCTGTTTCAATTGGTCAGGCATTTGCAAATTAGAGTTTGGAAAATATTCCTTGCCCAGCATATGTTCTCCTAACTCGATATGAGCGCCACCAAAAGCAAAAATCACAGCATCGGTAAATAATACCGCAGGCGTATTAAAACTTCCCGGATTGTCTGCTACATTGTAATTCATGTAAGCAGCTAAGACTGTCTTCTTTGTATTGCTGCTGTATGCGTCATTATTGGTAATTATTGTTGCTAAGTCAGCATATGTTTCATTCGGACTCCATATTTCTGTGTATAAAAAATCAACCGGGGCGGTTGCAATGCTGCCTTGTTGACCAAATTGATTGACTGCATTGAAAACAAGTTTTTTGCCAGGGTGCGATGTTTTCATCGCTTGAATAAATGAATTGAAAGAGTTTGCCAGGTCAATTTGCCCTCCGCTGTAATTATAAACGGTTCCTCGACCGCCAAGTTGGTCAATATGATAGCCGTCAAAATCGTAAACAGAATACATATCCGTATTCCTTGCTGTTATGTATTGCTGCCAATCGGTGTTAGATGGATCTAACAAGTAAATTGGGCTTTTAAAAAAGCCAGGAACATCAAAAAAATCTTTTGTGGCATGAGCGGCATCCGTGTATATATACCAACTTTCCTGAACACCGTCAATTGCTGCATCATTCAATGCCCCATAGCACAAATTATAACTCATCGTATTCATCCCAGCTTGTTTTGCTTTTGAAATATATTCTTGAACTGTGGATTTATAAATCATTCTGTTAGCAATATCAAACCATGTAGAGGAAGGATTTGCAACTGTCCCCGCCAAAGGTTTATGATGTTTTTCTCCCCAATCGTAAAACTGCAAACCATTAATATGAAAACGGATTAAGCTTTCTATTACATTGTCAATATCGCTGTTGCTCAATTGAGGAAATTTTGATAAAAACCCGTAACGAGGAAAAACTGTCCAGTCACTTGAAACATCGATGCCGATACTCCCATGGGTAATTTCTTCTCCATTTTCAATGCTGTATAGATCTATCAAATAGCCTTGGAAATCATTAGAAGGCGTTATCCAAGTCCAATTTCTTGATGAGTAATTGATTTCGAGTAATGTCTGGTCTAAAAATCTATATCTGATTTTGGAATTTGCAGGCGGATCAGTGTCCACGGAAATAGAAACAATATCATTGGGATGGTAAACTGCCTTATCTGTTGAAAGGATTTGAGCGTTTGTGAGGATACATAAAAGTATTAAGGCTGTGCTTGGCAGAATTTTTTTGTTTTCATTTATATATAGCATTATGAGGATTACTACACCTTCACCAGCCTCCTCACGCTCCTCTCCCCTCCCACATTTATCTCAATCAAATAAACTCCGGGAGCAAGACCACTGCCATCAAAAGCAAACTTGTTGTTACCATTTGTGAGGCTACTTTCAAGTAGGTCCTTAATCTTGGCTCCCAACGAATTGTAGAGAATCACATTCACCTGCTCATCTTGCGATAATGTGATTGAGATTTCAAAGGTTGAACTGAAGGGGTTAGGATAAATTTGGAACACTCTTTTTTCACCATAGGAATCAATCGGTTTGTTGATTGATACAGAAGGATTCGAATTATAGTCAAGCTTGAGCGCGGAAAAATCACAATCGGAAGCTGTGATTAAAACACTGCCATTTCCGGTAGGTGCTGCAAGAAAGTCCGGGTATAAGGTAACTTCCTGGCCGCCTATAGCGGCAATCGTTGTTCCGCCAATGGTCGTATTGACACCGGGAACATTCCATAAAATCAAAGCTGACGTTATAAAATAACCAGAAAATGTGTTTGCTGGTCCTATAGGGAAAACAGGGGGAGATATGCAGCCAATGAGGTCATTATCGGTGCTTAAAGAAGAATTAATTCTATCATATTGATTCGATGTAATTGCGCTAGTATTAAAGCAAAAAGTGCCAAGGTTTGACCTCCTTAAACCCCAATATGACATAACATTAGTATATGGAGGACTAAAATTAGTGGCTCCCTTTGGGTCTCGGCAGGTTCCATTGTAAACGCAACTACCGGCTGAAAACGAATAGCATACGTCATTACCATAAGCAAATGGATCAGCAGGTGTATCACTAATTTTATCCGCAGCAGTAGAAGAATTACTGCCATCTATATTTTCAAAACTTGTACCTCCCCAATTTTCAAAAGTATGAAATAACCCAAGGCAATGTCCCATTTCATGGGCTATGGTATGCGCAATTCCGATATTATTTTGAACTACGGAAAAATATGTATTGGGTATGTCATAGGCGGATCCTCCAATAGAACCACTACCGTTATTCAATTCAAAATGATAGAAAATATTAATGCAGTTGGGAACTAAATGAGGATTTAATAATGCTTCATTTGCCGTGTTAAACCTGTTAATTTGAGTATTGTCAATAGAATCGGTACCCATCTTTATAAAACATATGTTGTAAGAAGAATAATCCGATACCAATTGTTCAAATTCACTTTGAATTTCCACTGCGGTGGCAGCCGCAGATGAACCATCATTATCTCTGCAAATATGGAAATAGATTCTTATCAAATATTCAGTTCTCGACAGGCGATAACGACCGGATTGTGACTCAAAATCCAAAGCCGCCTTTAAAGCAGCTGAATCAATTCTATACCCCCCACACAACTTTG
This sequence comes from uncultured Chitinophagaceae bacterium, assembly GCA_964502525.1. Taxonomy (GTDB): domain Bacteria; phylum Bacteroidota; class Bacteroidia; order Chitinophagales; family CAIOSU01; genus DATLYB01. Next base: position 19,573 of record CAZCXH010000074.1, read on the forward strand.
GCTCTTCGTTAGCCCTGATACTTGAGTTTGCTTGGAGCAAAATGTGATTTTGTGCTTGAATTTCAACTTCCATCATGATTACAAAAAACGGCAAGCACAGCAATTTCACTATGGAGCAATTTCTGTATTGCATTATATCTTTCATGGCTTCATTTTTAATTTCTACTATTTTGCACTTGGAATCCTATTCCTGCCGGGCCGTCAACTCATCAATTTTCTTTTCCAGCTCTTTTATTTTATTATTAAGCTGGAGGATATACAGCGTGTTTTCTTCGGTTTTCTCGATCACCTTCGTTTGCATCTCGCCCACGCTGAAGCCACCGTTTTCATCCACATCATCTGAAGATGGCATCCCCGGAAGGCGTTTTTCGCGTTCAATATACTTTCCCAATTGCTCAAGCGGCATGAGCGGGTGGTCTTTTGCAAAAACATAATCGGGCCAGTTGCCCTTCAACTGCACCTTTACTTCTTCACAGATAATTTTCCCGTTAACGCTCAGCTTGAATCCTGTTGCGGGATGGTCATCGCCTAGCACCACAGAAACATCTGCATTACCCAGAACCATCGTATTGCTTGTTGTTACCCATGCCGCATAGCCTATCGCTGCGGAGTTAGTGATATTTGCTACTCCCTGCGCGTAGCGTCCTATGAACGTGTTACCACTTCCGGTATTCGAGTATCCAGCCTGAAAACCAATGGCTGTATTCTCATTACCAGTCGTATTGGAATACAGCGCTTCGTCCCCTATCGCCACATTATCATCCCCGCTGGTATTTGAGAATAGCGCTTCACCGCCAACAGCCGTGTTGCTATAGGCGCCAATACTGGAATATAATGCCTGTACGCCAACGGCAGTATTCCATCCTCCGTCATCATTGGAATACAGCGCTTGGTAACCAAGCGCTGTGTTCTGGTTGCCGGTTGTATTAGTGAAAAGCGCCTTGGAACCCATAGCCGTATTCTCACATCCCCAGCAAAATGGGAAAGGAAAGCCAAACCCAATTCCGCTGTTATTCAGTCCACTTTCTGCACCAAAAAATACATTCTTCCCAGCCGAAGTGGAGGTTTCAATCCTGCCAGCGCGTACTCCATCCACTTTAAAGATTAGCGGTTGAGCATCGGTGGTTCCGATAAAATTGACAGAAGGACTGGTTCCCGCATTTCCAGTCAAACCCCATCCTCCGCCAGAACCTGAAGAAGGGATTTGCCATGATGCATTCCCACTGGCATCACTGGTCAAAACTTTGCCTGCACCCTGTGTGCCGTCCGTCAATTTAAAGGTGCCGATCACATCGAGCTTTGCCGAAGGTGATGAAGTTCCTATGCCCACATTAGCACTACTGCCAAGCACTAGGCTGTTGCTGGCGCTCACCTTTGCATTGGCGCCAATGGCGGTGGCATTGGTAAGGTTGGCAACGGTTACGTCAGCCAAATAGCCGAGCGCAGTGTTAAAAGTACCGGTAGTATTATGGTATAATGCCTGGTATCCCGTTGCAGTATTTTTTGTCCCTGATGAATTCGAGTATAATGACCAACTGCCGATAGCGGTATTATAAGAGCCGATGCCGGAGCGCAGCGCATTTTGACCGATTGCGGTATTCTCACTGCCGGAAATATTATTCATCATTGCCCTGTACCCGACAGCAGTATTATTGCCACCGCTGCCATTTTTATTGAGGGCGTAATATCCAAAGGCAGTGTTATAATACCCGGCATTGGTGCTAAGCGCCTGAAAACCCAACGCTGTCGCGTAACGGGTGCCAGAGAGGGTGCCATCAATTTTCCCTGCCATCTGGCTGTTCACCTTGAATATCAAAGGCTGATGGGTGGCACCATTAGTGGTGCCAATGAAGGCATTGGGAGCAGTGCTTACATCGTTTCCGTCCGTGTCCCAGTTTTGAACCTGGGCGTTGAGCGTTGCCGCAACCAAGAGCAATATTGCTGATGAAAGTTTGGTTTTCATAATTTCATGATTTATGTTGTTATTAATAAGTTCATCATTTAGTGCATATTTTTCAGGTATTAGCTTTAAGCCACTGGCTTCAAGCCTCAAGCTGGCCAAAACTTGCAGCTTGTAGCTTGAAGCGGAATGAATTATGTACTATTTCTTGCTCCCATTAATAAGTACGGTTCTCCCTTGCTCCTTGCAACATGGAGTAATGCAGAAATGGAGAAATTTCAGACTAATGAATAATAATTACCCGATAAAGATAATACGAGTGAAAAAAGAGGTTGGGACTTTCTGAGATATTAACCGAGTTTCCGGAAGATTTTAGCAGATTTTTCCGGTTTTTGGGAGCTTAGCATTGCCCTTGCCGATTCCAATTGTTCTTTTACATGCGCTATGCGGCTGTCATTTTCATCGAGGCTAAATCCTTCAGGGGTGCCGTGATGAACGATGAATGCAATCACCTGGTGAGAGTTGAGGATATGCCCTTTGGGATTGTAGTCATCTTCATCAAACAACTCCGGCAGCAGCTTGACCGTATGTTTCAACCAAAGCATGATGGTGTTATAGCATGCTTCATTTTTATAGAACTGCGCAAGCTGTGATTTGCTGTATGCCCTGACGGGAAAGGCTTTCATATCAGGGGTCAAATACCGCATTTTTCTTTTGGTTACCTGCTGATTTTCCATTGTACGTTTTTATGCAATCACAAACAATCAGAAGGGGAGTGAAAAGTAAAAAGGCTTTTTCATATTTAATAATCCGGTAAAAAGAAAAATATTCA
>CAZCXH010000075.1:0-22164 GCA_964502525.1 uncultured Chitinophagaceae bacterium
CCTGAGCAACCTGTTTTCAGAAGTGGAAGGAACCACCATCGAGAAATTCATCATCGCCCAGAAGATTGAAAAAGTGAAGGAATTGCTTGTTTATGACGAGCTGTCGCTGAGCGAAATCGCCTACACAATGGGCTACAGCAGCGTGGCGCATCTTTCCAACCAATTCAAAAAAGTGACAGGGCTGACTCCGAGTTATTTTAAAAGTATCGGTGCCAGAAAAAGAAAACCGCTTGATGAGGTATGCAGATAATCAATTCTGAATGGTCATCAGTATACCGAAACAACTCCGGTTTTCGAACAATTGAACTGTAGAATGTTCGGTATTAACCAAGAGTACGTCTCTTTCCTTCGAAAATTCGACTACTCTTGGTATAATAATACCCCAACTATCCTGGCTGGTTGAATGTGAAACAATGAATCATTAAGGGGTAATTTTCTTTGAATGAACTGTGCGGTTAAAAACATGAATATGTAAATCAGGGGAGGCGGAATATGTATTCCCGGATGATCTTTACGATTTTCCATTTTGGATGATTATACCGAAACAAGACAGGTTTTCGAAAAATTGAGCGATAGAATGTCCGGTGTTAACCGAGAGTACGTCTCGTCCTTCGGAAATTCGACTACTCCCGGTATATCAGTCGGTGGCGCCTGAAGTCCAGAAAACCTCTTTAATTGACGGATATTTTTTTAACTCGTTGATGATGCTGTCAATTCCAGACGTGTCTGCATGGTCAAATTTTAGCTGAAAGATTAATTCATCATCATTTCTTTCAAATGTAAAATTTTGAATCTTCCATTCATGATCGCTTAATAAAATTTTCAGTAATTCGCTTTTGTTGGCGTTCAGGCCGGTAACAATTTTCAATGTCTTATGCTTGAATTTCCTGGAATATATCCGCTCCAATGGTTGCAAAGCCCAAAGAATGATAAACGCAATTATCGTTGTGGCGCCTGCGGCAAAATACATTCCACCGCCTGTGGCAAGCCCGATGGCAGCAACCGTCCATAAACCGGAAGCTGTTGTCAAACCACGAATGGTGCCTTGTTTTAAGAATAAAATTGTTCCTGCGCCAATAAATCCTATGCCGGTGATAACTTGCGCTGCTATTCTTGAAGGGTCAAGCGCCACATGGTCTGTTCCTAAAATATCTGAAAATCCAAAGGCGGAAACAATCATTATCAGGCAAGATCCCACGCAAACCATCATGTGGGTTCTCATGCCGGCTGTCCAGTCCTTCCTTTCCCTTTCTAAACCGATGACCGCTCCGAAGAGGGAGGCTAAAGCTAACCGAAGCATTATTTCACCCCAATCAAGCATTTGTTCTTATGCCACAACGTCTTTAATTGGCATTCCAGCTATTTTATTTTTTGGATTCAGGTTCGCCTTCTTTCAATTCTTCTTTATTAATGACTTTCCCTCCTAAAAATGCGCCAAGGGTTCCCAGCACGGTTCCTATTGAAAAAGGAATGAGTGCGATGCCAAAAAGCGAAGCGGATGCTGGAAAACCTTTATCCGTTATTTTGCTCATCATGCCGGGCAGGGAAATATTGAATGACATAATAATGGAACCGATCAAAATCAAAAACAGCGTGAGGCCGGTGCCGATGGTCAAGCCGATGATTACGGCACCCTTCCATTTTGCGCGCGCCCTCAGTCCCGCAAAAAAGCCGCCTATCAGCGGACCTAAGGGGCCCGTTATGAAATGAAGAATGGGGGGAAGCAGGCAGCCCACCGAAATTCCCAATCCAATCAATCCTGATAAAATATACTTCTTCACAGGAAGCGCAACGGGATATTCAATTTCTTTTGATGCATTAAATTTGAAATTGCAACGAACAATGGAGCAAAATTACTGCAAAGCGGCAAGGGAACGGACGAACGACCTGCCGATTTTAAAAAGAAGCGTTAGCACGAAGCGCGATAATGAAAAATAGAGACCTGCACAGCGGCATTCCAGTTATTTGTAACTATTCGACACACTTCAGTGGCGTACAATTCAATAATCCTCCTTCAGCGCGACTCAATAGTATCTGTTTATCTTATCATTTTGCTTGTACCCGCCCTCCGGATATGAAATAAAAATTTATCCAAACCCCGCAACTCTCAGCTAATTACTGCTTCGTTCGTTCCCCTGGAGCAGGTGAATATTTACAATACCACCAGGCAACCGGTGCAGAGGATTTCAATTTATTTATATAGTATTTTATGTTTATTTAGTTCAACTCGGAAACCCACCGCCTTAGGCGGTGGTTATGTTCTTTCGGCTATGCCTTCCGCGCTGGCTCTTGCTTCCTTCATGCGCTGACAGAAGCGATGGCTCGTGCGGGGAGCACCCTACGGGTGCTTGCATTTTAAATCCACCTGCTTTGCAGGTGGTGGTTTAATTATTCGCTCAATCTGCCCCGGGGCGCATCATGCCGTTCTCGCCCTGGCAGCCGAATTATTTGAAGTGATGCTATCGCGCAGAGGGATTTGAACTGCCGTTTTCGTTACCTTTGAAGCACATAAACATCATCGAAAATGAAATCAGCATTTACACTGTTCCTGCTTCTCCTGTTTTTGCAATTTCCCAGCCTTGCCGGTCAGCCGCGCAAAGTGCTGCTCATCGGCATTGACGGCTGCCGCTCGGATGCGCTGCAGCAAGCCGCCACTCCGAATATTGACGGTTTGCTTTCCGGCAGTCTTTATTCGCTTGATTCGTGGCATACAGGCATCACTTTTTCCGGACCTTCATGGACAACCATCCTCACGGGTGTGCAATGGGACAAACATGGAGTAACAGGCAATACATTCACCGGCAGCAACTTCAACAATTATCCGGCATTTCCTAAGCGCGCGAAAGAACTCAAGCCAAACCTCACCTGCGTGGAGGTGGTGGAATGGGACCCGCTTGCCGACAATTTTTACAATGACGGCTGGGATAAAAAAATAAAGGTTGCCGATGGCAGCACCTTTCCTACGGCTGATTCAGCCATCATCCAACTGCAGGACACCGCCCTTGATGTATTGTTTGCTTATTTTGACCATGTTGATCTCACGGGGCACAACACAACATTTTCTCCCTCTAATCCAGCCTACATTGCAGCCATTGAACAGGTTGACAGCGCCATCGGCATGGTGCTGTCAGCGCTTTATGCGCGCCCGGCTTATGCAAATGAAGACTGGCTCATTTTGCTGATAACTGACCATGGTGGAAACGGTCTTTTCCATGGCGGAAATTCCGATGAAGAGCGCCACATCTGGTGGATAGCAAGCGGCAGCGCGGTTGTGCATGAACAAATCACCGCTGCCGACCCCGGAACCTACAATTGCCAGTTCATCGCCATTTTTGATACGACCTGTGTTGACGACAACCTGATGCGGCAGTCGCCCACCCATCCTGATATTGCCGTAACAGCCATTCATCATTTGATTTTCGACACGGGCGTAAATCCCGAAACAAAAGCGGATTGGCAGTTGGATGGAAAATCGTGGCTCACGCTGCCGCCAAACGCAATCGCTGAACAAAATGCAAACAACGCAATCTCTGTTTTTCCCAATCCCTCTACACGTGAAATTTTCGTTGTCAGTGAATCTCCTGTTTTAGAAGCAGAAATACTCGATATGTTCGGCAATAAAATGAACATTTCATCATCCACCCTGCCGGCTGACAAATTTTTATTTACAGTTGATCACCTTGCTACAGGCTGTTACATCCTACAGGTGCGAACAGACAAACAAAGAAGTATGCAAAAAATTAGCGTGATGCGTTAGAATGCATCCCCCTCAATTACCCGAAAATCTTCACCAGTCCGAATACCACTCCAATCACAGTTAATGCGGCAATACCTAAAATGAAGTATGCGCCTTTGGTCATTTCTGCAATATCCTTCTTGACTTCATTACGGTCGTTCACATTCGGAAATTCAGTTTTTGGAATTTCCTTCCCGAGAAATTTACACAGCGGCTCCCAGCCCTGATCAGCAGAGAAAATCAACAATTTTTCCGGAGGCACCGTTGCCTTCACATCTTCAATATGTTTCTGATAATGCGCCATGGCGCGTGACTTGTCGGACATCGTTCCTTTGTGCGACCGTTGCCAAATTAATTTCTGCGTCATATTACCCATCTTGCGTCCGAAAGGCGTCAATAGCTTCAGCACTTTAAACTGCCACATGATTTCCGTAAAGTAAATCGTATCAATGGTGCTTTCATACCATGCTTCCGCACCGCGCGGATGCAGCGTCAGCAACACCTTTGCCTCGGGATAAGCAACCATCAACTCCTTCCACACGCAGCAGGCGGGGTTATCAACCGAAGCGGTATAGTTCTTAAAAACCTCATCCCAATTATGTTGCTGCCCGGAGGGCGAGTTGGCTACGTTGTTCCAAAAGTCAAGATGCGTCTTGTTGTCTTTGTTCCTGATGACCTCAAACATGTGGTAACAAGGGTACCCGAGTTCTTTCAGGGCAGTGTAGGTTGACAGCGTTCCGGTTCTGCCGAAACCGGCTCCGATAATTTGCAGGCTCATGAGGTTGCAGGCTTAGGAAACGCTAATATAATACTGTTGTGCGATCTGCCCGAATGGAAAGTGATGTCCGCAAGTCAGCGGTTACCGGAGGCAATACGCGGCTGAAGACGAACAGTGAGGGGGAAATATTATTCATGGGACATAACCAACGGTCTCACATCGTATTATAAAATAAATTGCCTTGTTCAAGACGCGCTGCAGCAGTGAAAGGATGCGCTGCAGCTTTCCCTTCAGATTGAATGTGCAACACCTGCCAGCCCTTCGTTTTCAGGTAATCCGAAACAAGCGAACGATGGCAGCGCCACCATACTGCTTCTGAACACATATAAGCCGTCTTCTGTGTTTGCGCAAGCTCGTCCAGCCGGGCGATTGCTTTTCTGAACTCCGCTGTTTCCATGTAATCGGCATACCCTCTGAAAGCTTCGTTTCGCCAGGCCGTATTCACCGAATCGGGACGAGGCCTCCTGCGCCCACCGAGTTCCGGGAAATGGATGTAGCCGATTCCCGCATCCTTTAACGACAACTTCATCGCCTCTTTATTGAAATACGGATACCGCCTTGAACCGGGATAACTCCTGATGTCCGCAAGCAGTTGAATATCGAAAGATTGGAGCATCAAAAGAAACTCCTCCATTGAACGGGTGGAGTGACCGATAGTGAAGATGGAACCGGCAGGCATATTCATTTTGCAACTATAAAATTACGAAGGACTTTTTCTGACCGGTACCTGAATCAGACTGGGAGGGAAAGCGGATGCGCTTGAAGAGGCTTGCAATGAACGAAACCAACCTCGCCTCACAACCTCGGGCACGGCATCATTTTTCCGCCCGCGGGTTTTTTCCCGCCAGCATACACCAATGAAAATTCAAATGCGCCACGGGAGTTGGAAGCATCTTTCAAGGATGAAAGATTCACGTCATAGCTGAAAAGAAACCGAGCGTTTTTGATTTTGTAACCCACCGGAAAAATCAGCGCATCTTTTATTCTGCCGTGAATGCCGAAGTAAAATGTTCCCATATCTTTCTTCGTGTTAGAAAGCGAATATCCAAGCAGCGTTCCCAGCACCGTTTCCATCGCTTTTTTCTGAAGGGTGAAAACAGCAGACGGCTCAATGCTCAGATGCCTGCCAACATGCCCCTGCGCGCCAGCATGAATCACCGGGCGCAATCCTGTTTTATTATCACTGCCATAAAAGCTGTCATCAGGGCGGATGATGTGGCGGACGGAGCCTCCTGCAAAGACAACCACATCTTTTGAAGGAAGAAACGACAACTGCAATCCCGCGCTCATATCCGGTTTCCAGCTTGCATCACTTTGAAAAGCATTTTCTTCACCGCTTGTTGCAGACTGGTCGAACAGAACATCATTCCACTGATTATCGAAATAAAATTTGTTGAAATCAATATTGCGCTGGAACATGCCGCCCTGCACACCAAGCGATAAGAAAACTTTTTCCGAGCCTAATGATTTGTGAAATGCTGCAGAAAGCATGAATTGCGTGGTGGTCAGTTCTCCGCTGCCGGCTTTGTCATGTGCGAAAAGCACACCAAGCCCCAGCCAGTCGCCCGACTTGAATTTTCCTTTCAGCAATCCGAAATCCGCATAAACGGATGCGGTGTTAAACGGCACCGGCAGGCTTCTCCACTGGTTGCGATAATTCGCACCGATGCGGTATTGTCCGTCAAAGAAACCGGTTTGAGCGGGATTCAATGTTAATGGCGAGGCGTAGAATTGAGAGAAGTGGATGTCCTGTGCAGAAGATGTAAGACAATAGATAATAGATGTTAGACAAATCATCCCCCTGCAAGCGCGCCATGCGTGCACGCTCCCCCTTCGCATACGCTGCAAGCGAGCGCACAAGGGGGACATTCGTAAATCGTAATTCGTCATTCGTAATTTCTCAAATCTCATGTCTAAAATCTAACATCTAAAATCTAAAATCACCTCATCAACGTCACATTCCCCTGCTTCTCCACAATTTCATTATTCAGAAATACCGCGCGCAGATAATATCCATAGGCTTCCATTTCCTGCGGCTCGTTTTTGTAAGTGCCGTCCCAACCTTTCGTCATATCGTGGCTTTCAAAAACCAACTCGCCCCAGCGGTTGTAAACGCGGAAATCCAGTTCCTTCACGCCCTGACCTTTCACATAAAGCACATTGTTGTTTGCATCGCCATTGGGCGAGAATGCATTCGGCACATCCGCCACGAACACTGCGCTCAGGTCAAGCGCTTTGCAGACGCTGTCGGTGCATCCGCCTGAAGCAGTCGCAGTAAGACACACGATATATTGCTGCAAATCCGCAAACACATGCACAGGATTTTCAATTGAAGAAGTGTCGCCATCACCGAAATTCCAGAGGTATGCCGTTGCATCTGCGCTTTGATTTGTAAAACTCACTTCCGTTCCGGCTACAGGATGTTCAGGCGCATAATCGAAATCAGCCCGCGGGACTTCAGCCACTACAACACTGCCCGTTGTTGTATCCGTAATGTTGCACGTTGCTGAATCGGTGGCAATCAGCATAACGGTATATGAACCGGTTTGGGAATAAATTTTTGTTGGCGATGGCGATGCAGAATTTGTGCTGTCGCCAAAATCCCACAGATAGGTTACTGCCGGAGTTCCCGTGTTTTGAAACTGTACTTCAAGCGGTGGGCATCCCGAAAAATCATCAATCGAAATTTCAAGTTCAGGCAATGCAGTAAAAGTAATTTGCGCAGAGAAGGTGTCGGCAATGTTGCATGTTGCTGAATCCGTAACAACCAAAACGGGATTGTAAACCCCGCTGGCAGAATAAACATGAGCCGGATTCTGAAGCGTGGAATTTGTTCCATCATCAAAATCCCAGAAATAATTTCCCTGCGAGCCGCTGCTGAACGCAACGAGCAGCGTGTCGCATTGGTTGGTTTCCGTAAATGTGAATGAAGCTGTTACGGTATCGTTGACTACAGATATAGTCGCAAAAGCCGTGTCAGCGGTGTTGCACGTAAGTGAATCTGTTGCAATCAGCATCACCTGATAATTGCCGGTGGTATTGTAAGTATAATTTGGATTTGGAGCAACGCTCGTGTCTCCGTTTCCAAAATCCCAAAACAAAACCGGATTAGCCGAACCGGAAATAATCGAAGTGAAACTGACATCTAAAGGAGCGCATCCTGTTTGTGCAGGCGGAGTGATTTGCGCAGTAAGCGTTGGATAAAAAGTGATGCTCTGTGTTGCGGTGTCCGAGAAATTGCAGGAAGCTGAATCAACAAGCATTAGCCTGATGGAAAATGTTCCGGCATTGGCATAAATGTGCGTTGCTGTTTGTCCTGTACTTGTCGCGCCATCGCCAAAATCCCAATTGAAATTCTGCCCGCCAAGACCTGTGCTTGTTACTTGCACCTCATAGGGCGCGCAACTGCTGAGAATATTGTAAGTGAAATCAGCAAGCAGGCTGTCTTTGTTTACATAAACGCTCATGTACGCGGTGTCCTTCTCGTTGCAGGCAAGCACGTCCATCGCAATCAGCATCACATCATATAATCCGGTGTCCGCATACGTGTAAACCGGATTTTCCAGCATGGAAGAATCACCGTTTCCGAAATACCAGATATACTGAGTAGCATTTTCAGAACGGTTGATGAAATGCACCGTCAGCGGGGCGCATCCTTCCACATAGTCAGACGTGTCGTTGGTTCCCGCAAGCGTTCCTTCAGCAGCGGCTTCAACGCGTGGCGGCTGAAAATCAATCTTAAAAACACAGTTGTCAAAATCATTGGAACGGTTTGTCGGTGCATACGCATTTGGCGTGGTGAACAGATTCGTTTTGTCGGTGCATAAGCCGTGATAAATAATGCCGCGCTTGTCAAACCTGCATGTGCCGCCATCCACGTGCGAATCAGCGGGACCGTAATACGAGCCGAATCTCAGCGCACTGGCATCCGGCTCCAGAACGAGCATGTAAAACCCACCGCTGTTGAACTGAAACGCATCGGGCGTTGTCTGGAAGCCGGTCAATGATGCAGCGCTGACGTTCAAGCCGCCACAACCCATCGCATAAATGTATCCGCACTCGTCCACCATGAAAGCGGTAGGAGCAAGTTCATTAAACGAGGTGATGAAAAGGATGGAATCAAGCGTTGGCTTCAGTTTCGCAATGAACGAACCGTTCAGCACGCCCTGATATGCGCCCGGTGTCGCCATCACGAGCGTGTTGGGGCTTGCGCCAAAAATATATACATTGCCCGTATCATCCATATCAATCCGGTACGATTGCTCTTCCAGCATCGAGCCGAAATAGGTGGAACGAATCATGCTCTGCCCGTTTGAGCTCACGTGCGCGATATATCCATCGTACAACCCGCCAAGATAATTCGGGTTCACCGTTCCGGCAGTGTTCGGAAGAATGTTGCTCGACACTGCGCCCGTTACAAACAAATCTCCGTTTGCATCGAGCTTCAATCCGTAGCAGGCATCTTCTTTCGGACCTCCAAGAAACGTGCTCCATACAAGCGTTGACAAATCCGAATTGAGTTTGAACAACACGCCATCCTGATAGCCGCCTCCGTACGCGGGCTGAATCACGCCCGCAGTGGTCGGGAAGTCGGTGGAACGTCCATAGCTTGCAACATACGCGTTGTCGTTCGCATCCACAATGATTTCACCTTTGTAATAATCACCATAGTAGCGCACCACGTCCGTCCAATTGTAGCCGTCACTTTCCAGCCTACCGCCAACATACGTGGAGCCGATGGCGACTGAGCCGTCAGCGGAAAGTTTGGTAACAACAATGTCATACAGCACATTGCTGAAGTTGTCGGGCGGATTTGTTTTTTTATATCCGTTTGCGCTTGTGGGGTAATTGGATGAGTTGGACGAGCCGAGAATGTAGAGCTGCTGATTTGCATTTGCAAAAAGGCTGTGCGGAGTGTCTTGCTGATTTCCTCCGATATATGTAGCCCAAATCAGCGTTGAGCCATCGGGGTTGTACTTGCTGATACAAATATCCTGATAGCCTCCGCGGTGCACCGTCTGGAATGCGCCCGCAGTTACCGGATAGCCCGCACCGCTTCCGTTTGCATTGGGCGAAAAGGCTTTTCCTCCTGAATAAATATTTCCCGCATCATCAAATGTGGCGGTGTGTCCGTAGGCGCGGTAAGTGGTTCCGGAATAGGTGGAAGCGATAATTACTGGGTCAATAATCAACTCGTGCTGTGGCGAATATCCGTTTGGAAATTCAAACGAGACAGTGTTGCTGTTTAATTTGTAATTGCACGCAACAACCAATTTCTTTCCGTCAACGATTTGAAACGCATGAGGTTGCTGCTCGATAATCGTTCCGGCAGAAGTGGTAATTTCCAAATTCCTGTCTTTGATTTTCAACCTGTCCACTCCTTCAAAATCCAACACGATTTGCGCTGCATCTGCTCCTGCGCTGACCATAAAATCGTATTTCGGGTTTTGTCCTTCGCTGTAAAATTTAAAAGCGACTCCGGGATAAATTTCATTGTAAGAAACTTCCCTGAACAACGGCACATGCCCCGCCCACTTTGAAGCGTCTGCCCCGAGCAGGTAATTATAGTATTCGGGAAATTTTCCGTTTTCGTCAATACGCGCATGGATATTCGCTCCCCGTAAATGCACCTTGTAAGCATGACCGCGCAGCGTTATATTCTCATCTTTTGCGGCAGAATAGTCATGCGGGTGCATGGACTCAGACATCTTCTCAAGGTCGTCCGTGTTGTAAAAAACATAAGTGAGCGTGGAGCGTTCAAGAAAAACCGCACCGCTGTTCAACTCTGCGAGATACAGGACATTGGGGTGAAACTGATTGAGGTTTTTGATGAGTTGTAGCTGCTCCACTTCTGCCTGCAAGTGCAGAGAAAACATCACGAAAACAGGCAGTATTGATTTAATAGTCCTCAAAGCCGGATTGGATTACTCTGGATTATCTGAACATCCCTCCACAAATGTATGAATCGGGAAGGAAAATTCAGAAAATTATGGCAATTCCTTGGTGAAGCCTTTACCTGGTTTTACCTGTACGGGTTTGCAGATTGCTGCATTTGCAGGTGCTGCTCCACTTATAAACTTACCCCTCAAAAAAAGCGGTGGTATTTTTATGGACAGTTAATCGGATTGTTGCGATAATAAAAACAGTTAATATGGCTGGCAGTGCAATAAACAACAGTCCCAGCCCCGGTGTGTTTTTTCCTGTTTTCGGGTTGTAGTTGAAACAGGAAAATAAGGCAGTTCTACCCGGCAGGCGGTAAGTGGGCGAAAAAGCATTCTGCACGCTGCTGATCAATAAATCCAAATCATGCCCTCGCCTTATTCCGATTAATTTTTTGGTGATGTAGCCTTCATTGTTGATGCCGACCAGAAGCGCGTCATGGTCAAATTGATTGCTTACACTGTCCCAAACCGGAAAGAAACTGATGGATTGATTCAGGTTTTCAATGCTGTCCGTTATGGCAAAAATCCATTGCTTATCGTTCTCCAAGCCATATCTGCCTGCCAGCAACCGCATGTCTTCTTTGATGTCTCGCGGGTCAAAACTCAACACCAGAATATTGAATGAGCCATACTTTTCATTGAATTGCAAATTCTCCTTCAGTTGCAGTAAAAACGGATTGCAGATGCCTGCGCAACGCGTGAAAACAAGCGCTAACAACAACGGTTTCTGATTATATAGCGACCCGATGGACGCAGGATTCTGATAGCCGGTTGTTTTTAACGGAGCATTATATATCTTTTCATAAATGTTACTCTCTTCTTCCAAACCCGTTGAAGCAATCTGGGTATTTGCAAAGCAATAATTTACCAATAGGAGCATATCATTCGTAGCGGAGATTTATACTGCTTCAAGCGGTAAGTTGCAAGCGGCAAGTTTTAACCTGTTTGAAGCTATCAGTTTGTAGCTAAATACCCTAAAAAAATGTACTCTTTTGTTCCCCACAATGTTTAATAAACTCATGCTCCGCTTATAAACTTACCCCTCAAAAAAGCTATGGTATTTTTATGGACGGTTAATCGGATTATTGCAATTATCAAAACAGTTAATATGGCGGGCAGAGCAATAAACAACAGCTCAAGTCCTGAAAGAATATACGGATGATAAAAGCGAATAGTCTCAGCGCTTCTTTTTCTGCGCCAGCCGCTGCTGCTTCGCCACCTCTTCGAGCCGCTGCTGCCACATTGATTTCTTGACGGGCTTCTTCTTGTTTTCCTGTATCTGCTTGTGGAGGGCGGCTTCGTCAATGATGAATTTTTTGGTGAGCCACTGCTGCAGGTAGCCCGTGATGTTGGTGAGAAAATAGTAATAGGTGAGCGCAGCGGGGAAACTGTTGAATATCGGCAGCAGCATGACGGGGAAGATGTAGGGCATGTATTTCATGCCGGGCTGGTTGCTCATGGACATCTGCGGCTGCGTGAGCGCATAGAGGATGGACGATGCCGACATCAGCAGCGTGAAGAGGCTCACATGGTTGCCGTAAAACGGGATGGTGAAGGGCAGGTTCAAGATGGAATCGTAGGTGGAGAGGTCATTTGCCCACAGGAAACTCTCATGCCGCAATTCGATGGAGGTGGGGAAAAAATAATACATCGCCACCAAAATCGGAAACTGGAGCAACTGCGGCAGGCAGCCACCCAGCGGGCTTACCCCCGCGCTCTGATACAGCTTCCACTGCTCGGTGGCAAACTTCTGCTGGTCGTCCTTGTATTTTTCGCGCAGGTCGTTCAGTTCAGGCTGCAGCGCCTTCATCATCGCCATTGACTTGAATGACTTGTAGGAGAGCGGAAACAGGATGATCTTGATAAGCAGGGTGAGAATGAGGATGATAAGGCCATAGCTGAGGTGAAACCCTTCGAGCCAGTTGAACACCGGTATCACCAGCCATTTGTTGATGGGCGAAATCCATGACATGAAGCCCGTGACCATCACCAGTTCATCCAGCCCGATGCCTATGGATTTCAACGTTTTGTAATGATTGGGGCCGAAATAGTAGCTCATGCTGTAGTTCTGGGATGCTTCGCCATTGAACAGCATGGTGATGGAGGCTTCCATCGTCTTCAAAAAGCCGGGGTCAGCCGACAGCGATGATTTCAGCGTGCCGCGGTAAAAGCTTTCATTGCTGATGAGGGTGGTGTTGAAAAACTGCTGCTTGAACGACACCCATGAAAAGGAAGTGGAAAGCGATTCGCCCGCATCGCTGGTTTCGGACAGGTTGCTGACGTCATCATTGGCGTATTTGTAATAGGCAGCGGTGTAGCGGTTTTCATTGGCTTTGTTGTTTTCGAGCCGCCTCAGGTCGCGCTTCATGAAGAAGTTAAGGTATCCGGCATTTTTCGGGATGATTTTGTTGAAGCCTGTCATGCTGATGGAATAGTCGAGCAGGTATTTTTTATCGGGGTTGAAGGAATAGCGCTGCTCCATATATGCCTCATCTCCCGCGGCCAGCCTGAATGTAACCGCTTCATCCGTTTGCTGCGCGGAGAAGTAAAGGTCGCTGGTGTTGATAGTCCTGTTGTTGTTGATGAAAAACTGAAGATTGGTGTGGTTTTCATCTCCATCGAATATCAGCAGAGGAAGCGAATCATAAGTTAGATAGCCCTTCACCTCCACGCTCTTTATCCTGGCGCCCTTGTTGGAGAAAATGATTTTCAGATGCTCGTTTTCAAGCGTTGAAAATGCCTCTTCACCCAGGGCGGCATCGGCAAACTGCCCGAACTGGTTTTGCAGGTTCTCATTCAGCGCAGCGCTGTCCGGTTCACCGGTTACCACACCCTGTTCGCTGGTTTCCGCGGCCTCGCCCGGCATGGAGTCGAGGAAGGCGGTGGTGGGTTCCGTCTTTCTTGTCAGGGAATCCGCATATTCCGGATGTTCCTCAAGCCATTTGCGCTTTTTGTCCGCCTCTTTGGCGGTGTAAATGAAGTAAAGCGAAAAGATGATGGCTATTAATACAAATCCGACAACGGTGTTTCTGTCCACTTAGATGAAAAGGGAGATTTTTGAGTTCGGGGTGCAAACTTAAACAATCCGGATAGTTATGCCGCAACAAGTGTGAAAAGGAAAGTCTGGGGTGCACGACAAATTCAAAGATCGATCAGGCAGTAAAACAATACATCTAACATCCTTAACGAGGTTTGACAACTTTTTGAAAGTTGTCAAACCTGAAAACCAAATGAGTTAGATGGGATTCAAAGATCGCGTCTGCGGTAAAATAATCAGCCCAACTTAATTATTCAAAGAAATCAGCCCGGACAACTCTCTCCAAATGCCAAGGGGAGTTCGGGCTGATTGGATGTTTACGGTTCAAATAACAGTAAACGTAAACGCGTAAACAGTAAGCAACTACCACCAGCGTTGACTTGACACAGCACCAGGCAACACCCGTGAAGAAGGGTGCGATTGATTATAGACTTGTGGTAAAACAATAATTTTTCCAAATTGAATTGCAACCTTTGCAGTGCGCTTCAATTCTTGAATATTATTATCATTGACGAGCATGAAAACCAACAAGCCATTTCGCGTTAGCGCCTTTATTTTCTTCCTCAGCCTGTGCTTTCAGACTTTTGCCGGAGGCGGCAGTGAAAAACCTTCCACCGAAAAGGTGAGCGACTTCGGAATCTACACCGGCTATTCGGAGCCTGTTCACAAAGGATTCAGCTATTACTCCGACTATGTGACGATGCCCGACAGCGTGAAACTTGCTGCGGATGTGTTCCTTCCGAAAAAAGCAAAAGACGGGGAGAAGTTTCCAGCCATCATTTACCTCACCCGCTATGTGCGCTCGCTGCAGGCGAAGGTGCCCTTCCGCTGGCTGAAAGACCCGGTGCTTGTTGTTGTTCCGGAAAAAGAGATTGTTTTTTTCACTTCACATGGCTATGCCTGCGTGATTGTTGACGTGCGCGGTTCCGGTGCATCGCTTGGTGGGCGCATGATGGAATTCAGCCCGCAGGAGGTGAGGGACGGCTATGACATTGTGGAGTGGATCATCCGCCAGAAATGGTCTGACGGGAAGGTGGCCAGCACGGGAGTGTCGTATGTGGGCACCACAGCGGAGTTGCTGCTTGTGAACAAACATCCTGCGGTGAAAGCGTGCATCCCGCGCTCCAATATTTTCGACCTCTATAACCATGTGATGTTTCCCAATGGCGTGCGGCAGGGGCCATTTATCAAGATTTGGGGACATACAACACAATCATTGGACGGAAATGATTTTTCTGTTTTCGGGAATAAAGCAAAGCGGCTGCTGAGCGGCATCAACCCTGTTGATGGTGACAGGCGGAAGGAATCGCTCAAAGAGGCGCTCGCGCTGCACAAAAGCAATTTCAAAGTTTACGAAGGATTGTTTCGTGTGAACTATCGCGATGACAGGCAGCCCGGCACGGGGTTCTGTTCCAACGATTTCAGCATCCACAGCAATTTGAAAGCCATTGAAGAGTCGGGCACTCCCATTTACCGCATCGGTGGATGGTATGATGGCGCATTGACGAAATCAGTGATTGAAGGGATGCTCAATACTTCCAACACCAGGCGAATTTTGATCGGGCCCTGGGATCACGGTCCCCGCGACAATGCAAGCCCCTTCTCGCCTGTCAAGGAGCTGAATTTCGATGTGCTTTCGGAGATGCTGCGCTTTTTCGACCACTACGTCAAAGGAATTGACAACGGTATTGACAAGGAAAAAAAGGTCAACTATTTCACCATCGGTGAGGAGAAATGGAAACATGCTGACTCCTGGAACCTGACAGATGCAAGTGATTTCACATATTACTTCTCTGCCGACCGGAGGTTGGTGGCGGACACCGACAGCGTGATTGGCGGAGTTGCCGCCTACACCGTGGATTATGCGGCCAACTCCGGCAATACAAGCCGCTGGAATTCGCAGACGCCTCTCTACAAAAACGGTCCCACGAATTATCCCGACCGAAAAGAGCAAAGTTCGAAGCTTCTGAATTTCACCTCCCTGCCCTTTTCTTCCGATGTTGAAATAACCGGGCAGCCGGTTGCAGATATTTATCTCAGCGCTGACGCAACAGATGCCGTGGTATTCTGTTATGTTGAAGACGTTGCCCCCGATGGCAGCGTGACGTATGTGACGGAAGGGCTGTTCCGCGCGCAACACAGGAAAACCGGTGACAGCAATGGTTACAAGCAAGCCGGACCCTATCATAGCTTCAAAAAAGAAGACACACAGCCTCTTATGCCGGGCGAAACCGTGAGGCTGCAGTTTGATTTGCTGCCCATCTCCTACCTGTTCCGCGAGGGACATGCGGTGCGCATCTCCATCGCGGGTGCCGACTCCGAGCATTTCGACAACCCGGATGACAAGCCCTCGTCAATGAATGTCAGTTGCTCCACTCAATATCAGTCCAGGATTATTCTACCGGTTGTTGAGAGAAAAGTTGCTGCGCAATAGCAAATAGGGATTGATTAAGATTCTGCTTACTTTGCATATCAAACCAACACATCCATGAGGCACTTCCGTTATTTTCTATTCATCCTCTCTTCATTCACGATCAGCTCCTGTGACAACCTTACAGAAGAAATCCACATTAACGCTGACGGATCGGGGGAGTATGTTTTTTACACCGACATGATCCCGGGCATCAGAAAGATGACGTCAGAAATGTATATGTTGTTTGAAGACACTCTTTCCGATGACGCTATCGCGGAATCGCTGGAAGACAGCGTCTGGAAGGATTTTCCGGAAGTGTTTGACTCGATCATTGACTATTCGGAAATCCTGCCCGACAGCGTGCTGTCAATTCCCGAAAATAAAGAGATGATTCAGAAAATGAAATTCTTCATAGAAGGCGGGCGCAGCAAGGGTTATGTGAACATGGGCTTTCGTTTTGGATTCAAGGATTTGAGCGAGTTGCAAGAGGTGCTCAAAAAAGTGGAAGACAACCAGCACAGCAGCGGAGCGGGCGGTGGAATGATGCCGGAACTGGATGAAATGCGCACGGATGTGAAATATGAGATGAAAGAAAACGTCCTGAAAAGGAAAACCGTTTTCCTGAGCAAACCCGACTTCCAGCAAACGGATCTTGAAATGCTGAAACTGTTCATGGCTGACGCAAAAATGAAAACGATGGTTTACATGCCTCAAAAAGTGAAAACCCTGACAGGCTCCAATGCGCAGAAACTCTCCGATACGATCGCGGTGTTCGAATACAGCATGCTCGACTACATCATGGGAAAGACATCGAGTGACTTTGAGATTGTGATGGAGAAATAGCGCAGATAAAATCTTTTGGAGAAAATTCCATCTGTGAGGCTATAAAGTCAAACTATACTGCAGCGCGTAGCTGCGCGGGGGGTTCATCACCAGCGGGCGCAGGGCATATTCCCGGTTGAAGGCATTGTTAATGATGAAAGCAATTTTTGAATGTTTTGCGATCTCATACGAAATGCGGAAGTCGGTTACGAACTCAGGCCCATTGTTTTCTTCGCGGTATTCCCTGGCTTTGATGCCGATGAATTCAATGGCGGGGCTGTAAAATATGGAATCTACGTTTTGCATAAAGCTGTAATACTTAAAGCTAACGCCAACGGAAAGCCGCTTGTAGTTCAATTCGAGGTCGAGTTTTGCAATGTGCTCATAACGGTATTTCAATATATTATCGGTGGAGTCGGAGCTTGTATTGATGTAGTTAAGCTCCTTGCCGTAATCGTCAACGGCAAAAGTTTCATGCGGATCGAGCGCCACCGGTTTTGCCCAGGTGTAACCCGCCAAAACGTTTATTCCGAAATTATCGGTAAACTGTCCTTGTCCCATCAGGGTTACTTCCACGCCTGAAACGCGTGTTCTGTGCGTATTTTGTGATTTAAAAGCCAATCCCGATTCCTCAAGACTCAGTCCTTTCGTGGAATCATAAAATGCGGCAATGAATTCGATATAATCCTGGTATTGCGACACGAACCCGGCTATGTCGAGATAGCCCAAAAATCTTTTGATTTTAATTCCCTGCTTGATGCCCGCTTCGGCATTCCAGCTTTTTTCCGATTCGAGATTGGGATTTGCCTCGATGGGCACTCCGCCCACGGTGGTTTCAACAAACCGTTCGGCAATGGTGGGGAAACGAAAGCCTTGTCCGAAAGATGCCCTCAGATAGGTTTCCTTGTGTGCTTTGTAGCTGAACCCTAAACGTCCCACCGGCTGGTTGTCGGTGAGATTTGCAATGGTGTCGGTGTCTGTTGTGCTTTCATCCCCATCGTCTTGAACCTTCACTTTGAAATATTCCCACCTGCCTCCTGCGGTTACCGTCAGCTTGTCCCAAAATTTCTTATCCAGTTGCACATACAGCCCCATCATCCCCTGGTTATAGTTGCCGGCATAAAGCTCCGCTGTGGCGATAACGTAGTTGCCCGTCAATCCCGCAGAGACGGTGAAGTCCTTCACTTTTTGAATATTTCTCATATACCTGAACTCGCCATAAAATACCGTATTACTGTTTTGCTGGTTGTTGTCGTTGTTGTTGTTCTGATAAAATATCCTCGAGTTGAACGAATACTTGTTTCCTTTTTGATCGAAGTAGCTTACGTAAGGATCGAAGTTCAACGAGGGCTGCAAGGTGGTGGTCAATGCTCCCGGATAAGCGCGAAACAATCCATCGGTGTTATTGAGCCAGATGAGCGAGCCGGCTGACCTGCTATACATCATGTTGCCGTTCAATCCGAACGCCAAGCCTTTCACTTTTTTCAACTTAAAATAAGTGTTGAAATTGATGCGCGCACGGTTGGTGAACTCTCCTTTTTTCAATTCTTTTGAAAGACTTGCGAGAGAATCGTCATATTGGGCGGGCGTTATTGTCCCCTGGCTTAGCATGCTGTTCCATACCGGAACCTTATCTTCCGCCTCCGAGGGCGGTGGACCGATGAAGCCATTTTCCACCTGCACATTGCCGCCAACAACAAACGAGAATATCAGGTTCTTGGACGAATCGGAGGTTACCTTCCGCGAATGAAGAAAATTGATGTTGGTATAAAACGGAAAGTTCTCCTCCCACCATTTAGCCTCCTCGCGCTGCGGTTTGTCGTAAATGCCGGTGATGAGGTTGATCTTCGTGACAGGCTCGTTTTTAGGATAAGCTGTGCGGACGTTGATTACTCCATTCAATGCTGACGAGCCGTAAAGAACCGATGACGCTCCCTTGATGATCTCCACCTGCTCGATATTCTCAATCGGGATGAAGCCCCAGCTTGGGCGGCCCGCGTCACCGCTCATGATGGGCATGTCATCTACGAGAATGGCAACCCTGCTTCCGGCACCGAAGCTATAACCGCTTCCTGCCCTTAACTGCGGTTCATTATCAACGATGGTAAGCCCCGGAGCCTGTTCCAAAGCATCGGTAACATCAGTCACGCCTTTATTTTCGATGATATTGGGCTTGAGCACGTCCAGTGATGACACCACCTCTTCTATCGGTCTTGCATACTTGTCCGTCTTCACCAAAATCGTTTCCATCTTGATGTCAGCCTTTGCAACGGTCATGTCAATGGTGATGGTTTCCCCGGCAGCGATGGTGACATTCTTTGAAGTTTTGCCATATTCCATTGAGGAAAAAATTATCTCATAAGTGCCGGGATTCAGTTCCATTTCATAGTTGCCGTCAAAATCGGTGGTGACGCCCACCGATTTGTCGCTCACATACACGCTCAGGAATGGAACGGTTTCTTTCGTGTCGCCATCGGTCACCTTGCCCTTCAGTATTCCCTTTTGGGCAAATGCCAGATTTGCGGCCGACACGAAAAAAGCAATCGTCAGAAATTTTGTTAACTGTTTCATGGGGTTGTTTTTAAAGCAGTTGAGATTTATTTGTTGATCAGTTAATCGGTTTGTTTGTTAATTGGGAATCAAGGAGAACGCCTGCTTTGCAAGCGAATGGAATTTTTACATTTGATGTGATTTGTTCGGATTTGATTTTGATCTATCCGCTTACCCTAAAACCACTTTGACAAACCGATTAACCAATTTAACCAATTAACCGATTAACCATTATAGGTCGGGTCAAAGATATAGATTTTTCCGGCTTGTTCACCCTATTCAATAAACACAGGCTTCTTTGTGACAATGCCGTCAGAAGTCTTCAGGCATACCATATATAACCCCGAATCCAGTTTCAGTTTCTTCAGGGAGATCTGAATGATATTGTCTGTCAGCACAGCATCCCTCTCCGAAACGTGAACCTTCTTTCCATCAACAGAATAAATCTCCACTGTAGTTGGTCTTTCATTCAAATATTCAATATTCAGATACCCGCTTGCCGGGTTGGGATAGATATTGAAAGAACTCAATGCTTGTTCATCAATGCCGGTCGTTCCCACTGTTACTGTAACCTGCGCGGAATCAATACATCCATCTAATGAAACGGTTACAGAGTAAGTGGTGGTGATTGATGGAGACACGGTCATCACCGCAGCAGCCAGCCCGTTGCTCCACGAGTAACTGTCGCCCCCGCTGGCAGTGAGCATGGACGAGCCGCCCGGAGTGATTGACGAAGGATTGGCAACCGCATTCGCAGCAGGAAGCGGTTTCACGGTTACTGTTGCCGAAGCCGTATCCGAACACGAGCCGCCATCGCTAACTGTTACAGAGAATGAAGTTGTGGCAGCGGGTGAAACCGGTATCGCAGCGCTTGTTGAACCATTACTCCATGAATAATTAAGCCCCCCGGAAGCTGTAAGCGTTGCGCTTTCGCCCGGGCAGATGCTGTCGGCTGTCATGGTGATGGAAGCCGTGAGCGCTCCCGATACGGTCACGGTTCTGGAAGTGGTGGCGGTACAGCCGTTGGCATCAGATATAGTTACGGAATAAGTAGCGGTGGCGGTTGGACTCACCGTGACGGATGCAGTTGTTGCCCCTGTATTCCATGCGTAGCCCGTTCCCCCGCTTGCCGTCAGCGTGGCGCTGCCGCTGCAGATGCTCACCGTTGCGGGTGAAATCGAAGCGGTGGGATTGGGATTCACCGTTACCACAGTTGACTCGGAAGCCGTGCAACCATTGGCATCGGTGGCAGTCACCGTATAGTTTGTTGATGATGTGGGACTAACAGTGATGGACGCATTCGTTGAATTATTACTCCATAAGTAATTCAGTCCACCGGAAGCCGTGAGGGTGGTTGACATGCCGGCACAGACATCCGTTAACCCGCTGACCGTCACTGATGGAATCGGATTGACGGAAACCAACCGAGATGCCGTGGCGGAACAGCCTCCACCCGCATCGGTTGCGGTTACGGTATAAGTTGTATTAGAAGCCGGAGTAACAGTAATAGATGCCGTTGTTTGTCCATTGCTCCATGAATAGTTTGTTCCACCGGATGCAGTCAAGGTTGCAGATTCGCCAGCGCAAATTGCACCGACCGGAGAAATTGATGCGGTAAGTCCGGAAGTAACAGTGACCGTTCTTGACCCTGTTGCAGAACACGCTCCGCCAAAGTTGATGGTAACATTATAGGCCGTGTTGGATGTTGGAGAAACCGAAATGCTTGATCCTGTGCCGCCCGTGCTCCATGAATAGCCGGTGCCGCCCGAGGCAGCGAGCGTAGCGCTGCTTCCTGCGCACACGCTGGCTGTTGCCGGTGAGATGTAAGCCGCCATGCTGTATTTCCTCAGAAAATTCCATATTGTGCTGCTGGCGTTGAAATCCTGGTTGGTGGTGGGTCCTAATGGAATAGACGAGCCGGGCCAGGTGTGTCCGCCATTATTCACCGTGTATAATATCACCTCCGAGCCGTTGTTGCATGGTCCGTAATGGTCAACGGTGACGGTCGAATTATCGGAGGTGTTGATGTCGGGAAGATTGGTGGTGGTGGGTGTTGAGGGGCATCCGTTCTTTGCTCTCCACGAGGAGATGGTGGCGGCCACTCCGGAATACGCAACCGTACCGTCAGCCGTACCGTGAATTTGCATCAGCGGAACAGGACGGGAAATGTTGCATGGCGTAAAGATGTTCTCCACCAGCAAGCCTGTGACGGAAGCTATCGCCGCAATCCTGCAGCTTCTCTCGCACGCCATCCTGTAGCTCATATAACCGCCATTGGACATGCCGATGCAATACACGCGGCTCATATCTATATTATATTGACTTTGCATGGAATCAATCAACGCGGAGAGAAAGCCCACATCATCAGTGGAGCCAAGACCATAGGCGTTCCATTCGGGTATGCCGCTGGTGCCGTTCAACGCGTTGGGATAAACCACCACTATATTGGCGGTGTCAGCCACGTTATTGAAACCGGTGTAAAGCTCCTGCTGCTGCCCGTTGGAACCAAGCCCGTGCAGATTAAGCACCAGCGGTCGGCTCGAAGACGGGTTGAATCCGGGAGGCAGGTGAACGCGGTAAGTGCGTGTTTGTCCGCCATGCATAAAGCTGCCGGTAGTGGTTTGTGAAAATAGAGCGACTTGCCAGAGGACTGTCGAAAAAAGAAAGATTGCTTTCATTGAGTGAAAATTGTCTGTGAAATGTAAGAATAATCTTTCATTCTGCTTCCAACTTCCTATCCAGGGTGTAGGACAAATTCAAAAACCGCGCCTGCGGTAAAACAATCTGCCTAACTTGTTCATTCAAAAAGAAATCAGCCCGGACTCCTCCGGTCTGACCGGAGGGCGGGGGTGAGGCTGGATTAAAAGGCAGGAGTTAGATGGAATT
>CAZCXH010000076.1:0-21646 GCA_964502525.1 uncultured Chitinophagaceae bacterium
CCTTTCTTAGAACAACTGCCTGTTTTGCGGAAGTTATTTTGAAAGTGTTGCTTATTATTGCAAGCAAGCCAAATTTGGCACGTCCAACATCCATCCGTCCGCTCCATGAACCTCACCATCCCCGCTTTCAAAAAGGCGCTCTCCGACTCAAACCCCGTTGTCATTTCCGTTTTTGCCGCTCTTGCCGCCTTTTGCACCTACAGTTGCATGTACGCTTTCAGGAAACCATTCACTGCAGCAACTTTCGACAATATCGCTTACGGGGGATTGAAGTACAAAGATATTCTTGTGATGATCCAGCTTATCGGATACACGCTGAGCAAGTTCATTGGAATAAAGGTTGTTGCCGAGATGAAAGCAAGCAACCGCGGGTTTAACGTCATGATCCTCATCGGCATAGCAGCCGCTTCGCTTTTTCTTTTCGGCATCACGCCTCATCCATATAATATCATCTTCATGTTTATGAATGGCATTCCGCTTGGCATGGTGTGGGGCATTGTATTCAGCTTTCTCGAAGGCAGGCGGGCTACTGAGTTCATGGGGTCGGTGCTTGCGGTGAGTTTCATCTTTTCATCGGGCTTTGTGAAGAGCGTGGGAAAATACCTGGTCAATGCCGGGTTCAGCGAGTTCTGGATGCCGCTCATGACCGGGCTGATATTCCTGCTGCCCATGCTGCTGTTCATTTTTCTGATGGAACAGATTCCCGATCCCACGCCTGATGACATCGCCCACCGCAGCGAGCGCAAGCCGATGGGCAGCGATGAGCGAAAGGCTTTTGTGAGCGAATATCTTCCCGGTATTGTGGCGCTGGTAATCGCTTATGTGATGCTGACCATCATCCGCGATTTCCGCGACAACTTTGCTGCCGACATCTGGAAGGAACTTGGGATCAATGATGCTTCCATTTTTACTGAAACGGAAGTGCCGGTGTCAATTGCAATATTGGTTTGCATGAGCCTCCTGATGATCATTAAGAACAACAAACTCGCTTTCCGATTAATCCACTGGATTGTGGCTGCCGGATTTATTATCGCAGGAATTTCGACATTCCTTTTTACCCGGCAAATGCTTTCCCCTTTTTGGTGGATTGCGCTCACCGGCATGGGACTGTATCTCGGATATGTACCGTTCAATGTGGTTTTCTTCGAGCGCAAAATCGCTGCCATCCGCAAACCAGCCAACGTGGGTTTTCTCATCTACATTGCCGATTCATTCGGATACCTCGGCAGCGTGGGCGTATTGCTTTTTAAAAACTTCGGGACAGCGGATATCCTTTACAGCCAATTCTTCATCCGGTCGCTTTATGCTGTCAGCATCACCGGGCTGATTTTCATGTTCTTTTCGCTATTGTATTTTAACAGGAAGCTAAGGGTGCAACATGATTGATTTATAGTGATTTATGTTTGATTGTATGCCAGCGGCAAACAGATTCCCGAACCCGTACTGAATTGTATCCGATGAAACCCGATCATGGTTGGTTTTTCACAACTTGCTTTGTGGATAGAGTAGTCATCAGGATTTTTGATTTGAAGGACAATTACCGTCAATAATGAAGTTTAGTTTGTTGAACCGCTTATGCCACTGACCTTTTGAGCGGGGACTCTACTAATGCCGTTATACCTTATGATGAAGCTTTCACCCACATGATGGGGACGGCAGATTTGCTTGCGAAAGGAATCGCCTTGCAGTTTCCTGACAAATTTTAGGAACAGGAAATGACAGATTAATAAAAATCCTAAAACAGAAATCATGAAAAACACAAATCAGGAACTTGACAAGCTATGGCTCATTTTAAAATTGACTTTCGGGCTGGTGCCTATTGTTGCAGGAGCGGATAAATTCACCTACCTGCTTGCGCAATGGGATGCATATCTGCATCCCGGTGTGGCGGAACTGCTGCCTTTCAGTGCCGCCACATTCATGATGATTGTGGACGTGATTGAAATAATAGCCGGTGTACTTGCGTTGACAAAAACAAGGATTGGCGCTTATGAAGTTTCCGCTTGGCTGCTGGCAATAGCGTTAAGTTTAGTGCTTAGCGGAAAGTATTTTGATGTTGCCGTACGCGATATTGTGATGGCGATTGCCGCTTTTGCACTGGCAAAAATTACGGAGATTAAAGCATCAGGAAACTGAATGCTGCGCTAAATTTGAATCGCAACAAGTGGAAAATATGCTGGCAGCCGGAGCTACGGTAACCCCTCAGGGAATTAACACTTTCCTGCGGTAACTTTCGTATCCGTTGACACGGATGATGGCGAAATATATTCCGCTCTTCAAAAAGTTCACAGGAACGCTGGTTGATGCCTCGTACAGTTTCCTTTCCATGACTATCTGCCCATTCAGGTTTACCAATTGTAAAATACTTTCCTGCGTTGCTTCATGGTTTCCCAATGCAATCTGCAGCATGCCGTTTGCCGCCATGACGTTTGCCGGAAGCGGATTTTTTTCAACCACCGCAACGGTGGCGCAGTCTTCCACTTTGAGCGGACCGAAAGCTACCGGATTGAATCCCATTCTGTAAAGCGAAAGGAGCGGCTGTGAATAAGGCGCGCGCACTTCGACATAGGCGTAATACCAGTTGCTGCCCTTGAATAATTTCAGTCCCACATAGCCGAATTCGTCATTGCCCGTGTCAAAATCTCCCTGACCGTTTTGTATCGTGTAAGCCGTATCGTTCCATGCCATATTGCCGAGGAAAAACCCCACTATCAGCCTGTTGGCGTATGTGCTTACGCTGAATTCCGATTCAATTTGATTGCCGTTCAGACCAATAACGTAACTGTTTACATATGGATTGAGCTTTACAAAAAATAAAAAATCAATAGTTCCGTCTCCATCCACATCGAGCTGGTATGAATTAGTGGTGTCCACATCAACCATGATGTCCGTGCAGTTTACGGCACCGCTAAACCCACAGATGCAAAGTGCGGCAAGCGTACAGAAAAAATTTCTTCTCATGGAAAGGTCACATTTTAATGATAAGGAACAAACCTGAACCTCTAACAAATTTATCGAAAAACGCTTTGATTAAGCTAAGAAATCCAATCGTTTGAAATGCAAGAGAACGTTAAAGTCCCGTTTAAAAAATAAATTTTCAAGCCTGTCTTTTGCAAATTGGTTGTCAACAGCGTTGCCTTAATATGCGATTGGAGGTGCTTCGGAGTAATTAAAAAATAAACAACGCGGCTCTTTTAGTTTTCAGCCTGATGCTTCTTTTTACCGTGATGCTTCATCTTTAAGAAAGCCCGTGAATGAAGCGCAACCTTTCTGTGCAAAAGCGCAAACTGTTTCCCTCATTTTTTGCCAATTTTCCGATTGAAGCATTTTTTTTCACATGAATTCCCTGTATCAGCTTATCCAGTCCCTGAGCAGCACGGAGAAGAAGTTCTTCAAGCTTTACGCTGTAAAATATGATATTTCGCATCAGAAGCACGAACTGCTGCTCTTTGAAGCTATCGTTAAAACTCCAAACCCCACGGATGAAAAAGTAAAGAAGAGGATAGAAAGCAAGCAGGTGTTGAAGCAGTTCGCCCTGTATAAGCACCTGCTTTACAAGAATCTGCTTACCTATCTTGCTGATAATCCCGCAGTGAAATCCTCTGAAGAGGAAATTATAAAACTGCTTAAAAGGGCGCGCGTGCTTTATTCAAAAGCGATGTATAAGGAAAGCGTCCGCTTTCTGGATAAGGCGATTTCGTTAGCTCAGGAGCATGAATTGTTCGCACTTCATATTCATCTGTGCGAAGTAAGGCACATTGTTGAAAGCAACCAAACTGACCTGGAACGATATCACAGGGACAACGTTGAAGGCATCATTGACTGGATGCGGGTGATCGAGCAGCAGAAAAACCTTATTGCCCATCGCGAGCTGAACAACCGGATCAACCACCAGATCATGTTATGGGGAGTCGTGGATAGCAGCCATATTAAAAAAAGTTTTTCTCGGGATATCTCTGCGGGATTAAAGCGGCTTAAGGATGTTATCCTTTCCAAAAGAGCGCTGCTATTATATTGGCAAAGCAGGCTCTCTGCGGCTTATGCGAATCACAACTATGCTTCAGCCCGGAGATACCTGTTGAAAACGGTCAGAGAGTTGCAAAAAATTCCTGCCAACTACCCTGAAAGAACGGAATGGCTGTTCAAGATTTACTACCTCTTGCTGTGGTCTTATTTCTTCCGGGGAGAGTATGAAAAGGCTGCTGAGGTCTATAAGAAAGCCAATGCCCTTCCGATGAAGGCTCCGCATTCCTCCCTCCTTAAATTTGACCTTTACATCAACTATGAAGTCCTCACCAAACTGCACACCGGCAAGGGGTGCGCTACTGATGAATTGGAAAAAAAACTCATGGAAACCTATTCGTCCTATCTCGGCTCGCTTGAAATTCAAAACCGTTCGGAGATCGAACTGAACCTGGCAGCCCTGTTTTTTATAGAGGGAAAATTTAATAAAAGCATGGAATGGCTGCAGCATGTGTTCAAATACTATGACAGGCGCAAGAATTTTGAGGTCTTTGCCAGGGCAAGGATATTGCAGGTAATTATTCAATATGCAATGAGGATTACGAAGCTGCTCAAATATTCCATCCTTTCTGCGAAAAGATTCATCCGCAAAAAGCGTCCGTTAACCATGGAAGAGTCATTATTGCTGTCCGCAGTGCTGCGGCAGCCTGCAAGGAACGGTGAAAATGGAAATGAAGCGCTGGACAAGTGCTTTTCCGATTGGGCAAGAGGCAAACCGGTACGCAATGCGCTTGAAAAATTATTATCTAAGGGTGACGGCAAAGTTTAAGACCGGCATGTTGTGCTGGGAACGAAGGTTTGGGCGAAACTGAATCATATTTTGTGTTTCGCTGCTTTGAATAATAATCAAACCACCCCTTGCAGGTAAGATGCAGATTGGACACTTTCAGTTTAAAATCTAAAAGTTCTTATCTCTTATTTTGTATTGGGACTAATCCTTTTCGTAGGGTTAAAGTGATAGTTAATAAAGTTAGGCAGTTGTAGAAAAGTAAATAATACCCGACTTTTTGTTATCATGCGGCAGGTATTCCTCCATTCATAACCCGGATGGAAGATATATCTTTCTGACGCAAATCCGGTGACAGCGGTAATCAATAAGAATCCTATGAATGAATATCTCAAAAGCTCCGTCTTTATAGTTGTAGCGTTATTGTTTGGTTTCCGGGAGGCAAGCGCCCAGAAGGTTACTGTTTCCGGAAAGATCACCGATGAGCTTACCAAAGAGCCGCTGGTTGCAGCAAGCGTTGTGGTGAAGGGCACTACCGTTGGCGCAGCGACCGATTTGGATGGTGTTTTCAAGTTCGATATTGATGACACCAGCGAAGTGACCCTCGTAATCACCTACGTGGGATATGAAGACAAAGAGATGAAGCTGAAAAAACCTTTTCAGTTCATTAACGCTTCGCTGAAAAACTTTGTGGTTGAGGGCGAGCAGATTGTAGTGACCGGTTCGCGCGTGAGCGAAACAATTTTGGAATCGGGCGTTACCATTGACAAACTGGATGCCAGGCAGATTAAAACCGCTCCTTCCGGAAATTTTTATGCCGGGTTGAATGTGCTGCCCGATATTGACGTTGTTTCATCCAGCTTCGGATTTAACGTGGCGAACATCCGCGGGTTCAACACCACGCAGCCTGAGCGCTCAGTTCAATATATTGACGGCATTGACAACCAGGCGCCCGGATTGAATTTTGCCGTGGGCAACGTGATGGGAGCCAACGACCTCGACCTGCAAAGCGTGGAAATCATTCACGGTCCCGCGTCATCGCTGTATGGCGCCAACGCTTTCCAGGGCGTTATCAGCATGACCACCAAAGACCCTTTCAATTTCCCGGGGCTTGGATTGCAGGTGAAAGGCGGCTCAAGAAATTATCTGGACATTCAAGGTCGTTATGCACGTACGTTCGGGAAGAATAACCAGTTCGGCATTAAAATCGCGGGCGCCTACATGCGCGTTGACGACTGGCCCGCTGACGATTCCGTGGCTAATCTCTACGGAGATATTGAAACAGACGTGGATATGAGTTCCATCATCCGTGCCACCCAATATGATTTTAGCCAGTCGCAGGAAGACCTTGACAAAGCCATCAAGTTGAATTCTTGGCTCGATTTCAACCCGCATGCCAATCCCGGCACACAAACAGTGAAAGCGCCCGGCTATCTCGAACCCGAAATTGCTGACTATGAAAGCAGGATGTGGAGGATAAACCCTACAGTGTATTGGAAATACAAGCCCGGGCATGAGGTTTCATACTTATTCAAATACGGACGCGGCACAGCGGTTTACCAGGGCACCAACCGCTACAGCCTCAAGAACGTTACCTATCAGCAGCATAAGCTGGAGTTCAGCGGAAAAAACTATAAGGCGCAGGCTTATACCACGCTTGAAGATGCCGGCAAGTCCTATGACAATGTGTTCACTGCCATTAATCTTTCAAAGGAAGGAATTACAGATTATGTATCGGAATACCTGAGCACCTATTTTGCGTGGCTCGACACGTTTACCCGGTTAAGGGGTGAAAGTTTTTGCGCTGAATGTCTGCAGCGCGAAGACGTTGTAAGGGCGCATGCCATCGCTGCCGACTCAGCGGAACTTTACTGGATTAAGCCCGGCACTCCCAAGTTCGATTCTCTTTTCAATAAAATCACTACCGATCCGAATTTGGAAACCGGCTCGCTTTTCCTGGACCAGTCTAAATTGGTTCATGTTGAAGGTCAATATAAGTTTGATGATTATATCAAATGGCTGAATCTTCTTGTCGGTGCATCTTACCGCGCTTATTTGCCCAAATCTTATGGCACTGTTTTCAGCGATACGCTCTTGAATCCCGCAGATACCCTTCCGGACGGAAATGACAATCCCGATGGGGAATACAAAAAGATAAGAACACATGAATTTGGCGTTTTCACGCAGGCAACCAAGAAGATTTGCAAGGATAAGCTGAAGCTCGAAGTTTCTTTGCGCCTTGATAAGTACACCAACTTCGACCCGCAGGTATCGCCCAAAGGTTCCATTGTATTTACGCAAGGCAATCACACTCTGCGCGTTTCCGGAAGTTCTGCCTACCGGCTGCCGACTCTCCAGGACCAATACATATTACTTGATTTAGGACCTCTTACTCTTATCGGGAATCTGGATGGTTATCCGGATGCCTACACGCTGTCATCAGTTATAGAATTTCATGATTCACTGGACGCAGGAATAGTCGTGCCGGATGATGATATGCTCGAGGTGGTCAGTATAAAACCGCTTCGTCCTGAGAAAGTGCGCACTTTTGAATTCGGATACCGCACCATTCATAACAAGGTGTTGTATCTTGATTTCACCTTTTATCATAACTGGTACACCGATTTCATTGGTGACGTCAGGGTGGCTTCAATCAACACCAAAGGCGTGGCTGGAGAACGCAGCGGCACGGATGCCATCATCTCCGGCAATTTTGATTTGTATCAAATCCCGATGAATTCAGAATCCCTGGTGCGTACCTGGGGATTCAGCGTGGGCTTGTCTTATTATTTCGGAAAAGGTGTTTCATTCAGAGGCAACTATACTTACTCCGACATCAACGAAGGAGACCTTGAAGACGAACTCATCCCCGGTTTCAATACGCCCATGCACAAGTTTAACCTCGGTATGGAAGGTAAGGGCGTTTGGAAAGGATTGGGGTTCAACGCCAACTTCCGCTGGAGCGACACCTACCTGTGGGAAAGCCCGTTCGGTGACGGACAAATTCCCGCATACTTCACCCTTGACGGACAAATCAACTATGAAATCAAGCCCGCGTATCTCACGCTGGCAATGGGCGGTTCAAACCTGCTTAATGATGAATACCGAACGGCATACGGCTCACCGCTAGTCGGCAGGATGTTTTACGGGTCGGTGATATTCGAAATCAATAAATGGTAATTCAGCAAATTCAGTCTTAGTGCCTGTTGCATTTATGACAACCCGGCTTACTGTTCTGTTATTCCTTG
Source organism: uncultured Chitinophagaceae bacterium (assembly GCA_964502525.1). Classification (GTDB taxonomy): domain Bacteria; phylum Bacteroidota; class Bacteroidia; order Chitinophagales; family CAIOSU01; genus DATLYB01. The sequence continues at coordinate 7,999 of CAZCXH010000076.1, forward strand.
CATCAGCGCATTGCGCTTTTTCCCAAAGCTCCATTTTCGTCAGGAACAGCGTGGCAGGTTGAGCAACAACCGCACCTTATCCAGATATGCTTTCTGCAAATCGTTTGCTTGTTCTGCGGCTTGACTGATGGCTTTCAGATGATGGCTGTAACATCCACGCTGCAACGATTGCCTGGCGATATACGATGAAGGCTGTATCACGTGGACGGCTTGCGGGGCGGGTCAGTGATCACCGATACGATTGGAGCAAACTACAGCGGCACTGCCGATGGGAGATTCTTTCGATTTCTTCTATCCGCTTTTCCAGTTCCTTGTTTTGCTTCCGCAAATTGTTCGATCACCTCCGCCTGCTGGATGATTAGCTCAATGAGATGTTTCTTGCCGAACTGTTGCAATCTTTCGCGTAATTGTCCGGTGCTCAGAATAAATACTTTTTGCAAAACTCAGCTATACCCCGGCTTTGCGACAACTGCTTTATCTTCACCTGTCTGATTGATAGAATAGCGCGCTAAACGCATACGAAAACCTGACAGGTCTTTTGGTTATTTTTATCGCATTCATTATGCCTGAAAAATCTTATAAAACTGAAGTCGCCATTGCCGGTGGCGGCATTGCGGGAATTGTTACCGCGTATGAATTGCTGAACTATGGCAAAAAGGTAATCATCGTTGACCGCGATGAGCAGGAAAATTTTGGCGGTTTGGCGAAGGAATCTTTCGGTGGAATGTTTTTCGTTGACACGCCTTACCAGCGCAGAAACGGCATCATGGACAGTGTTGACCTCGCGCTGAAAGATTGGTTTTCGGTTGCTGAATTTGGCGATGAAGATATCTGGCAGAAAAAACATGCGGAGAATTATGTGCACCGCTGCACGAATGATGTGTTTTGGTGGCTGCGGAATCTGGGCGTCAGTTATTTTCCTGTGGTGCATTGGGTGGAGCGCGGTTTGTTCAAGCCGGGCAATTCCGTACCGAGGTTTCACATGGTGTGGGGCACCGGTTACGGATTGACATCTGTGATGATTCGGCATTTGCTGAATCACGCGAAAAAGGAAAATCTGGAAATTTTATTTCGCCATAAAGTCACCGACATTTCATTCACCAATCAAAAAGCTTCCGGGCTTGCCGGAATTGATGAGGAAACAAATGAGCCTTTTCGCATTGATTCCGATGCGGTGGTGGTTGCAGCAGGCGGGATGGGCGGCAACATCGAGCGTGTGAAAAAACAGTGGTACAAACCTTGGGGAGCACCTCCTGCAATTATTTTGAACGGCTCTCACAAATACGCGCTGGGCAACCTCCACGACATTGCTGAAAAACATAACGCCAGCATTACGCACCTTGACTGGAGCTGGCCCTATGCAGCAGGTGTTCATCATCCTCGGCCAAAACAAGAGAATCATGGTTTGAGCCTGGTCCCCTGCAAATCCGCTTTATGGATGAATTACAAAGGCGAGCGCATCGGTCCGATTCCGCTCGTTACGGCCTATGACACGCGCTTTTGCGTGGAGCAAATCTGTAAACAGGAGAAAAAATATTCGTGGCAGATTCTGAACAGGAAAATCGCCTACAAGGAGTTTGCAATTTCAGGCTCTGAATCAAACGAGGCGATTCGCGATAAGAACTGGCTGAAATTTTTGCAGGTGATATTGTTTGGAAATAAGAAACTCGTTCACGACATGCTCGACAACTGCGTGGATTTCGTCACCGCAAATTCCATTGAAGAGCTTGCCGTAAAAATGAATGCGTTGCAGGGAACAAATGAGGTGGATGTAAATCTTCTGCGCGAGGGCATCAAAACGTATGACGCGCACATTGAGCGCGGACCCGCATTCCATGACGATGAGCAGCTGCGCAGAATCGCCCATGCGCGGCAATATCGCGGTGACCGCGTGCGCACCTGCAAGTTTCAAAAAATAGACGACAAAAGCGCGTATCCGCTCATTGCCATCCGCGAGTTTATTCTTTCACGAAAAACCATGGGCGGCATTCAAACCGATTTGGATGGACGAGTGCTCACAAAGCCCATGAATGGCAAACAGGACACAATTGGCGGACTGTATGCCGTTGGCGAATGCGCTGGCTTTGGAGGCGGAGGCATGCACGGCATCGGCTCGCTGGAAGGGACCTTCCTCGGAGGGTGCGTTCTGACTGGGCGAATGGCTGCGAAAGCAATTGCCGGAAAAAAATTATAGGAGGATGGATTAATGTTTTCGGATGCCTCTTTCATCGCTTTCGCTATTTCCGATTCTTATACTTTGAACGGGATTACGGTTTTATTATTTGGTTTATCGCAAAGATGCGTACCTCAGATAAGCAAGGTTCCAAGAAGGCTTCTATGGAAAGCTTGAAATTCAATAAAAAAACCTTATGCTGATTTTAACCTTAGTAACCATCAATACGCACCAGGTAACAACCTTATTGGTGCGTTCTGACTGGGCGAATGGCTGCGAAAGCAATTGCCGGAAAAAAATTATAGGAGGATGGATTAATGTTTTCGGATGCCTCTTTCATCGCTTTCGCTATTTCCGATTCTTATACTTTGAACGGGATTACGGTTTTATTATTTGGTTTATCGCAAAGATGCGTACCTCAGATAAGCAAGGTTCCAAGAAGGCTTCTATGGAAAGCTTGAAATTCAATAAAAAAAACCTTATGCTGATTTTAACCTTAGTAACCATCAGTACGCACCAGGTAACAACCTTATTTATCAAAAGCGATGACAGTTCTTAATAAGATGAATAAGGTCGGGTTGGGTCGGGAGGGCGCTGTTACTAAGGTTGCATGAAAGAGGATAAGGTGATAAACTGAAAAGGTATTGATCATTGATATGTACCAAGAGTAGTCGAATTTCCGAAGGAAAGAGACGTATTCTTGGTTAATACCGAACATTCTTCAGTTCAATTGTTCGAAAACCTGAGTTGTTTCGGTATATCAATGTTTAAGGTACGGATTTTTGCGATGAACCTTTTATTTTCAGTTTTCTTTCATCTTTACCTCAAAAATTTCTAACTTTCGCCCGTTTTCAAAACAAAAAACAAAACACAAAATGAAAAAATCAAATTTTATCGTAGCAGGCGGCATCCTGCTCTCCGTTGCTGCATTCTATGGATGCAATAATGCGGAGGCTATCAAGGCGGCTCAAGATGCTGCTGCCGCAAGATTGACAGCCGTGACGGATTCTCTTCAGGGCGCTTTTCAATCAGAAAAGGATGCGCTGAAGGCAACCTATGACTCCCAGATTCAGGCGTTAAACGACAGCCTTAATGCCAAGACAGCTGCGCTGGAGGCTGTATTGGCGAAAAAGGCAGCTCCTGCGGCCAAGCCTAAAACATCAACTACGCCACCGAAACCCAAGGTAACTTCCAGATAGAATTTATTTTTTAGGTTCTAAATAAAAAAGGCTTCCAATTCTGGAAGCCTTTTTTATTTAAGATCCTCTTATGCCTTAAATGTTCAGAGGCTTACTGTCTTGTAAGAACAGCAGTGCAGGTTTCCTGTGTTGTGAATGTTGTTTTGTAAGAAACAGTAATGGTGATCTGATCCGTACTGAGCGTTCCCGATCCTTCGTCAATAGTGAACTCGTTACCCGGGCAAAATGTTTGACTGGCAATGGTAAAAGTGCTGCCAGTTACGGTAGCGACTACATCCGGAGCGGCACCTGAGCAAAGGTATTTGCCGAAATTTTTGATTAAAATTTTATCAATGCCAGTACTTGATGTAACGATTTCAACCGAATAAGGAGCGCTTGTGCAATTATCTGTTGCTGAAAAATTACCAATGAATTTGTTCCTGGACACAGTTTGGCAGCTATCGCCTTCGTAACCTGCCGCGCAGGCGCATGTGCCGCTGCTGAAGGTTCCTCCATTCAGGCAGTTCAGATAGTTCTCGCAGTCATTTCCATAATATCCTGACGTGGTAGTTGCATCGCAATCGCATGAGCAGGCGCCCAATACTTCGGTGGGCGTGCCGTGCGAACTACAGGTCACATTCTTGCAAGGATCTGCGGTTTCCTCGCACGCGTTGAAAAGCACAATGGATACAACCGTCATAATTGCCAAAAAAAGTTTTCTCATTTTCATAAATAAAGTTTTTTGTTTTTGATTTTTTAGTAAACGGCAAAATAAAGGTATTTGCGGGAAAATAAAAAATGACTTGGTGGTAAATGTCCGGTTAGGCCATTGCGGGTATGGTCACTTCTACCTTGTTGCCCTTGCCGTAGTATCTGATATCAAGCATGGACTTAGCCATGGCGATCCCGCGCCCGTGGTTGTCAAAAATGCGGGTGGAATCAAAATCGAGGAACTTGGTATAGTCAAAACCGTCTCCTTCGTCCTGCACGAACACTTTCAGGGTGCCGTTGTCGCGGCTTAAGTCAACTGTCGCATACTTGCCATGATATTCCGGCAGGCTGAGCCGGTGCGAAATTTCATCCATCAGCTTATTTTCATCAAGGAGCTTGGTTTTCTCCTCGTAACCGATGCCGAGGTTGCCGTGCTCTACTGCATTTACGAGCAATTCGCAAATAACGATTGACTGGTCGGGATTTTTGCTTGCATTGGCAATCAGGAGCGAGAGCTTTTGCGCCTCATCGAGGGTGCGCACCCTGAAAGAGCCTTTTGTCATGTTGCCGAAAGGGTTTTGAGCCTCACGGAGCTGGCTTTTCATCTCTTTTTTCTGGCGGTAGTCATAGACCGCCCTTCGAACTATTGATTTAAGGAATTCCTTATTGAAAGGCTTGGTGATGTAGTAGTATGCACCGGAATCAATGCCAAGCTGTATTTCTGATTTTTCCGAATGAGAGGTGAGCATCACCACGGGAATGTCCGCGAAGCGCTCGTCTTTCTTGAGTTGTTTCAGCAATTCCAACCCGCTGATGCCGGGCATCTCCCAATCAAGTATCAATGCGCTCAGGTCGCTGTGATTTTTTTCCACCCACGCCTTTGCATCCTCGCCATTTAGTTTTGAAACAAGAGAGAAGCCTTCGTCCCTGAATGCGAACTCAAGCATCTTGTGGATTATCGGGTCGTCATCAACTGCGAGAAGATTTCCGTCCATTTGCGGGTATGGTAATTATGACATTGTATTACGTAAATATTCGCTGTTCTGTTGTAAGGGAAACCCCGGATCATGCTCCAAACAGTTCGCGAAGCTTGCTTTCCAAAGCTTCCCCGCGCAGGTTCTTGGCGATTATCTTGCCGTTTTTATCAAGCAATAGCGTGCTGGGGATGGAGTGCACCTCATAGGTGGCGGCAACGGGGCATTGCCAGCCCTGCAATGTGCTGCCATGGTTCTTCCACTTAAGACCATCCATTTTGATTGCTTCAACCCACTTGCCCATGTTCTGGTCCAGCGAAACGCTGAAGATGTCAAAGCCTTTGGAGTGGTACTTGTCGTATAGTTTAACCACATGGGGATTTTCCTTGCGGCAGGGGCGGCACCATGACGCCCAAAAATCAAGCAACACCACTTTACCGCGGGTGGAAGATAACGAAACGGTCTCTCCCTGCGGAGACTTCAGCTTGATATCCGGAGCCACGCGTCCGATTGAAAGACGGGTGGCTTGGTCAAGTTTCTGCTTCAACTCGCTCACGTAGGACGAGCCGGGCAACTGCTTATTTACTTTCACAATGAAATTTTCAAGATACTCTGCATTATCTTCGGGATTCATCAGATTGGCTGCAAATATTGAAATCAGCGGGTATTCCGTTGTTTCAATCGTGCCGCGCAGGTATTGCTGCGATTCCTGCGATTTCGTCTGGTATTGCTGCTGCGCAGTGATCATTTGCTGCATCTGCCCCATGGATCTGGCGGTGTTATACTGCTGATTGATCTGGTTGAGGGCGAGCTGGTTTTCGCCAGCCTTCACGATGAACTTTGAGAAGGCCTCTGATTCAGGAGAACCCTCAACGCTGTGCTTATATATGTTATTTGCATCACCGCTGAAATTGATCTTGCCGCCTTCAAGCACGATGAGCCAGTTGGCATTTTGATTCAACCGGATCAGATACAGTCCTTTCTCATTTATTTTTCCCTTGAGCGTGAATGAGCCGTCAGCAGAGGTGGTTGTGTTGGTTATATTCTGCTGGTTTTGCGCTAAAGAATACTTGTCGAGAAAAAGTTGCTTGGAAGGCGCGTTTGCAATTTTGCCCGTAACGATAAACTCACCGGAAACAGCTTCTGCGGGTATCTGTTCCGCAGCGGTTTTATCGGCTTCGGGAGCAGCGCTGCCGCTGGCAGCCGGGTTTTGCGCATTGGGCGCGGCAGGAGCAGCGCTGCTTTCCTGATTGCCGCTTGTTCCGCTGTTTCCGCAAGAGGATAATAATCCAATTACCAATGAAAAAATGATGACTTGTTTCATGCGCCTTTTTTATTTAATGCTTCGCTTAATAATTTATTGGCAACGCTGGGGTCAAGGCTGCCTTTCGACAGCTTCATGACTTCTCCCATGAAGAATCCTATCAGTCCTTTCTTCCCGTTTTTGTACGCTTTCACCTTGTCAGGGTTTTCTGCAATTGCCTTTTCGATATACTGATTCACCAGCCCAATATCCGACTGCTGAATGAGGTTCAACCTCCCGGCAACAGACTGGGGCGACTCACCGGGGTTTTGAGTCATTGCATCGAAAATTTTCGTTGCAGCAGCCGAATGGCTCACCATTCCCTCTTTCACCATCCTCACCAGTTCTGCAAGACTTTCGGCTTTCACCGGAAAGCTTTTGACTGCTGATGCGTGCTCGTTCAGATATGATTTAACCGTTCCGAGTGTCCAGTTAGCTGCCGCGCGCGCATCACCTGTCTTTCCGGTCAAATCCTCAAAATATGCTGCCAGTTCCCGTTCCTCGATCAAGGCAGCCGCATCGTTTGGTGGAAGCTTATATTCTTCAATGAACCGCTTTCGCAACATTCCCGGCAACTCCGGCATATTGTCCTTCACCCGCTGCAGGAGATTGCCTGAAATCAGCACCGGGGGAAGGTCAGGCTCGGGGAAATACCTGTAATCATCCGCTTCTTCCTTATAACGCATGGCAAAAGTAGTTCCTTTTTCAGCATCGAAGCTGCGCGTGTGCTGAGTGATGGGGTTGCCGGATTCAATCTCATCAACCTGGCGTATTATTTCCGTTTCAATGGCTTTTTTCAGGAAGCGGACTGAGTTGAGGTTCTTCACTTCCACTTTGGTGCCGAGCTTTTTCTCTCCTTTTTTTCTTACCGAAATATTGGCATCACATCTCATGCTTCCCTCTTCCATGTTCCCATCGCAGATTTCCAGGTAACGGACAAGCCTTCTCAGTTCGAGAAAAAAATGAAATGCTTCATCGGCAGAATGTATTACCGGTTCTGTAACGATTTCGAGCAGCGGAGTGCCCGCGCGGTTAAGGTCAATCAGCGAAAACTGCGTGTCAATATCGTGAATGCTTTTTCCCGCATCCTCTTCGATGTGAATGCGGTTTAGTGCGATCTTTTTAGCCGCGGCACGACTTTCACCTGTTACTTCAATTTCCACAAAACCTCCGGAGCAAATCGGAGTTTTGAGCTGTGAAAGCTGGTATCCCTTCGGCAAGTCCGGGTAGAAATAATTTTTTCGCTCAAAATACATGTTCGGGGCAATAGCGCTTTCACACGCCAGGCCGAGCATCATTGCCTGTGCGATAGCTTTTTCATTCAGGTAAGGCAGCGTTCCGGGGTGGGCGAGGGTGATGGGGCTGGTGTGGGCGTTAGGCTCACCGCCATAGCTGTTGGCATCGCTGCAAAACAACTTGCTCTTCGTCAGCAACCGAGCATGGACTTCAAGCCCGATGACGGATTCGTATTCGGAATATGGCACAAGATAAATTTCAGATGCGAAGTTATGCTTAAGAGCAGTTCTAAAAATTGCTCTTTTTATACCGAAACAAGTCAGGTTTTCGAAAATTGAACCGTGGAATGTTCGGTATTTGCCGAGAGTACGCCTCGTTCCTTCGGAAACTCGACTACTCTCGGTATATCGCCTCACCCCTTTCCTCTCCAGAAGGAGAGTATGTGTTTAACGCCAATGGGGGCATCCTTTAACCCCAGCATTCATGCTGGGAAAGAGAATAACCCCAAACATCCCAATAGCTTCAGTCATGATTGAATGATTACAACTTTATATGTCAGGGCTAAAGCCAATCGAGCCTGCAACTCAAGTCTCCGCGATAAATCGCGGGGTTACAAGATGCATACTTGGGAGCGCTAAACACATACGAAGGAGAGGGGGTAAGTGGTAGAATTTTCAGAACTGTCCTTAAAGAGCTTCTGTTATTGGAGAAACTCTTGAATCGCTGATGTGAGATTGTATTTCTTGGCGACCTTTGCGTGGTCGAACGATGAATAAAGCCATTTCCCGGTACATACCCCTTCTTCTTCTCATGGCATACCTGATTTCATTCTGCAACCGTTCAACTCAAAAATCTCAGGAAGGCAGTTATCTCAACCTTAATGACACCGTTGCTTTTGCGGGGATGGAAACCTGCCGGGGCTGCCATCCGGGGATTTATGACACATATATTAAAACAGGAATGGGGCAATCGTTCCATCTCGCCAGCAAGCGCACGAGCGCTGCGGAATTCAGCGGCAAAACCGTTTATGATTCCATCAGCAATTTTTACTATAAACCATTTTGGGATGGCGATTCTCTTTGCATTGAAGAATTCAGGCTGGAGGGAAAAGACACCATTCACCGCAGGGTGGAGAAAGCAAGCTACATCATCGGTTCGGGGCAGCATACCAACTCCCACATTTGCAGTTTCAACGGTTATTTATACCAGATGCCTGTCACCTTTTATACTCAAAAAAGAAAATGGGATATGGCTCCCGGATTTGAGGGCGGCTTCAACTCGCGCTTCACAAGGCCCATTGCGATGGAATGCATGACCTGCCACAACGGATTGCCCGGAATGGTGCAAGGCTCGGTAAACAAATACAGCAAGGTGCAAATGGGCATTGACTGCGAAAGGTGCCATGGCGCGGGGGGAGAACACGTAAGGAGAAAGCGGGCTGGGGAAAGGGTTGACACCTCCCGCTGCGTTGATTATTCTATCGTCAATCCCAGAAATCTCGACCGCGATCTGCAGATGAGCCTTTGCCAGCGCTGTCATCTGCAGGGGTTGGCCGTTTTGAGAGCGGGAAAGGATTTCGATGATTTCAAACCGGGCATGCGTCTGCACGAGGTATGGGATGTGTTCCTGCCGGAAACACAGGAAAGCCGGGAGAAATTCATCATGGCATCGCAGGCGGAAAGGCTGAGGATGAGCAAGTGCTTTGAACTGTCCGGGATGTCGTGTATCACCTGCCATAATCCCCACGTGAGCGTGAAGGAAACTCCGGTGGATGTTTTCAACGGCAAATGCCAAAATTGCCATACCGTGAAAAACACCTGCAATGAAGATATCGCCATGCGAAAGCGGCAGCATGACAACTGCTCGGGATGCCACATGCCTGAATCAGAAAGCATTGACATCCCTCACGTTTTCATCACCGATCATTTTATAAGAAAGAATTTGAATAAAAGTTCATCGGACAGCGCTGAGGTTGACAAGGTGAAGCAGTATCTCCGTCTCAAATGTTTTACCCGTGAAAATCCGGACAGGGCGGCAATGGCGAGGGCGTATCTTTCGTTTTATGAGAAGTTCAGCCAGAGGGATTACCTGCTTGATTCTGCGGCAGCCTATTTATTCGGAAATGCCGAATCCAAAATGACGGAGGAAACCATACATTACTATTTCCTGAAACAGGATTACGACAAAGTGACCGCTTTGGGAAACTCTTTGGCGGACCACCCGGTTTCAGACCCGTGGACATATTATAGGGTAGGGGAGGCGCATTTCAAACTTGGAAATTATATTCCTGCGCATCATTATTTCAGCGTTGCGGCCGGATTGCAGCCGATGAACATCGAATTTCAAAACAAAATGGGAGCGGCATTGGCGCAATTGGGGCGCCATGATGAAGCCGAAACAGTGTTCAGACGGATTGTTAATGAGCAGCCTAAGTATGAACCGGCATGGTCAAACCTCGGATACCTGATGATGCGCGAAGGCGATATCAAAAAAGCGGAAGAATATTTTGACAAAGCCATCGCCCTGAATCCCGATTATGAAATGGCGCTGATGAACCAGGCTTCACTATACATGAACACCGGTCGTGCGGAAAAAGCAAAAACGCTTGCAATGCGTATAATCAAAATCAACCCGCAAAATATAAGGGCAAAGATGCTGGCAAATTAAACCCGACTAACCTGACAGGTTTTTTTCGAAACCATGAAAAAACTCATCATCATCACTGCCGCTGTCCTGCTGCCTGCTGCGATGATTTTTTTCGGAGTAAAAGCTTATCGCATTTTTTTCAGACATAATATCACTGCGGAAGAATCTGGCTACACTCTCTACATCAGGACGGGCGCCACTTACAACGATGTCATCAACAGGCTCATCAGCGACAGGGTGCTGAACGATATTGGCGGCTTCGAATGGCTCGCCAAGCGGCTCAGGTATCCCGGGAATGTGCGCCCCGGGCGCTACGTGCTCACCAAAGAGATGACCAACAAAGACATCATCCGCAAGCTGCGCATCGGTGACCAGGATCCTGTAAAGATTCATATCAACAAATTCCGCATCAAAGGCCAACTTGCAGGATTTGTATCAAAAAAGCTTGAAACGGATTCCTCCGAACTCATGACGCTGCTCAACGACACCGCCTTCCTCGAAAAACATTCTCTTACCCCGGAAACCGTCATCGCCATTTTCCTCTCCGACAGCTATGAGTTTTACTGGAACACGAGCGCTCAGCAGTTTGTTGAGCGCATGCTGCGCGAATACAAAAAATTCTGGGACTCCGGCAGAACGGATGAGGCTGAGGAGCAGGGCATCACGCCCATGCAAGCCATCATTGTCGCCTCCATCGTTGAGGAGGAAACCAACAACGATGATGAGAAGCCGCGCATAGCAGGCGTTTACCTCAACCGCCTTCGCAAGGGCATGAAGCTGCAGGCCGACCCCACCGTGAAATTCGCGGTGCAGAATTTCAACCTCCGCAGGGTGCTCACCCGCCATGTCCATTTCGATTCGCCCTACAACACATATATATATGAAGGGCTTCCGCCCGGCCCCATCTGCATCCCGTCCAAAAAGAGCATCGAAGCCGTGCTGGAAGCCGAAAAGCACGACTACATCTTCTTCTGTGCCAGCGGTGACAGATCGGGCACCCACCTGTTTGCCGAAACCTACAAGGAGCACCAGTCAAACGCCCGCAAGTACCGCAGGATGCTGAATGAAAATGGAATTTTCTGAGAAGGGCTTTCGAAGGAAGGCTTGTTAGTCTTCTGCTAACTTTTATTGGTCTTTGGCAACCTTTCATTGGTCGTGTGCCAACAGGCATTGATCGCATGCTGTTTTTTATAGGTCCTTCATGTCCGTCCGTTAGTCTTGCGGAATCTTGCTTTGCCCTCGCCCACCAGACTGCCCCTCAGACTGGGGCGCGATTGCATCGCGTTCTTTTTATACCATCGGTAAACAGGTTTCCGATGATGGAGTCAAAAGGTATGGGTGCGTTTTCAGACTGTTGGTTTGAAGGTTCTTTTCTTCGATTTTCTTGTTCAGCAGGCTCTTGTCGAATCTCTTCATCCCGCTCATGATGCCGGAAAGAACAACATAACTTTTCGCAGAAGAACCATCCATGCCGGAACGCGCCTTGAAGCAGCGTTTCACAGCGCCCTTCACCCCTTGTCCCTCCGGATTGCAAAACGCGGATTGAAACGAACGGACGACCACATGCCCCGTGGGGTTGCCTGTTTTCTTTGAATGAAGGAAAACAGGAACGGAAATCAACATTTTATCAAGGTTCCTTTTCTTTGAAAAGAAAAACCGGGCATGAGTGATATCATGCTGAAATTTCCAGCATTTTCATATACTTGCCCTGTGTTTTTTCACCTAAAACCAACAACATGAAAAAAGTGTTTTTTTTATCAGTAACTGCCCTGTTGAATTTGTTTAATCTTAACGCGCAGGTGGTCAATGGAACCTTAAGCCACGGTGGAATCAACCGCACCTATATGGCGTATCTTCCGACCTCTTACGCGCCCGGTTCAAGTTTGCCGGTTGTGTTCGTGCTCCATGCCCTCACCATGAACGGTCAGCGCATCATGCAGGTGAGCGGCATGAATGCCGTGGCGGAGGCGAATAATTTTATTGCCGTTTATCCCGATGGCATTGGCGGATCCTGGAACACCAGCCTGCCCGTGCCCGGTGCTTCAACGGCCGATGACGTAGGCTTCATTGACGCGCTGGCCGATGAAATGGTTACCCTTTATAATGCCGACCTCAACCGCCTGTATGCCTGCGGCCTTTCGAACGGAGGATTTTTGAGCTACCGGCTGGCTTGTGAATCAAGCAAATGCTTTGCAGCCATCGCTCCTGTTGCCGCAAGCCTTACTGACGCCAATTTCGCAAGCTGCGCTCCTACCCGAGCGGTTCCCGTGCTGCATATCCACGGCACTGCTGACCTCATCGTGCCATTTGGCGGAACAATAGGCATCAAGCCGGTTAATGACGTGCTGGCCTACTGGCTGTTCAGCAATAATAATTGCTCCGGAAATCCAGCTATCACTGCATTGCCGAACACCAACCCGTTTGACGGATCAACGGTTGACCGCTGGGTGTGGAGTCCCTGCGACAATGGCGCAGAGGTGCAGTTGCTGAAAGTGAACGGAGGCGGGCATCAGTGGCCCGGAACTTTCACCCTTTTGGGCGGTCTCGGCAATATCAACCGCGACATCAACGCAAGCCAGGAGATATGGAATTTTTTCAGCCGGTTCACCTGCAGTCAAAGCGGGGCGAATCCAATCCCGCCAGCGCCAACCGCATCGGCATCCCCCAATCCCATCTGCCTAGGAACAGCGACAACGCTTGCCGCAACGGCCCCGGGCGGAAATTATGAGTGGTTCAATACGGCTATCGGTGGAACGCCCATTGCAACGGGAGCAACGTTCACCACCCCCGCCCTGTTTGTTACTGCGACCTACTGGGTGCAAACAACGGTGGGCACAGATGTGAGCGCAAGAACGCCTGTTGTTGTTACGGTGGATATCAACCCGCAGCCGCTCGCGCCAATAGTCATCGCATTGCCTCCTTCGCTTTGCAGCAGCGGTACCGCAGTTTTAACTTCAACCGTTCCGGTGCTTGGAACCATTAACTGGTATGATGCAGCCACCGGAGGCAATCTTCTCGCTACAGGACCAATTTTTACCACACCGGCATTGAATGCAACAACAACCTATTGGGCGGAACCTTCGCGCGGAGGTTGCATAGGACCAAGAACTGCGGTAACGGTAACAGTCAATCCGGTTCCCGCAGCGCCAACGGTTGCAGCGTCACCGGCAGCGCTTTGCTACGGAAATTCGAGCACGCTCACTGCAACCGGTGGAACGGGAATATTCACATGGTTCAATACGCCCGCAGGCGGAATTCCGATCTGGGTGGGAGCAAGCTACGCTACGCTTCCATTATTAAATACCACCACATTTTACGTGCAGGAAACAGATGCGGCAGGATGCACCAGCGCAAGAACGGCTGTAACCGTAACGGTAAATCCGCTGCCTGCTGCGCCAACCGCGTCTGCATCACCGGCATCAATCTG
>CAZCXH010000077.1:0-21642 GCA_964502525.1 uncultured Chitinophagaceae bacterium
GATTGTATCAGAAAAAATATGACAGAGCGGCTTGATTAATCCATAGAAATCGGGACGAAAACCTGTTTGCCCATGGTATAAGTGAGTTCTAAAATTCTACCACCTACCCCCTCTTCTTCCAATGTTGGGTGCTGAGTATAGCAAGCCCCCTTCCCCTCCTCTGGCGCGAGAATTGGCGCGTGGTCTTGAGAAAAGCCATCTCGCGTCCAACCAACCGGTAAAATAATTATCCTGCATATCCTAAATAATTATCCTGCATATCCTGCATTAAACTTATAAACGGGCTGATACACGGCAGTCATCCGTCAGGTGACCTTGCCTCTGAATTTTTTTTACTACCCTAACCCTACAACATACAAAATTTTTATTGAAACCACGGACAGAACGGTTGTAACGAGAAAGCTAATTGTTCAACATAGATATAATAAATGCACATGTCGCCAAAATAAATAAGCGTTCAATAAAAAGCAGGATGAAAATCTTAAATTGATCCCGAGTACTCGGTACAGCACCCGCGGTGGAAGGTAGCGCGCAGTGAGCATTGCGCAGTGCGAAAAAATCGCATGACGTGCTACGCACAGGGCATGACGCAGATGAACGATGATTATGACACGGAAAAGCAATCGCTCAAAAAATCAACGCGCCATTCTTGCGCCAGGTGCGGGCAAGTACACGAGTATCCCAAACACCCCTGGTGAGGGATGGGTGAGGCGGTGAAAAGAACAATTTTCAGAGATGCCGCTGATGTTCTCAATCCGCATCCTCTCTTATCTTTGGGCATTCAAAAACCAAAGCATGAAATTCGACACCCTTGCCGTTCACGCGGGAATAAGGCCCGATCCGTCCACCGGAGCGATTCTTCCACCCATTTTTCAAACCGCCACTTACGTACTCGATGAAGTGGGCAAGGGGAAAGGGTATGACTACACGCGCGCATCTAACCCCACGCGGACGGTGCTTGAGGCAAACATTGCCGCGCTCGAGGGCGGCAAGCATGGCGTGGCTTATGCTTCCGGCATGTCTGCTGTGGACGCGGTGATGAAGTTCTTCAACCCCGGAGACCACATTGTTTGCAGCGATGATGTGTATGGAGGCGTGTCGCGATTGTATAATATGATATTATCGCGCTATGGATTGGAGTTTACTTATGCGGACACATCTTTTCCGGACAAAGTTGAAAAAGCCGTTAAGAAGAACACAAAAATGGTATGGGTGGAAACGCCTACCAATCCGCTGCTGAAAGTAACCGACCTGGATGCCATTTCAAAAATCTGCAGGAAGAAAAAAATCCTGTTCGGCATTGACAACACCTTTGCCACGCCATACCTGCTGCGCCCGATGGAATATGGCGCAGACATTGTATTGCACAGCACCACAAAGTACATCTCCGGGCACAACCAGATCATCGGAGGCGCGGTGGTGGTGAATGATGATAAGATGTATGAGCAATTGAGGTTCATACAGAAAAGCCTTGGCGCTGTGCCCAGCCCGTTTGACTGCTGGCTGACCCTGCTTGGGGTGAAGACGCTTGCATTGCGGATGGAACGCCATTGCTCAAACGGGATGAAGGTGGCAACGTTTCTGGAGAATCATCCGAAAGTGAAACGCGTGATGTATCCCGGCCTGAAAAGCCATCCGCAACACTCCATCGCGAAAGCGCAGATGAAAGGGTTCAGCGGAATGGTGACGTGCGAACTGAAAGGAACGATTCAGTCAGGCATCAAACTAATGAATAATGTGAAGCTGTGCGCTCTTGCGGAAAGCCTTGGCGCGGTGGAAACCATGGTGACGCATCCCGCGTCAATGACTCATGCTTCTGTTCCAAAGGAAGTGCGTGAAGCAAGAGGTTTGACGGACGGCATCGTCCGCTTCTCAGTGGGTATTGAAAACCCGGATGATATCCTTGCCGATATTGAGCAGGCGCTGAAGAAGGTTTGAATGGCAAGTCCGATAATTATTTCCGGTTTCCGGTTTACATGTTTACGGTGATGAAATACTGTTTGGAATTTAAACTTGCCTCATTCGGCAATTGGCAAGGAACAATTTGTTTGTTTGCCTTTCGCACTTTGTCTTTTTCTTTGAGATTGTTTCAATTTCCAAATGGTGCTACTGCACCGACAAGCCTGTTTTGTCGATTTCTTTCGTTTCCTGTTTCCGGTTTACCTGTTTACGGTTTTTGTGAAAAGACTTACGGTAAACAGGAAACATGTAAACCGTAAACCTTTTACCTGACATAAAGCACTTGACGCTGCACTACTGCTTCTTCTTGAAGTCCAGCGAAACAGAATTAACGCAATACCGCTTTCCTGTCGGATTGGGGCCATCGTCAAACACATGACCGAGATGCCCTCCGCAGTTGGCGCATGATATTTCGATGCGCGTCTTTCCGTAGCGCGTGTCGGTTTCAAACTTAATCTTGTCATTGCTGATGGCGTCATAGAAGCTGGGCCAGCCGGAGCCTGAATCATATTTGGCATCGGACTTGAACAGTTCCGTGCCGCATGCGGCACAGGAATATATTCCATTTTCATGATTGGTATAAAACTTTCCGGAGAAAGCCCGCTCGGTCCCTTTTTCGCGGAGAATGTGGTATTGCTCTTCCGTTAGTTTTTTCTTCCATTCGTGTTCGGTGAGGTTCATGCCCATGGCTGCAGGATTTTGATTTTATCTTCCAAAGTTAGCGAAGCGAACCAATGCTTCAAACTTTGAAAGAGAAAAATACAAGCTTCATGCGGTAACCGTTTATACTGAGAGCAGTCGGGGTTCCGAAGAAACGAGACATATACCGCTCCATTTTTCAAAACCTGGCTTGTTTCGGTATAAAACCATTGACGGACAATCGTTTTACCCATCGCTTTCCTCTTTTTCCACAACCCGAAACTATTCGGGCAAATATTCGTTATGATGTCTTATATTATCTTCTATATTTGCACCGTTTTTTAAAAAGCTGAAGCGATATGTATTGGACACTTGAGCTGGCATCCTATCTTGAAGACGCGCCCTGGCCCGCCACCAAAGACGAGCTGATTGACTATTGCATCCGTTCAGGAGCGCCAATCGAGGTGATTGAAAACCTGCAGGAACTGGATGACGAAGGCGAACTCTACGAAGGCATCGAAGACATCTGGTCAGACTATCCCACCAAAGAAGACTTTTTCTTTAACGAAGACGAGTACTAACCCCTTGGTCAGTACTTAATTTCCACTTCCTTCTTTTTAATCAGAATTTACGGTTTTGTGTTTTCAGTACACCTTTCTACTAACTGTAAACCGAAAACTGCAAACTGAAAACTGCTATATGATCAGCATCGCATCACCGTAGGTGAAGAACTTGTACTTGCTTTTCATGGCGGCTTTGTAAATTTCCATGGTGAAGTCATATCCGGCAAATGCAGCTACCATTATCAGCAGGCTTGATTTGGGCAGGTGAAAGTTGGTGATCAGCGAAGTGGGAATGGCGAAGTCATGAGGCGGATGTATGAAAAGATTGGTCCATCCTTCCATGGGTTTCATGAATTTATCAGCGGATATGGCGGTTTCAACAGCGCGCACCACCGTAGTTCCCACAGCGCATATCTGTCTTTTTTCTTCTTTCGCTTTGTTGACGATTTTTACGGCTTTGCTGTCAACCTTGAAATATTCCGCATCCATCTTATGTTTTGACAAATCCTCCACGTCAATCATGCGGAACGTGCCAAGACCGATATGAAGCGTGACTTCGGCAAACTCCACGCCCTTTATCTGCATCCGCTTCATCAGCTCTTTGCTGAAATGCAACCCGGCAGTGGGCGCAGCCACCGCTCCTTCTTCTTTTGCGAACACAGTCTGGTAGCGCTCTTTGTCCTGCGGCTCGGGTTTTCGCTTGATGTAGCGCGGCAGCGGGGTTTCCCCCATATCGTAAAGCCGCTTCTTGAATTCGTCAGGGTGACTGTCGTGCAGGAAGCGGATGGTTCTTCCCCGAGATGTTGTGTTATCCACTACTTCCGCCACAAGGTATTCATCATCCTGTCCGAAATACAGCTTGTTGCCCACGCGTATCTTTCTTGCAGGATCAACAAGCACGTCCCACAGCTTCATTTCATGATTCAACTCCCTGAGGAGGAAGACTTCGATCTTCGCTCCGGTCTTTTCCTTTCTGCCGTAAAGCCTTGCCGGGAAAACCTTGGTATTATTCACGATCATCACATCCTTCTCGTTGAAATAGTCATAAATGTCCTTGAATACCTTGTTCTGGAACTTGCCTGTTTTCCGGTCAACCACCATCAGTTTGCACCCGTCTCTGTGCTTTGAAGGATATTGCGCCAGCAGATCGTGGGGCAGATGATAGTTGAATTGCGAAAGCTTCATATCGCCTGTTTTTTTTGAAGGTGCAAAAGTACACTTTTTAATATCTAATTTGCAATGGCGTAAATTATACTCCATTGGTAACCAATGACCTACCAAGTGATTGCCCGTAACAAGAAGCGATGACCGTCTTTCTCAAACTGTTCCGCGAAAGCGTCCTCAGTTCGTTCCACGAATTGGGCGCCAACCGCCTGCGCGCATTCCTTTCGGTGCTCGGCATCACCATCGGCATCTTCTGCATCATCTCTGTTTTTTCGGCTGTTGACTCGCTTGAAAACAATGTAAGGAAGAGCTTCCAGAAACTCGGTGAAAACGTCATCTACGTGCAGCGGTTCCCGTGGAGCGAAGATCCGCGCGCCAACTGGATGAAGTTTTTCAGGCGCCCTTCCGCCAAATACAGCGAGTTCAAGTTGCTGCAGGAAAGGCTGACCAATGCCGATGCCGTGGCAATCATGCTATTCCTTAAGGGCAAAACTGCAAAGCAGGGAAGCTACGTGATGGAGGAGGTTGATGTATTCGCGACCACGCATGATTATTATAAGATGAAAGATTTTGAATTTGATGACGGGCGGTACTTCTCTTTTTCTGAATCGCAGCACGGGACAAACGTGGCGCTGATAGGGGGCAATATCGCGGCTGAGTTGTTTCCCAACCAGCGTGATATTGCCGGCAGGACAATAAAAGTCATGAACCGCGAAGTGACTATTGCAGGCGTGTTGAAAAAAGAGGGTGATGACATCATTGGCATGACTTACGACAACAACGTCATCATCCCATACAATTACGCAAAGACCATCATTGACGTTGATGGCTTTTGGACCGAGCCTTTCATCGCCATCCAAGCGGCTGAGGGGATAACCCAGGAAGAAATGATGGACGAAACGCGGGGCGTGGTGCGTTCCATCCGCAAGCTGAAGCCGCGTCAGGAAGACAACTTCGCGCTCAACCAGGTGAGCGTCATTACGGGTGTGCTCACTGCCGTGTTTGGCGTCATCAACACGGCAGGGGGCGCCATCGGCTTGTTTTCGATATTGGTAGGCGGCTTCGGCATCGCCAACATCATGTTCGTGAGCGTGAAGGAACGCACCCCGATGATCGGCATCAAGAAGGCGCTGGGGGCGAAACGCATCTTCATCCTGCTGGAATTCCTGATGGAAGCGACTGTGCTGAGCGTATTGGGCGGGCTTATCGGTCTGCTGCTTGTATATATAGAATCATTCATAATGGAAAACGTGATACAGAAAGTCTTTGAAATCAACTTCACCTTCGAGCTTTCGCTGAACAACGCCACCATTGGCATCCTGCTTTCCGTAGCAATAGGGCTTGCTGCCGGATTCATTCCCGCCCTGTTCGCCTCGCTGATGAAGCCGGTGGATGCGATCAGGGCATGAGTGGAATTACGAATTCAGAATTACGAATTGAAGAGACCTGATTTTTTTATCCGTCATTTGGTCATTGGTCATTTGCTATTGAGTTGCAATACTTCTCAAACTCTCTGTACGGACGCTTCTTCTTCCACCAGCCCGCCTTTAGGTTTTTTTTTAGCATCAAGGGCGGCTTTCACGAAGCTCACGAAAAGAGGGTGGGGCTTGTCAACGGTGCTTTTCAACTCCGGGTGGAACTGTGTGCCGATGAACCACGGGTGGTCTTTCAACTCCATGATCTCGACAAGGTTGCTTTGCGGGTTGACGCCAGCCGGAATCATTCCGGCAGTTTCGAATTGCGCGAGGTAATTGTTGTTGAATTCGTAGCGGTGGCGGTGGCGCTCGGATATTTCCTGAATGTCATATATGTCAAAAGTCCGGGTGCCTTCGGTGAGCGCGCAGGGATAGGAACCTAACCTCATGGTGCCACCGAGTTTGATGATGTGCTTCTGGTTTTCCATCATGTCAATAACAGGGTGGGGCGTGTGTTTGTCAATCTCGGTGGAGTGGGCTTCGTTAAGACCGAGCACGTTGCGGGCAAACTCAATCACCGCGCACTGCATGCCGAGACAGATGCCGAAAAACGGGATGCTGTTTTCCCGCACATATTTTATTGCCAGAATCTTCCCGTCAATGCCCCTGCCGCCAAAGCCGGGCGCAACGAGCACTCCATGCAGGTGCTTCAGCTTCTGCTCCACGTTTTCCGCAGTGATATTTTCCGAATGGATGCTTTCAATCACCACATGACATTCATTGGCTGCCCCGGCATGGATGAACGATTCGAGGATGGATTTGTAGGCGTCCTGCAACTCCACATACTTGCCGATCAGCCCGATCTTCACCTGCGACTTGGGATTTTTCAGCCTGAAAAGGAAATCCTTCCACTTGCTGAGGTCAGGCTCTATTTTGGAAGAAAGCTTCAACTTGGAGAGTACGATCTTGTCGAGGTTTTCTTTCTGCACTTCAAGCGGCACATCGTAAATCGTTTCGCAGTCCTTTGCCTGTATCACCGAGTTGAGGTTCACGTTGCAGAACAGGGCAAGCTTGCGCCTGATATCTTTGGTGAGCGGGTATTCCGTGCGGCACACGAGGATGTCGGGTTGCACCCCGTTCTTCAGCAGTTCCTTCACGGAATGTTGAGTGGGCTTTGTTTTAAGCTCTTTCGCTGCCGATAAGTAGGGAACCAGTGTCAGCAGAATGACCAAGCAGTTTTGCGGACCCATTTCCCATCGGAGCTGCCTCACGGCTTCGATGTAGGGAAGCGATTCGATGTCGCCCACCGTTCCGCCCAATTCCGTGATGATGATGTCGTATCTGTTGTCTTTGCCAAGCAGCGTCATCCGCCTCTTGATCTCATCGGTGATGTGAGGCACCACCTGCACCGTTTTTCCCAAGTAAGCGCCTTCCCGTTCCTTTTCGATAACATATTTATAGATGCTCCCGGTGGTGACGTTGTTGGCCTGCGAGGTGGGAATGTTCAGGAACCGTTCGTAGTGACCGAGGTCGAGGTCGGTTTCCGCGCCATCCTCCGTAACGTAGCACTCACCGTGCTCGTAAGGATTCATCGTTCCCGGATCAACGTTAATATAAGGATCGCATTTCTGGATGGTGACACGGTAACCTTTTGCCTGGAGGAGCTTGGCGAGCGATGCGGCAAGAATCCCCTTCCCGAGAGAGGAAGTCACGCCACCGGCAATAAAAATGTGCTTCGTCATCGGGAGGATTTTTGAACAAAGTTAAGAAAAACACATTGCCTCATTTCCCGACTGAAATCTGAATTTCCGACAAAGTGTTGAAAAAAAATAGGGACGATGGCGGATACTTGCCATATCAAAGGTCCGTAATGAGTCTCCCATTCCATTCAGGTATTCTTAATTGCAACCTTTAGCGTCATTGGCAGCTATTGATCTCACCAAAACACTCCATACAAGGCAGCCAGGATTCCCAAAACAATCAAAGCGCCAACTGCAAATACATTCGACACCCGGAAAAGGGAAGCGTCCGCCACGAGTGATTTCGGCTTTACCCCCATCGCATTTTCAATCGCGCTGATGATTATCATGCCGGCAGCGCACAGAACAAATACGATTCCCATTCTATCCAGAAATGGAATTTCATAAACGCCTTCCGCATTCGGAGAGGAAAACCCTATGGCGGCAAGCGAAGAGAGATTTGCCATCTGCGGCAGAAACTTCAGAAGGATGGACAACAGGAATCCTCCAACGGTAGCAAATAACGCTGCATTGGAGGTTGTTTTCCTCCAGAAAAATCCCATGATGAACATGGCGAATATTCCCGGGCTTACAAATCCCGTGTATTCCTGTATGTACTGAAATCCGCCTTTCTTATCAATCCCCATCAGAGGTGCGATGATAACGGCAATGCCCATCGCTGCGATGATGGTGATTTTTCCCACCCATACGGTCTTGTATTCGTCAGCCTTCGGGTCAACACGTTTCTTAAAAATGTCAAGTGTGAAGATGGTGGAGATGCTGTTGGCTTTCCCGGCAAGCGATGCGACCACTGCGGCTGTGAGCGCGGCAAACGCAAGCCCTTTCAGCCCAACAGGCAAAAGATTCAGCAACATCGGATATGCGCTGTCGGGATTCACCTCCCCTCCTTGCGTCATCGTGGCAGTGATGCCGGTGCCCTGCCGGTACAGGACGAAGGCGGCAATGCCGGGCAGCACCACGATCACGGGCATCAGCAATTTCAGGAAAGCGGCAAACAGAATCCCGTTTCGCGCAGTTGGCAGGTCAGCGCCCAGCGCCCGCTGCGTGATGTATTGATTACAGCCCCAGTAGTTAAGATTGGCTATCCACATGCCACCCAGCAGCACGGTAAGCCCCGGCAAATCAAGATAATTTGGATTATCCCTGTCAAGCACCATGTGAAAATGATCGCTGGCGTGAACAAGCATCAGGTTAAATCCGCTTATCACTCCGCTGCTTCCGAATTGCTCCGCAACGAGCTGGAGGGCGAGATACGTGGCAGCCAATCCACCGACAATAAGGAAGAAGACTTGAATAATATCCGTGTAACCGATCACCTTCATTCCACCGAGCGTTATCACCACCGCGAAAATCGCAAGCCCATACATGCAAAGCGTGATGGGAATTCCGGAAATGCTGCTCACCGCCAGCGCTCCGAGATAAAGGATGGAGGTGAGGTTCACCACTACATACAGCAGCAGCCAGAAAACTGCCATAATCATCGCCACGGTTTCATTGTAACGCTCCCGCAAAAACTGCGGCATCGTGTATATTTTATTTTTCAGATAGACCGGCATGAAGAATACGGCAACGATGACCAGCGTTGCAGCCGCCATCCATTCGTAGCTTGCTATCGCCAGTCCCATCTTAAAGCCGGAGCCGCTCATGCCGATGAATTGCTCAGCGGAAATGTTGGATGCGATGAGCGATGCGCCAATCGCCCACCACGTCAACGCGCCTTCAGCGAGGAAATAATCTTTGGAATCAGCGGCAGCCTTTCTTTTTCTGCGGTATATCCAGGTGCCATAGGCGGCAACAATGACGAAGTAAAGCAGGAACACCAGGTAATCAGGAAGCTGCATGGATCATACTTTGCCGCTAACGTAGTTAAAAATCCTGCCCTCTCAAAATCAGTGTGCCCGGTGTTCCGGCCGGCATCCTATCGCCTGCTGAACCGCAACTATGATTTCGGGCAGCAAGTTATATCTTAGCGAAGGATACAATCACGCAGCCAATGCAGGCGCCCACTCATGTGTTAATCGGTGTGCTGGTTGAAAGAACTTTCAATCCCGTACGGCAAAACTGGCTCAGGGTGCCGCTCATCGCGGTGTCCGGATTGTTCCTTCACAGCGTGTTCGACCGCATTGCGCGGCTCACGTTTCATCCTGCGGACGCTGATTTCCATGATATGTTTTGGGCGGGCTATCATTTGCTTGTTCTCGTTGGCTTCATTGTGTCGCTATATTATTTCTGGAAACCATACAAGCTCGGCATCATTTTCTCCATCCTTCCCGATTTCGACTGGGTGATTATTCACGGGAAAAAAATATTCGGAATTAGTGGTGAATTTTACGATCAGCCGCTGATTCATCGGTTCATTCATTCTTTCACTGACCGCATCCCGCCCTTTTCATGGCTTCAGCACCTTCCTGATTTGACGCACCTGAGCTGGGCAGCGCTGGCAGAAGTATTCATTGCGGGCATCCTTCTGTACATTATTATCAGCGATCCTTTTTCCCGCGATGAGTTGGATGAAGAGGCTGAATTGGAAGAAATCTGATAATGACAACACTTCGGTAGTTTTTTTTCGTCAGGGCTAAAGCCCTTTAGTAATGTGCTGGACAATTAACCCTGCAGGGACCACGTGTATTTACAGGGGCTTTAGCCTGGCCAGTGAAAAAAAGAATCGGATTATTGATCTTATTTGATTCCGGAAAAAGGCAAGCAACAGCATTGAGTTCGGGATGTAAAGCGGCAAGGGGTGGATTGATTCATTGAACTGATATCCGGTTACTTTAAGATAATTTAGACTATTATTGGACTTCAATTACATACCTGTTTTCTCCATCGTTCCGCATTTTTCGTAACTTCGCCCCATGAAAAAAACAAATGAAAAACTGCCGAAATGGTACCGGCATTTCCTGAAGAATTACCCGCAAATTGCGAAGAAATACACCGAACTGGGCGATGCGGTGCACGGATGGGGACCGCTGGATGACAAGACAAGGGCGCTGGTGAAGCTGGCTATCTCCGGCACTTCCCTTCAGAAAAGCGCGTTCCGCTCGCACATCTACAAGGCGAAAAACCTCGGCATCAGCCGCGAAGCGATGGAGCATGTTGCGTTGCTTACCCTGCCCACGCTCGGTTTCCCTTCTGCGATGACCTTGTTATCCATTATTGATAAAGAATTTTCAAAATCTTAAACCTTCAACCATGCACGAAAGCCTGAAAGACATCAGCAAAACCGACCCCATTAAGCGGCTCGTGGAGCGCGATACGGAGCAAACGGAATATTCACCCATGGACCCTCCCGATGCGTATTCTCCACCGATGAAAGAAAAAATTCCCTATGAAGCGATGCACCCGGTGCTGCAGCGGCTGATGGACGAGCATAAAAAAAGCATCAGGGAAGTGGATGCGCTGGAAGAAACCTTGCTGCAAATCCAAAAAGAGGGAATGACTGCGGAACGGAATAAGAAACTGGGCGCTTTTTTCAGTTTCCTCGACCAGAACATCGTTGTGCACAACATGAAAGAAGAAAAAATCCTGTTTCCCGAGCTGCATCAGCGGCTGCTTGAAAAAGGCTTGCACAGCAACGGTCCTGCGGCAACGACAGGCGTGGACATGCTTGAAGACGACCACATCAAGCTGATGCAACTGTCGGCTGTGGCGTTCAACTTTTTCGGGTTAGCCGGACGGTTGCCTGATGCCGCTTCGCGCGCAATGGTGCTTGATGCGGCAGTGGAGCAGGGCAAAGCGCTCGTTGAAATGCTGCGGCTGCACATCTTCAGGGAAGACAACGTGGTGTTTGCGCAGGCGCAGCAGCATGTGGGCAAAAACGAACTGGATGAAATGCTGAAGCGGTTCGAAAAATTCAAGAAATAAGAGATGCGGCAGTTGACAGACAGGTTCGGAAGAGTGCATGATTACCTGAGGATTTCCCTCACGGATAAATGCAACCTGCGCTGCCATTACTGCATGCCTGAAAACGCGGTGTTCCGTCCGCATGAACAGTTGCTGACGAAAGATGAAATCATCCGTATTGCAACGGTTTTCACCAATGAATTCGGAATCAGGAAAATCCGCCTCACGGGAGGAGAGCCGCTCGTGAGAAGGGATGCCGCTGAAATCATTGAAGAACTTGGCAGGCTGCCCGTTGAACTTGCGCTCACCACCAATGGCATTTTGCTGAAAAGTTTTTTTCCGCTGCTGAAAAAAGTGGGGCTGCGCTCGCTCAATATCAGCCTTGACAGCCTTGTGCCGGAAAAAAATCATCGCATCACCAAGCGGGACTACTTCGTTACCGTGAAGGAAAATATCGAAACAGCCGTGAGCGAAGGATTCAGCACGCGGGTAAACATGGTGGTGATTCGCGGAGTGAATGACGATGAAATTCTGGACTTCGCGCGCTGGACAAAAGATTTTCCTGCCCACATCCGCTTCATTGAGTTCATGCCGTTTGACGGCAACCAGTGGAACTGGGAAAAGGTGATTTCTTTTCGTGAAATCCTCGGCATAATTGAAAACAATTATCCCGTGGAGAAATTGCACGACAAGCCCAACAGCACCGCCAAGAGCTATCGCATAAACGGCTTCAGGGGCACGTTTGCCGTCATCAGCACGATTACCGCTCCGTTTTGCAACGGTTGCAACCGCATCCGGCTCACGGCTGACGGCAAATTGAAGAATTGCCTTTTTGCGCAGCTGGAAGCCGATATCATCTCACCGCTGCGGAACGGAATGGATGTGAAGCGCATTATTGAAAATTGCATTTGGGATAAAAAAGCAGAGCGGGGCGGGCTGGTGGAATTTGACAACGCAACCGCGACAACCGAATATTCGGGAGGAAGGTGCATGACGGCTATCGGAGGATAAAAGCAAATCAAACAAATAAAATAAAATAAACATGGAAAAAGAAAAAACTGTTGGCGAGCTGGTGGCGGAGGATTACCGCAAAGCGGAAGTTTTCAAAAAATTCGGAATTGATTTTTGCTGCGGTGGCGGCAAAACCGTAAAGGAAGTGTGCGGGAAAAAAGGCGTGGATTACGCCCAACTGCAAAAAGAATTACTTGAGGCGGAAAAGAAAGGGAGCAGCGACAACATCAACTTCAACGAATGGCGATTGGACGCGCTGGCGGATTATATCGTGGAGAAGCATCACGCGTATGTAAAAGAAAATATCCCGCTGTTGCTTGAGTTTTCAAAAAAAGTGGCGCGGGTGCACGGCCATGCAAACCCGGAAGTGGTGAAGATTGCCGACCTTTTTCAGGAAGCGGCTGATGAGCTTATGCAGCACATGATGAAAGAGGAGCACGTGCTTTTTCCATACATCAAAGAATTGGCGAACCGGCAGGGTAATGGCGGCAGCGGCTTGCCCCCGTCATTCGGAACGGTGCAAAACCCAATCAGGATGATGGAAATGGAGCATGAACAGGTAGGCGAACTGCTGAAGCAAATAGGCGGGTTGAGCAACAACTATACACCGCCCGCGCATGCGTGCAACACCTACCGCGTGGAATATTTCAAGCTGAAAGAGTTTGAAGATGACCTGCACCGGCATATCCATCTTGAAAACAATATCCTCTTTCCGAAAGCCATCGAAATGGAAGCAATAACAGTGTGAGAGTTTGAAGGAGATCGCTGAATAAATTCCGCAGTAATTCTAAATCTGAATCCTGCGCTCACTTCCTTTCTTCATATACCAGCGCATTGTTCGCGATGGAATTATTTTTGCTTATGGTCAGTGTCCTCACCGGCCAGCGATGTGAATCATATCACTCTCCCAACATCCCCTTCTTCAAGCTGGAACTAACCGGAGTGTCGCCCAGCCAGATGCCGAACAGCGCTTTCTTGAAATCAAGTCCGGTCACGGTTGATTTCATTGCATCGTTCTTGTAGATTTTAATTCCTTCACCGGGGGCATAAATCATTTTGTAAATGTCATCCACCTTCACCGGCTCGCTTTTGAAGACATCGAGAAAAGAGTTGATCCTGTCGCGCAGGGGAGCAGTGTTGCCCCTGGTTGATTTTTCAAAGCCTTCGTTCACCGCTTCGCTCATATTCTCGCTGTTCACCATTCCGGAAACGATGTGCAGGCGCACCGCCATCGGTTGGTCGGCATTCACAATATCCGCCCCGTTGTTGTTTTTTGACTGCAGGTAAAGTCCCGCAACATATACGTCAATCCACATTTTTTCGCGCACACCGCCACCGTTGAGCGCCAGCGAGCCTTTGCCGGTTTCAAGGGCGTTCGGAAAACTTTTTCCGGCTATCATTGTTTGAGCATTGGCAGCCAGGCTGAAGAAAATGAAAGAAAACAAAAATTGTGTTATTTTCATGTTGATAAAAAATTGTTAACCGGAATTTTTTCTGAATAAACTTGTTGGTATCGCTATATATTAATGGGAGCAAGAAATAGTACATAATTCATTCCGCTTCAAGCCGCAAGCTACAAGCTGCAAGTTTTGGCCAGCTTGAGGCTTGAAGCCAGTGGCTTAAAGCTAATACCTGAAAGATGCACTAAATGATGAACTCATTAATAATTGCGTTCTGAAATTGTAAATTTTTTAACCAAAATCAAAATTAAACTATGAAAAGTGTATTGTTTACAGCGCTATTAATTTTTTCGGCATGGTTTGCCAATGCTCAAACCACCAAGTGGACCTTCGATAACTCGCATACCAATATCAATTTCGTTGCAACCCACATGGTGATTTCAAAGGTAACCGGAAGTTTCAGCTCATACAGCGGCACGGTGCTTTCCGATAAAGAGGATTTCACTGACGCCAAAATTGATTTCAATGTGAATGTGGCGAGCATCAGCACCAACAATGAGAAGCGCGACACTCACCTGAAATCCGATGATTTTTTCAATGCGGCAAAATTCCCCGAATTGTCATTTAAGGGAAAGAGCCTCGCTAAGACAAGCGGCAACAACTATAAATTAACCGGTGACCTCACCATTCGCGATGTTACCAAAACGGTGGAACTGGATGTGGTTTTCGGAGGAATAGTGAAAGACCCTTGGGGCAATACTCGCGCGGGGTTCCAGATCACCGGCACGATCAATCGCTTCGATTACAATTTGAAGTGGGACAATGCAATTGAAACCGGTGGTTTGGTGGTTGGGAAAGATATCAGGATTGACTGCGCAGTGGAGTTGATCAAACAGTAAAGCAAGCGTAGCTATAAAATTGATTCGGCAGAATGCCGGGGGAGCGTCATGAAGATCTTGCAGAATGAAAGGGCTATCACCCCGAAGCAAGGGTGAAGATGAGCTATGACCGGGATGCCATAAAGTCTATTTGGTACAAGCCCGGAAACCGGCTGCCGTTGGTATGCATTATACTTTGAACTTTGAACGGGATAAATTGCGCCATTGAGCCGTTTGCAGTTTACGGTTTACGGTTTGGTTTTAACAACCGTAAACCGCAAACATGTAAACCGTAAACAGAAATAGAAAAGGCACGATTTTATCCCGCACACCGTATAATCAAGATGGCACCATCTTAAGAGAGGATATTGCTGCAATAACTGATGCCCGCGTTGTTCTTGCAAGAATATTGTGCGAACAGTGAGAAAGAGTAAAACCGAAAAATCACGAAATAATAGAGCAATCCTGTTTAAAATTCCTATTTCACAGTTATCTTTAAGCCAGGTAAATTATTTTCCGGTTTGCGATGCTTGAATTAATTAAACATTTCGCAGTTGATTTCACAGGTGAAGCGTTGCGTTATGTAATCTTCGCGGGAACAACTTTTCTCATCTTTTGGGTAGCATTTCGCCAGCGGTTGATGCACCGCTTCATCCAGAAAAAATTTCCGGCAAAAGAAAGGCTGTGGAAAGAGTTTCTATACTCCATGAGCAGCATCACCATTTTTTCGCTGATCGGTGTCGGGGTTTATTTCGGAATAAAGAACGGATACGGGCAGATGTATAAAGATATTGACGAATACGGATTGCCTTATTTTTTCCTGAGCATTGCTCTCGCCATTCTGCTTCATGACACCTATTTCTACTGGACTCACCGGATGATGCATCATCCTGCTGTTTTCAGGCATGTTCATCTGGTGCATCACAAGTCAACAAATCCCTCACCGTGGGCGGCATACTCGTTTCATCCGTTTGAAGCATTCATCCAGGGGTTGATAGGACCGCTGATTGTGTTGTTGATCCCGATACATCTTTACGGATTGCTCGCTTTTGCCATTTACCAGATAACCTACAATGTTTTCGGACACCTGAGTTTTGAACTGTTCACGAAGGGTTTCACCAAGAGTTTCATGTTCTGGCATAACACAACCACCCACCATAACATGCACCACAAATATTTCAATTGCCATTACAGCATCTACTTCAACTGGTGGGACAGGATCATGGGTACAATGCACCCGAAGTATGACGAAACGTTTGAAGAGGTGACCCATCGCGAGCCGATAAGTGCGCTGCACGTTAACAGCCGGGGGGAATTGTCAGAAGTTGAGGAGCCGGAAAGGGAAGTTGTCTGGAAACAGTTTGACTGAGAATCTGTTTAAATTCAAAAACAGAACGCAGATGACGCAGAAAAAGAGGATGTCCGCAGATAAAACAATCAGCCATTATCTGCACCATCAGCATTCTGTTATCATTCTGTTATTATGATTTAATTTAAAATTAAACAGTTTCCAAGTTTTCGCTGACCGCCTGCTACAATCAACGCAATGCTTCAATCCGTTTTTCTTTTCTGCGCAATGGGGTGCGTGGGAATCACTTGTGAAATTTTCTTCACGGCTATTTATGACATTATAAATGGAACGGCAGAAGCGCCCATGCGGCTGATGGGACATTCTTACATCTGGATGTTTCCGATTTACGGATTGGCAGGCGTTGTTTTTCCTCCGGTCTTGAAAATCATTGGGAAATGGAATGTTTTGTTTCGCGTGTGCGTCTATGCATTGGGGATTCTCGCTGTAGAGTTTGCCACGGGATGGTTCCTTGATGTTGTTACCGGCCGCTGTCCCTGGGAATACAAGGAAGGCTGGCACATCATGGGTTACATGCGTATTGACTACTTTCCTTTTTGGGCGATGTTCGGATTTCTTGTTGAGACGCTGCTGAAGTTTTTGATGAAACTCAAAATGGATTCTTCCGCTACCTGATAACAACCAACCTGCTTATCATTTGTTCCCTGCCTGCGGCAATCCTCAATAAGTAGATTCCTTGTTCTAAGCCGGAAACATTCAATGAGATGATTTTTCCGGAAAAGGACGAGGCGTGAATCCGTTCGCCAAACATGTTGCATATCTCCAGGTTCCCGGTCAGACTCTCTTGCAATAAGATAGTTGCAACCGATGATGCCGGGTTGGGGAATATTTGAAAGCCCGCACCGGAGTTATTTTCCGCGATGGAGGTTGTGTCGTCACCGCCAATTCTCGAGAAGCCGTCAAAACTCAGCTTGTCAACAGTCAGTTGCGATAGCCCGGCAGGTCTTCCTTTGCTGCATGTTAAGGATATTAAAGCTGCGTCAGGAACAAAAGATTCATCATTGTAAATAATATCCGCTTCGAATGTTGAATATCCGTTGGTGGCGGCTCCATATTTGAAAACTCCTGCCCCGTAGGGTAGTCCCGCGCGGTACATGGAAACCGTAATCAGCATGGTATCATTTCCATCGGGTTCATATTTAAAAAGTCCGTTCAGCGTTTGATGCCGGTGCTGAACCGGAAAGGTTAACAGCGGCAAATCAATCGGTTGGGGTGTTTGGTTGGATAGATTTCCGCCTAAATATGTTCCACCGCCTAAATCCAGGTTGCGGACGGACGCGGCATAGTCGTCCGGCTGGTTGAATATTTCTTTCGACACCATGGGCGGATTATTGCCGGAAGTATCAATGCCCGTATAAGCGGGATAATTCCAGCCGGCCGGTTCTTCATGGTGATATGAATACCAACTTTCAAAATCTGCGTTGAGAACATTCTCCTCAGGGATGAAGCCTGCTTCGTCAATGATGAGATGACTTCCCGGGCTTTGCGAAAACATTCCGAGGCCAATGACAACCGAATCGGGGGCGAGTGGCGAATTATACGAAATCGGATAAGTGATTCTCTGAAACTGGCTGCCCGAATTGCCGTTCAGCCCAATGATATTTCCGGCTATGGCGGTATCTCTCCGGAGGACAAACCCCACAAGCGCAGTGTCGCCCGGATCAATATTATAATTCATATTAACGTAAAAAGAATCGGGCCGTGAAGTGAACGGCACTCCTCCGGACAAGTCCAGCACGAATTTTCCCAGAAAGGCAAAGTTCGTTTTGAACAGTTTCAGCGCGTAGTTTCCCGCATTGCCCGCAACGCGTTCGAAGGTTTCCCCGATAATGTTCC
This sequence comes from uncultured Chitinophagaceae bacterium, assembly GCA_964502525.1. Taxonomy (GTDB): domain Bacteria; phylum Bacteroidota; class Bacteroidia; order Chitinophagales; family CAIOSU01; genus DATLYB01. The sequence continues at coordinate 17,838 of CAZCXH010000077.1, forward strand.
AATAGTCTGGTAATAAAACCGTTTTGCTCTCCCAATCCGCGAAATCCCAGTTGGGGATAGGATTGCCGGTATAAAACTGCCGCTGTCCGCCATATAATTTTGTTCCTGCGATATTTGCCGCGATCCTGTAATAATAAAGCGTGTTGCCTTGAAGCCCGGAAATTGCAGCGGAAACCTGCTGTTCCTGCGGACCATTGACTACTACCGGATCTCCGGGGATGACATTTCCCAACAGAGGCGTTTCGCCATATTCAAAACTCACGGAAACCGGCTGGCTGTAATTGCTGACTTTTCCGTTCAGTTTGGCAGATGATGACGTCACTTCAGTTGCTGTTAACGCGAGCAGGTTGGTATCGGAGGTAATTGTGTAGAAGTAACCCGTGTCACTATAGTAGTTTCCAAGCGTGGTTATTGCCTTCATCCTGAAAAAATACAATGTGCCCGGCTGAAGGGAGTTAAGGGTGAGGTTAGGAACATGCCTTAACGTATCCGTTATTGCCCTGGGATAGCCTGCACGGATACTGTCGAAACCCGGGGTGTTCGCGCTGTATTCAAAATTCAAATAAGCCTGTATTTTAAATCCCTCGATAGTCACGCTGATTACGGCAGACGTATCAGTAACAGATTGTGCCGCCAATGTCTGAAACACCGAATAAACCGCGCCTGTGAAAAAACCATGAGTGTTGCCGTAGCGATTGCCGAAAGCGCTTTCGCCCACCAATCGGAAATAATAACTTGAGTTGGGCTGAAGTGAACTGATGTTCGCTGAAATGGCATGTTCGAATGTGTCAGCGACTGTTGCCGGTGATGCTGTCGCCACGCTGCCGAAATCGGGAGTCAAGCCGTATTGAAAATATAAATTCACCGTTTCGGAGAATCCATGCACTGTTCCGTTGATTGAAGCGGTGGTTGCTGCAATTTCGGTTGCAGGCTGAGTCATCAGATTAGTGGTTGGATCTCCGGTGTAAAATGATAGCGTGTCGCCATTTGTCCTGCCGCCAATCGTCCATGCTGAAATAAAATAATAGTAGGTTGTGTTGGGCGAAAGCCATCCCAGCCTGAATTGCACGGGCATCAACACATCATTCCTGAAATCGCTGGGAATTGTTTGTGAAGGGCTGCTGAATGAAAAGTCATTTGAAAACACGAATGAATAGCGGGCATGGCGGCTGAGGCTGTTCACATTGGCTTTCATTAATGCGGAAGCGGGCGTTATCTCTTCTGCGCCCATCGTGTAGGCAAGCGGTGGAGGCTCGTGATTATAAATGTAATTATCAGCCCACTTGCCCGCAATGAAGCCGTAATCCCATCCGTTAAACCGCACCGCATTGAAATATTCATCCCCCGATGTTCCCGGAACCGATATAGGGGACCACGCTTGCCCTCCATCAATGGTTTTCAGCACGGTCGCACGGTCGCCCACAGCATATCCGGTATCTGCGTCAACAAAAGTTACATCCATCAGCCATCCGCCCAATTCGTCCTTTATGACCGTCCAGGTATCGCCACCGTCAATGGTTCTCAATATCACGCGTATGGAATCATTCGTTTCATTGCCGCCAACGATGATTCCATTGTTTGGATTAGAAAACCAAACAGAATTAAAATTCCTTATAATCGGAGAAGCAACCGGAGTCCAGGTATTTCCTGCATCAGCCGATTTCAAAATGGTGCCGCTGTCGCCAACCGCAATGCCGTTTGCCGGGGAAAAAAAGTAAACGGCTTTGAGAAAAAAGCCGGGCTGGTCAGTGATTACGCTCCAGGATTGTCCGCCATTGACAGATTTCAGGATTGTTTGAACCGCGCCTTGTGTTGAGTCGGCAGGCATTCCGCCAACGATGATGAACGCGAGCGAGTCAATAATAAAAATCCTGTTGAAATGTCTGCTGACGGGTGAAGTGACGGGAGTCCAATGCTCGCCACTGTCGTCCGTTTTAAATATCACGCCATCCCAACCGACAATAAAACCTTTTTGGTCATCAATGAATTCAACTGATTTGAACCAGCCACCATCGTTGTCGAGGTAAACATTCCATTGCAGGCATGAATTAAATGACTTGTATAAAGTTTGCGTTAACTGTGTTTGAAACGGATTGATAATCCGCCATCCTCCTGCAGCCAGTATTATATCGCGATTGAAAATCTTCACGCAATTCAGATCCCTCCCGTTAAGGGAAGGCGCGTGAAACCAGTTTTGGCTGAAGGCTGGAAGGGCGAGCAGGAACAGTACAGTTGGTGCAAAACTCTTTTGCATTGAAGCTTTCAGTTGATTTTGCCTTTAAAACTAAAGTAATAATGCGTTTCAAGGCTTGCTATCCGTCAAGCGGATGCATAACTCATTTATACCGAAACAACTCAGCTTTTCGAACAATTGAATTGTTAGAATGTTCGGTATTATGATAACCAAGAGTACGTCTCTTTCCTTCGGAAAATTCGACTGCTCTTGGTATAATTCGCTGCCTCCGATACGTCTGGCACAGTGACCGGAGTGACTGTCCGCCCATAAAGCGAAACCCCTGCGGTTCTTGCATTTCCGAAACTTTCTCTTGCCTTTTTCCGTAAGGCTTGTTATATAACTATTATGGCGGGCGTTTTACTTCTTGTATCATTCTTCATGCTGCACCTTGTGGTCATCATCACCGAGAAAGGCAAAAGATGTTGGGTTGAAAAGAAATTCTGGATATCCATTGCGTTCGTTATGTTTCTTCTCGGTATTGCCGTTTACGGCAACTCCTGCTCCAGCCGCAGCTATTCTAAACATGCGCAGGTTCAGACAAACTGAACTGCAGGTGTATCAGGTGCCGGTATAACCCATCTTCGTTTCTCATCAATTCTTCGTGAGTTCCATCTTCAATCAATTCGCCTTTATTTAATACGAGTATTCTGTCAGCTTTCCTGATGGTGGATAGGCGGTGCGCGATGATGATGCTCGTGCGCCCCTTCATCAGTTCTTCCAATGCCTGCTGAACCAGGATTTCGGAAGCTGAGTCCAACGAACTTGTCGCTTCATCCAGGACGAGGATTGCCGGATCTTTCAGGATAGCCCTCGCAATGGCGATGCGCTGCTTCTGTCCTCCCGAAAGTTTAACGCCCCTTTCGCCAACCATCGTGTTCATTCCCTCCGGGAATGTGCGGATGAATTCCACCGCGTTGGCTTTTTCCGCTGCATCCATTATCTCTTTTTCCGAGGCGCCCGGTTTCCCATAAGCGATATTCTCCCTTATAGTTCCGCCAAACAATATCACCTCCTGCGGAACGATGCCGATATTTTTTCTCAGATGACTGAGTTGATAATCCAAAGCAGGTTTCCCGTCAATAAGGATTTCACCGTTATCCGGTTTGTGGAATCCTATCAGCAACTGGGTGATGGTTGATTTTCCCGCACCGCTCGGACCCACCAATGCGACTTTCTTACCACTGGTAATGTGAAAACTAATATCCTTCAGCACGGTGACGTCTTTGCGCGATGGATACGAAAAGCGGATGTTGTTGAAGCGGATGTCGCCTGTTAATTTTTTTTGCGGCAGGTTGGTTGCGTTAATATCCAACTCCGATTCTTCACCCAATATTTTCACAAGGCTTTCTGACGCGCCAATGGTCTTTTGGATTTTGCTGTAAATCTCCGCCATGCCGCCCACCGAGCCGCCAATGATGACGGTGTAAACGATGAACGCCACGAGGTCGCCTGCCGTCATCTGTCCTTCATGCACGAGCCGCGCACCATACCACAGCACGAGCAGCATGCCGCCAATCAAACCGACAATGATGAACGTGATGAACGCAGCCCTGTACCGGGCAGCTTTCA
>CAZCXH010000078.1:0-21186 GCA_964502525.1 uncultured Chitinophagaceae bacterium
CATTCCATTTCTTATTCAGATTATGATATTTTGTGAATTTAAACAGCTTCTAAGAGAATGCCACTATTTTCCGGAGACTTTTGATTGATTACAATTTCACCTCCCTCGTAAAATCCACGCGGTTACTTGTATTGCAACAGCTTCACGCCCTATATTTGTACAAACCTTTTTGGATGCCTGTTATCTCCATGTTTTATGGAATTATCGTAATGATGTATTTCATGGATAACAGGAAGCATAAGTTTCCGCATATTCATGTCAAATACAATGAGTTTGAGGCGGTGTTTAAATTCCCGGAAGGCAGGATGATGGAAGGGGAATTGCCGCTGTCAAAACAAAAACTCGTTGAAGCATGGATTGAAATCCATAAAGAGGAGTTGATGGCAAACTGGAAATTGGCAGTGAATGGCAACACGATTTTCAAAATTGACCCGTTGAAATAAATTACAGATGAACCCGAGAGTGAAACAAGTAAAACCCTTGCCTGATTATCAGTTACAGTTGCTTTTCACCAACGGAGAAAGCAGAATTTTTGACGCAAAGCCGTATCTGGATAAGGGCGTTTTTAAAGAACTGAAAGATATTGCGGTCTTTAACGCAGTGCGCGCTGACCTTGGCAGCATTGCGTGGAAGAGCGGACAGGACCTTTGCCCTGATACATTATACATGGATAGCATTCCTGCAAATCCGAAAAAAGCAAGAGCGGTGAAAAAACAACGCAAACAATCCGCACGGTTGCGTTCGTAAAATCATTGTCCGCTTCTACTGAAGCATCACCTACACTTTCACCTCCCGCATAAAATCCACCGTTACTTGTATATCATCGTACAGATAGCGGTCTTTGTCGTGGAAGGGAAGGAGGTCTGAACCTAAGAGACTGTTTAAAATTAAAAATAGAACGCAGATGACGCAGAAAAATAGGATGACCACAGATAAAACAATCAGCGATTATCTGCATAATCCGCGTCATCAGCGTTCTATTATCATTCATATATTATGAATTAATATAAATTTAAACAACCTCTAAGGCTAAAGTTTTCGGGTGAGTAAAACCTGTTCAACGAAGCTCAATATATCTTCCACTGTTTTTCTTTCATTCGACAGCCTCGGTACTTTATTCTGCCCACCCAATTTTCCTTTTGATTTCAACCATTTGTAAAACGTGTCTTGTGGCAAAACCCGTATAACGGGGAGTTGCAGAACGATATCTTTATAGCGTTTCGCATCGTAATCGGAATTCAATGCGCGGAGGGCTTCATCCAGCCGCAGGGTAAATTCATGCAAATCAGGTGGAGTTTTTTCAAACTCAATCAGCCATTCGTGGCTCCCTTTGTTATTTCCTTCGAGGTAAACAGGCGCAACCGTATAGTCCGAAACTAAAGCTCCCGTTTTCTGGCAGGCTTCTGCAATGGCACGGTCGGTATTGTCAACCATCACCTCTTCACCGAAGGCATTGATAAAGTGCTTCACCCTGCCCGCAACTTGAATCTTGTAAGGATGCGTGGAGGTGAAACGAACCGTATCACCGATCTGACAGCGCCATAGCCCGCTGTTGGTGGTGATTACTAAAGAATAGGTCTTGCCCTTTTCCACCATGCCCAACGGGATGACTTTTGAAGTTTGTCCATTTTCGTTCAATTCAATGAATTCATAATACACTCCATTGTCGGTGAGCAGCAGCATGTCATCCGATTGGTCTGAATCCTGGAACGCGAAAAAGCCTTCAGATGCGTTATAGGTTTCCACATAGTTCATCTCATCAGATTGAATTAATTTCCTGAACTGTTCACGGTAAGGAGTGAAACTTACTCCGCCATGGATGTACAATTCAAGATTTGGCCAGACATCCATAAGATTCTGTATTCCGGTTTCTTCCAGTATTTTTCGAATCAATAAAATGGTCCAGGTTGGCACGCCCGCCATGTGCGTTACGTTTTGCTGAATCGTGATTTCCGCCATTCGTTCCAGCTTTTCTTCCCAATCGTCCATCAGGGCGACAGACAATTCTGGCGTTTTTATCCAATGAGCAAGCAGCGGCATGTTCTGCATCATCACTGCAGAGACATCCCCATAACGGACGTCTTCATTCAGTTGATTGATTTGGTGGCTGCCTCCCATCAGCAAGCCTTTGCCGGAAAAGATTTTTGTTTCAGGATGGTTGTGGCAATAGACAGTCATAAGGTCGCGCCCTCCTTTGAAGTGGCAGTTACTCAAACCTTCAGAGCTAACCGGTATGAATTTGCTTCGGTCGCTTGTCGTACCGGAAGATTTGGCGAACCATCTTATTTCCGAGTGCCATAAAATATTCTGTTCACCGTTCATCATCCGGTTGATGTAAGGCTTCAGGGATTCATAGTCCTGTAATGGGACTCTTTCTGCAAATTGTCGTGAATTTTTTATGGAAGCGAAATCATGTATTTGTCCCCATTCGGTATCGCGCGATTCCCCAATGAGGTTTCGCAGCATTTTCTCCTGTGTCTCTATCGGATAAATCGAAGCCTGCCAAATACTCTCGATTCTGTTCCGCAAAATCCAGGATACAAGACGGTTGGGCGAAAGCATGAAAGCAATGTTTCTGTAAAAATAAAGATGTTGCTATGTCCGGGGAAACTGTAGGACGAGTTGGTCAAACCCGGTGTTCCTTTGACTTCACTTTGCTGAATTTCGGGCAGTCGCAGTTGGACCCCGCGCAGGAAGAGAGCAGGGAAGCTGTGGCAATAAGCAAAATGGCTATTTTGAACTTTCTCATGGCATGAAAATCACTATAAATTTAACGTGATTTTGCGATAAAAGTTTTGGCTCATAAGAAAAAGATACTGATTGCGCCTCTCAATTGGGGCTTGGGGCACGCCACCCGCTGCATTCCCATCATTCAGGAAATCATTGCTCTCGGACATGAACCAATCATCGCTTCCGATGGAAGATCATGCGATTTGCTGCATTCCGAATTTCCCGGCTTAACCATCATACGGTTGCCGGGGTATAATCCCGTTTATCCAAAGAACGGGAACATGTTTCTGAAAATGGGGCTTCAGGTTCCGAAATTTCTTCTTGCAATAGCACGGGAGCATGATCAGTTGAAAAAGATAATCCACAACTATTCCATTGATGCCATCATCTCCGACAATCGCTATGGATTGTGGTGTAAAAAAGTAAAGTCGGTTCTGATAACGCACCAGGTGTTCATAAGAATGCCATCGGGAATGCGATGGATGCGGTTTGTCTTCAACCTTCCCAATCATTTTTTCATCAGGCAGTATCATGCTTGTTGGGTGCCCGATGAAGAAGGAGAGATGAATTTAAGCGGGGATCTTTCTCATGGTAAAATGCCTGCCAATGCCAGATACATCGGACTCCTGTCAAGATTTCAACTGAATCATGCTGAAGATAACCCAGAGCATACCGGCTATGATTTGCTGGCTTTGCTTTCAGGACCTGAACCACAGCGAACGATTCTTGAAAAAGAGATTATAAAGCAATCAACTATTTCGAAAATCAGAACACTGATTGTGCGGGGTGTAACTGAGGAAAATAACCGTGAAAAACTGAATGAATTTGTGGAGATGGTATCGCATCTCAAATCAGAGGCACTGGGAGAAGCGATCTCAAAAGCGAAGGCGGTGATTTGCAGAGCAGGCTATAGCAGCCTGATGGATTTAATCGCATTGCAAAAGAAAGCAATCATCATCCCCACGCCAGGACAGACTGAGCAGGAATATCTTGCAGAAAGATGCGATGATGCTGCCTATTTTTTATCCAAGAAACAGTCGGAAATAGATCTTAACGAAGCGCTGTCGCAATTTGAGAGTACCAAATTGCCCCGAATACCGGTAAACACCTTCAGAAAGGAACTTATTGAATTGCTTGACGCTGTTTAGTTGGTTGTCTTAAAGGCTTCCACGGCAACCTTCCCTTCCTGGATAAATACTTCAGGAACCATGTATCCCACCTTTCTGTATTTCAGATTCCCCTGCGAATCGAGGAACAGGTAAGTCGGGTAATGGGTAACCCTGTATTTCATCTTCAGCGCTGGACCTTCGCCCTTTTCCATGTCGAGTTTGTAATTGATGAAGCGCTCATTGTAAAACTTACCCACTTCTTCATCGGGAAACGTGTTGGCAGCCATCATCCTGCACGGACCGCACCATGCGGCAAAAGCATCCAGAAAAATCGGCTTGCCCGTTTTCTGCGATTCCTTCAGCAAATCAGCCCATGTGCCCTGGAAAAATACCATGCCTTTTTGCACGGGAGCTGCAGAAACCGGCTCAACCGTCTTTGATCCCTGGGCAAACCCGCTGGCGCCAAGAAACAGGAGCGCAGTTAAAAAAAGCATGGCATTATTCATAAGAATACGTTTGTGACGCTTCCCACAAAGGATAGTATTCCAGAACGATTTCTTCCTTAAAGAAAAGCCTTGTTGTTTTTTCAAATGATTCAGTCAAATCAGACACGTAAAACTGGTTTTTCATTGTTTTATTGTCGCTGTGTAATTTCAACTTGTCAAGAATTGTTCCAACTTCTTTTGTTATGAAGTCAGTAGAATCAAATACCTTGACTCTTCCGTTGTAAAATTCGTCTATTTGATTCTTAATCAAAGGATAGTGGGTGCAGGCTAATATCAACGCTTTGACCGGTTTTAGCGACACCTCATTCAGGTAGGCTTCAATCACCGTGCGGCTGATCTGGTTATTGAAAAAACCCGCTTCAATCATGGGCGCCAGCAAGGGCGTTGCAAGTGAATGAACCTTAAGGTCAGACCTCAGTTTTTTCAGCCGCTGCTCATAAATGCCCGAACTGATTGTGCGCTGCGTTCCGATGATCCCGATTTCATCCAAATTCTTCATAGCGGCAATGCCGGAAACCGCAGGGTCAACCACATTTACAAATTCCGCCTTGTCTCCATAGCTGCTCACCAGGTCTTCGTATGCCACCGATGAAGCAGTATTGCAGGCTATAACAATCAGCTTGCAATCCTTCGCTATTAAAAATTCGCTGATGCGCCTGCTGTAGTGACGGATGAGATCCTCTGATTTATCGCCATAAGGCAGGTGGGCGGTATCACCGAAGTAAATGATGTCCTCTTGCGGAAAATCCCTGATGATGCGGCTGGCAACCGTCAGCCCGCCAATGCCCGAATCGAAGATGCCAATAGGTTTGCGGGACAGGTTTGCCATTATGTGTTATTGCGTTCCCAACTTGCTTTTAACGATCTCAGTTATATCATCACTGGCAGGGTAATGCAGCAGGTTGCTGCCCACGCTCGAATCGAATATGTAAGTGAAGCCCTTGTCTGCAGCCACCGCTTTAATGGCGGTCATCACCTGCTCTTCAAGGGGCTTCAATAATTCCACTTGCTTCTGCGTCATCTGCTCGTCAGAGGATGCCTGCAGTTTGGTGATCCTTGTTTCGAGGTCAGTTATTTCCTTCGCCTTCACTTCCTTGATCGCGGGAAGCATATCTTTTTCCGTTTCGTAATATTCCTGCACCTTTTTTTCGTACTCTTTCTGCATGTTTACCATGGTTTCCTGCAATTGCGTTGCAAATTCCTGCAACTTCTTCTCGGCCGCTTTATATCCTTCCATTCCCTCAAGCACTTTCGTGATATTCACATGCCCCAGCTTCAGGGATTGGGCGTCTGCGTTATACCAGAAGGCAGACAGAGCAACTATAAACAATAAGTTCAAAAGATTTTTCATTATTAAAAATTTAGAGTGTAAAGATAAAAATAATTATTTGGGAGAAGTAGATTTAGAGGGAGCCAGGGGGGCATAGCCCATGGCGCGAAGTATGTCATCGCTCTTATCGTACTTAGTGCTGGCATACAGCATGCTTGCACCGTTTGCCTTGTCAAAGATGAAATCATAGGCTTTTTCAGCAGCCATCTTCTGTATTTCATTATAGATTTTATCCTGAATAGGCTTTATCAGCTCCTGCTTTTTTTGAAAAAGCTCCCCTTCATATCCGAACTTCTGCTTCTGAAATTCTTTCACGTCTTTCTCCTTCTGTTCAATCTCCTGCTGTTTCCGGATTTTAACATCTTCGGGCATCAATATCTGTTCAGCCTGAAAGGCTTTGTAGAGATCGTCAATATCCTTGTACTTGCGGTCAATTTCAGCGCGCCAGTTTTCAGCGATGTCATCCAGGCTTTTTTGAGCCTGCTTGTAATCAGGAATGCTGTTGAGGATATATTCGCTGTCAACGTAAACAAAACGTTGCGCGAATGATGCCGCTGTGAATGAAAGCACCGCTAAAAAGGAAGCAAACAATTTTGTCATAACTAATAATTTTTAATCAGGCTCAAATCCAAGCACGATGCTGAACCGCCCGTATCTGCTTAAATAATTTCCAAATCCGCTTGCGTTTGGCTCCACGAACTCGTTGTTGTATTTGTCAAAACGTATGCCATAGTCGAAACCGAGCATGCCAAACATAGGCAGAAATATGCGAATACCCAACCCAGCGGAACGTTTCAGGTCAAACGGATTGTAATCCTGGATTTTGACCCATGAGTTGCCCGCTTCCACGAACGCAAGGGCATATATTGTGGCAGACTGGTTCAGAGAAAACGGAAATCTCATTTCGAGCGTGAATTTATCGAAGAACGGCACTGCTGAAACTCCAGTTGGGTTATCCTGGTCCCAGTGGCGAATTATATCATACCCGCGAAGTGAGATTATATCTCTTCCGTAATACTGAATATTGGAGATGCCGTCACCGCCCAGCTCAAACCGCTCGTAAGGCGAATAACCTTCCCGCTGATTGTATTTTCCAAGAAATCCAAACTTGGCGGAGAAGCGCAGCACAATCGGAAATTTGTTGCTCCTGTTCAAAGGAGTGAACCACTCTACATTGAAGCGCCATTTATGATATTCTATCCACTTGTATTGACGCATAACGCTTTCACCATTGGCGGATGTGCCATTTTCATCCCTGAAAATTGAATAAGGGGGAGTTACCTTCAAGGTGAGCGCTATGTTAGAGCCTCTCCTCGGATAAATAGGCTGATCCACCGAGTTTCTGCCAAAGGCGAATTGAACCGCAAGATTATTGGTGATGCCATCCTGAAGCGCGAAAGAAGATACGGTGCCGGGAGTCACGTTAAAACGCTCATAGCTCCCGGTTACGCTAAAAGTAAAAAAGTCATCCGGCCATTTCAGCCTTGTGCCCCAGCCTACTGAAGTTCCATTTGTAACTTGCCGCCCTTCCACATCCCTGTTTGCATCAAGGTCGGCATAACGGGTGTGATAATAGCTCACCGAAAATGAATTCGGCTTTTTACCTCCCAGCCAGGGTTCCGTAAAAGACATATTGTAGGACTGATACACTTTGCCATTAGTCTGAACGCGAAGCGATAATCGCTGACCGTCACCAGATGGAAGCGGAGACCATGTTCCCTTTTTGAACATGTTCTGGATGGAGAAATTGGTGAAGGTCAGCCCCAGGCTGCCGACCACGCCTCTTCCCTTGCCGCCCCATCCGGCTGAAAGCTCAAGCTGGTCTGAAGGCTTCTCCACTACGTGATATTCAATATCCACCGTACCTTTCTCGGGGTTAGGGAGCGGAATCACTTCCATTTGCTCGGGGTCAAAATATCCGAGGGCGATGATTTCGCGCTGAGACCTGATCAGATCGGCACGGCTGAATTTATTTCCGGGCAGTGTTCGTATTTCCCTGCGAATCACATATTCCTTCGTTTTTGTATTCCCGTAAATCCTCACCTCGTTGATAGTGGCTTGCGGACCCTCATATATCCTTATCTCCAAATCAATCGAATCATTTTCGATGTTCACTTCAACCGGTGTGACCTGGAAAAACAAATAACCATCATCCATGTACAGAGAACTGATGTCGGTGCCTGCAGGGCTCATGTTCAGCCTTTCGTCAAGCAAAGTTTGATTGTAAACCTCCCCTTTCTTGATATTCAGAATAGAGCTTAAAAAGGCATCGTTATATTTTGTATTCCCTTTCCATGTGATATTCCTGAAGAAATACTGATGCCCTTCATTTACCAGAATGTCAATCTTCAGGTTTTTGTTATGCGGGTAAACTGTGTCGCGTATGATTTCAGCATCCCTGTACCCCTTTGAGTTGTAGTAGTCAATCAGTTTTTGCTTGTCATCTTTGAATTTGTCCTCAATGAATTTTGACGGTTTCGGAAAAAGATTGGCATAGTTGGATGCGTATTTGTAAGCCTGAGAAGGCGAAAGATTGCTGAGAATGTCAATGAATCCGGCATTATCCGGGACCGCCTTTTTAATGTTCGCCCGTTTCAGCATCTCTTTCAGGTCAAACCTCACTATCTCGCGCGTATCCTTCATCAGTCGTTTCAGCTTCTTGGAAGGAACAGCCTCATTTCCCTGGAAATTGATGCTTTCGATTTTCACTTTATTGCCCTTGTCAATGGCAATCTCCAGTAAAACACTGTTTGAAAGAAGCGTATCCGGAATTTCCCGGATGGTGACAGACGCATTGTTGTAGCCTTTCTCCGAATAAAAGTCTTTGATGGTGTTGACGGTGGAAATTTTCGCATTTTCGTTCACCACCCTGCCCTTCACCAATTTTATTTTCTCGCGTATATCGTCCGCTTCGCCTTTCTTGATTCCCTTCAGCATGAACCTTGAAAGCCTTGCGCGCTCCTTGAGGGAAATTTCAAGAAAGATGCTGCTGCCTGCTTTTTTGGTAACATAAATTTTAATATCTGTAAATAAATTCTGATCCCAAAGATTTCGGATGGCGTTGGAAATGGCATCACCAGGCACGGAAATTTCATCGCCAACCTTCAGTCCTGAGAGGGAGATAATGATATCCTGATCAAGAAATTGCAGGCCTGACGTGGTGATTCCGCCAATGGTGTATTCGCCCGGAGAGGCGTAGTCAGCCTCCTTTTCCTGGGCAAATAGCAGCGCGGAAAAGATGCAAGAAAACAATAAGAGGACGCTGCGTTGCAGAGTTTATCCGATTTTTATTTGTTCGCTGATCTTTCCAAAACGCCTTTCTCTTTCCTGGTAGCTGATTATCGCCTTGTAAAAATCATCTTCCTTAAAATCGGGCCAGAGTGTATTGGTGAAATATAATTCCGCATAAGCGATCTGCCATAGAAGGAAATTGCTGATGCGTTGTTCCCCGCTGGTTCTTATCAGCAATTCCGGATCGGGGTAATCTTTGGTGCTGAGATAAGACGAAATCAACTCGTCATTGATCTCCTGCATCAACAGTTTTCCCTGCACAACCTCATGGCATATTTTTTTCACAGCCTCTGTGATTTCCCACCGTGCGCTGTAGCTTAATGCGAGAATCATGTCCATCTTCGTGTTCCCGCTTGTTATGTCCATTGCTTCCAAAAGATTAGCATAACATCTTTCTGGAAGCGATTTTATGTTTCCGATTGCCCTCAGGCGAATATTGTTCTTCATCAAAGTCTTTGTTTCAGACTTGATGGTGCGGATCAGCAGTTCCATTAAAGCATTCACCTCCGTTTTCGGGCGCAGCCAGTTTTCGGTTGAGAAAGCATACAACGTGAGGAACTTAATACCAAGTTCAGCCGCTGCCTCAACAATCCGCTTGACCGTTTTTACCCCGTTGCGGTGGCCGAAAATGCGCGGTCTGCTGTTTCTTTTCGCCCACCTTCCGTTGCCGTCCATGATAATAGCAACACTTTCCGGAAGATTGCCGGGGTCTATCAGCGATTTCAAATCTCCCACAGGTTGTGGTTTAGCCGCAAAGCTAACAAAAAGCATCAAGGAATTTTTGAAGGCTTGGGGCACTTCATCCTGATGGGCGAATAGGAAATGGATATGCCGACAAACAAATAATCGTCATTTCTTTCGGAAAAGCCTCTTTGCTTGCCTTCATACCCGATTGGAGGGTCAGTTACTTCTCCTGAGCGGTCCGAAAGCGCGCTTGCGAGAGAGCCGTCAGAAAGGTTTCCGGGATAACCGGTGCTTGTATCATCCAAATAATCGGTAAACGTTTTGCGAATACCGCCTTCAATCCCTATCGCCCAGTAAGGGGTGAAACTGTATTTAAAGCCTCCGCCAATGGGAAAACCAACACTTACCAGTGAATAACTTTCGCCTTCCGTTTGCAGCGGCTGCAACGCATGAATAGCTCCTTCATATTCCGTTTTGGGATTGTAATAAAAAACAGAAATGCCGATCAACAAGTAAGGTGTGAATGAAAGATGCCTTTTTTCGCGATCGTATTTAAAAAAATTAAACTCAACGGTGCTGCTGAAATCGTAAATATCCGACCTGAAGGAAAGATTCCTTGCTTTTTGAAATGGGAATTCGGAGATGGCGTCATCATAAGCTACCCGGCCATAATTAAGCCCCTGTTTAAAAGAGAACCGGGTACCCAAATTATATCGGAAAAACAACCCACCGGCAGGCCCCATCATCTCAAAGCTTGCATTGCTGTTCAAATCACCGATGTAGTTTGCCACTCCAGCCCAGCCTCCGTATTCCAACTCCTGAGGGAGGGCGTCTATAGCAAAAAGAGAAGAGAAAATAATCAGCAAAAAGTTGATTCTTGGGCGCATCACAAATTATTCAGCCGGAAACGGAATGCAGAGATCATGTTTTTCACATTACCCATTAAAGTCATAGTTAAAAAAAAGAAGCCCAAAATTATCCATTTCGGGCTCCGATAACGTTCGTTGATTTGGTTTATTGTTATTACCAGGTTCTATTTCTCACAAATCTCCTGTACTTCTTGACCTTTTTACGAAGTGCCGGATTCCTTCTCACATGATTGCGCTTGTGGGAATAAGAGAATTCGGAGAACTGATTTGCAAATTTGTACGAAACGGATACTAAACTGAACAAATAAGCATCGTTAGCGCCAGGGTTTCCCCGAACTTCACCGGGTTCGGTGATATATCCGTAGGTTTCTTCCGGATCAATTTCGCTTGATCTGCGTGACAGGTCGTAAGCCATCGCACCTTTTTCATTCCCATAGAACTCAGTGAATTCCCCTTTTGAAACGTAAGAGCCGCTGACATCATCGAGATAGTCTGTAAACGTAAAACGGTGTCCAAATTCCAACCCGAGCGCAAGAAACCTGGTTACATTCAGCTTCACGCCTATGCCAATCGGTATGGCAGGTTGAAAAAGCGAATATGGACGCCTGTCAGGATATTGCGGCATTCCCTGTCCCTCGGTGCCAAGCGGCTGCAACGCCACCCACTCACCGTTATATTCGGCTTTGGGATTAAAATATACCAGTGAAATGCCAGTCACGAAATAGGGAGTTATCCATTTGCTGCCGCTTCCGGGTATATAGCGCATCAGATTCACCTCACCGGTTAAAGCCAGTTCAAACACCTGTGATTTGAAGTGAAGATTGCGGTAGTTCCTGAACCAGGCATCATCCATGAACCGTTCGGTGTGTGACAGCCTGTCGTCACCCTCCCAGATTCCCCAGGTAAGCCCGCATTTAAGCGCAAAGAAGTAGTTGAAATTATTCCTGAAAAAAAATCCGGCTGCCGGACGGAACAGCGATGCTTCGAGGTCGCCATAGTAGGCCTTTCCGTTGGGTTCTTTCTTGCCAAGGTCGCCCAGGAAGTTGGTGGTTCCCAAGCCAACGCCAATTTCCATCGTTTGAGCAAATGAGCACAGTATGCAAAAACACATCGCGCCCAGCATGCTTATTACTCGTTTCATGATCACATAGTTTTAACAAGCCCAATAGTCACAACGTACCCGTCTGACGAAAATTTGTACGAAAAATGCCATGAAATGTTAGGAGAGGAGTTATTCAAGCGCAAAGGTTAAAATTTATTAATCCGCTCTTTGCTAAACCTACCCAAGGCATATTTTTATATTTTTGCAGTCCCGAAAAATGCAAAAACTCTGAAAGTTTCAAAGCCTCCGGTTTATTCATCACTTAAACATTGGCTTTGAGAACTTCAATATCTGTCCATAAACACCAAACCGCAAGTATGCGCAAATCATTGAAACTGCTGTTAACCAATGCAATCTTGCTTGTTGCGATAACAGCATCGTTAGCCCAACCATCGCCAGGCGAACCATTGTTATTTACTTACGGCACCACCCCTGTGAGCCTGGCGGAGTTTGAGTATGTTTATAAGAAAAACAATATCAATGACGAAAACGCCTACTCCAGGAAGTCATTGGAGGAGTATCTGGAACTTTACATCAACTTCCGCCTGAAAGTGAAGGAAGCCGAGGCGCTGGGGATGGACACCATTAAATCAATCAAAGATGAGTTGAAAGGTTACCGGGAACAGCTTGCAAAGTCATACCTGCAGGACAAGGAGGTTTCCGAACATCTCATCAAGGAAGCCTATGAGCGGATGAAGTATGAGATACGGGCAAGCCATATCCTCGTTAACATAGGGGGTGAAGGATTGCCTGCCGATACGCTGAAGGCGTTCAGGATGGCCAATGATTTCAGGAAAAGGATTTTGGGCGGGGAGGATTTTGAAAAACTCGCCCGCGAAGTTTCCGCTGACCCGTCTGTGAAGGACAACGGAGGCGATCTCGGATACTTCTCGGTGTTGCAGACGGTTTATCCGTTTGAAACGGCAGCCTACAGCACAGAGGTTGGGAAAGTTTCCGATGTGGTGAGAACAAGATTCGGGTATCACATTATCAAGGTAAATGATAAACGCCCCGCGCAGGGAAGAATTACAACCGCCCATATCCTGCTCAAACTGCCGGATAATGCCACCCCCGAGCAAATCGAGGAGGTGAGAAAAAAAGCGGAGGACATCCGCCAGCAGATTGCAGGCGGATCTTCATTTGAAGAAATGGCAAGGAAATATTCCGAGGACAAGCTTTCCGCGGGAAAGGGAGGATTGTTGCCCGAATTCAGCACCGGCAAGATGGTGATGGAGTTTGAAAAAGCCGCCTTTGCATTACAGAATGATGGTGATGTTTCCAATCCGGTTAAAACAGATTATGGCTGGCATATCATTAAGCGCATCAGCAAAGCGGGGATACCGCCTTATGAAGAGGCAAAGGTGGACCTGAAAAAAAGAATAGAGCGCGATTCCCGCTCAATGCTTGCTACTGACGTGCTCCTCGCCAAGATCAAGAAGGAGAATAATTTCAAGGAAAACGCAAAGAACAAGGATGCCCTTTACAAGAAGATTCACGAGGAACTGTCCAATCCAAAAATATCAATAGAAGATAAAACAGGATTGAACAAGCCGCTTTTTGAGCTTGCGGGCGCTCAATATACCCAGACAAACTTTATTGAATTTATTGAGGCGCAGCAGGCAAAAAAGAGAGAAGCGCAGCCCTACAAGATATTCACCGACCTGTACGACAAGTATGTGGAGAAAGTATGCCTTGATTACCAGGATAGCCAGCTTGAAAAAAAATATCCCGAGTTCAAGGCGCTTATGCAGGAATACCGTGACGGCACGCTGCTGTTCGCCCTGACCGACCAGAAAGTGTGGTCAAAAGCTTTGCAGGACACAACCGGGCTGAAAGAGTTTCAGGAGAAAAATAAGTTCAACTACATGTGGGAAACAAGGCTTGATGCCATAACATTCACAGCCAAGGACGCCAAAACCGCTAAGGCAGCCCGCAAGCTTATATTAAAAGGCAAGCTCGATACGCAAGCCATCCTGAAAAAAATCAATGCCAAAGATTCGGTGAACGCCCTGCTGACCATGCAGGAAGGAATTTATGAGAAAGGGCAATCGCAACTCATGGATAAGATTGAATGGAAGGAAGGGCTTTCCACAGATTTTCCCAATGCCGACAACAGCATCACGTTAGTGCAGGTGAGAAAAGTGATTCCGCCAACGCCAAAATCACTTGAGGAAGCCCGCGGTTTCATAGTATCCGACTACCAGGAGTTTTTGGAAAAAGAATGGATCCGACAACTGCGGGAAAAGTATCCCGTTTCGGTGAATCAGGATACATTCAATACATTGATCAAGCAGAATTAAGGTTAAATAGCCCGGAGTTTAAAGTTTGAAGTGGAGAGATATACACCGGATCGCAACATCAACCGCCAAAATCCAAGCCTTAAACTCATTCCTGATCGCAGTCCTTATTGCTTCGCTGCCTTCCTGCCGGTATTTCAATAAAAAAACACTTGTTAAAAATGAGGATTTCATAGCCCGCGTGGGCGATGAATATCTTTACCGGTCGGATATTGAACATATCGCCAAAAATGTTGCGGAAACGGATGACAGCGCCATCGTTGTGGAAAAATATGTTGAAGATTGGATAAAACGCAAGCTGATGCTGGAAAAGGCTAACCAATACCTGCCGCGCGACAAGGTAAACATTGACAGGCAGGTGGAAGATTACCGGGAATCCCTGATTCTATATATCTACGAAAAGGAACTGCTGCTTCAAAAACTCGATACTGCGGTTGATGAAAACTTACTTCTCAATTATTTTGATGAATACAAGACCAACTTTGAGCTGAAAGATGACATCGTTCAGTTGTTGTTCGTAAAGGCGCCAAAAGACGCGCCTAAAACAGATTCTGTCGCCATGTGGATAGGTTCGAAAGAAGAAACGGGCAAACAAAAAATGGAAAACTATTGCCATCAATATGCCTCTGATTTTTCACTCGGTGATACGGTTTGGTTTGAAACCTCATCCATTTTCAGCAATATTCCGGTCACCGCGCACCAGCTTGAAGCCCTGAAGTTGTATAAAAACACGCTGATGGTGAACGATTCGTTGTTTAACTATGTGGTGAAGGTGAACGACTCCAGAAATAAAGGCGAAATTGCACCCTATCATTATGTGAGGGATGATATAACAAGAATAATTCTAAACAAGCGAAAAAACGAATTGGTGCGTTCTACATTTGAAAATGTCTATCTCGAAGGAAAACGCGCCAACAAGTTTGAGATTTATCCCGAAACAAATGTAAAAAACAGGTTGTGATCGGTCCGAAGGACTCCGGACTCCTTCGGAGGATATACCATCGGATACCATGCACTGCAAGCTCGAAAATCTGTTTACCGATGGTATGCAAATAGGATTTGATGATTTGTTAATTAGATAATGAAAAAGGAAATTTTCTCATTTCTGTTGCTGTTCGCTTGCACCAATGCTGCTTTTCCTCAGGATGAGCGCGAACTCGTTGATCGGGTCATAGGAATAGTCGGAGAGAACATTGTGCTTCATTCCGACATCGAGTTGCAGTACCAGCAGATGAAGCTGGAAGGTTCGGATTTCCCTGGCGACTTCAAGTGCGCCATCCTCGACCAGATGCTCACCCAAAAAATGCTGAAGCAGCAAGCTGAACTGGACAGCCTTGTTGTTTCGGAGGATGAAATTGAGGGCGAGCTTGACAGGCGCGTCCGCTATTTTGTAACCATGATCGGCTCGGAAGAAAAGCTGGAAGAGTACTACGGCAAGTCCATCGTGCGCATCAAGGACGAATTCAGGAAAGACATCCGCGAACAACTGCTGTCGCAGAAAATGAGGTCCAAGGTTCTGGAAAAAGTCAAAGTAACCCCTGCAGACGTAAAAGCTTTCTACAACGCGATCCCCAAGGACAGCCTGCCTTACTTCAATGCCGAAGTGGAAGTGGGCCAGATAGTGATTAATCCTACTGCAAACGAGGAGTTGAAGGATTATACCCGCAAATCACTGGAAGGAATCAGGGATCGGATAATTGCCGGAGAGGATTTTTGTGTTCTGGCAAGGCTTTATTCTGAAGATCCCGGCTCGGCAGAACAGTGTGGCGACCTTGGATTTATAAAGCGCGGGGAGATGGTGACGGAATTTGAAGGGGCGGCATTCCGGCTGGCGGAGAATGAAGTTTCCAACGTGGTGGAAACCAAGTTCGGCTTTCACCTTATTCAGATGCTGCAGAAGAAGGGCGACCGCATCCGGGTAAGGCACATCCTGATGCGTCCCAAAACCACAAGTTATGATTTGATACATGCTAAGGAAAAATTGGATTCCGTCAGAACGCTTATCGCGGATGGGAAAATGAGGTTTGAAGAAGCGGCTGCCGGATTTTCCGATGATGAAGCAACGAAAAACACTGGCGGCATGATGATGAACCAGCAAACCGGGAACACCTATTTCGAGGTGGACCAGTTGGATAAGTCAATTTACTTCACTATTGAAAAATTATCTCCCGGTGAGATTTCAACCCCCGAACTTTTCCCCACCCCTGACGGATTGCAGGCATACCGGATACTGTATTTGAAATCGGAGTCAACTCCGCATGAAGCCAATCTGAAAGATGATTATTCGAAAATAAAATCTGCCGCTGCGCAAAAGAAAGAAGACCTCGAATTTGCACGCTGGATAAGAGATAAGGTAAAAGATTCTTATGTGTTTGTTGAGGAATCATACCGCAATTGCGACCTGATGAAGAAATGGCTGAAGGCCGGTGAGGTGATTGAAACGACCTATTGATTATATGCTAAATTCGCAAGCCTTGAATGCAGGGCATTTTAACCTGATTTATTAAGCAACATGAACAAATTCACATCTGACGTAGAGGCGGCAAATGCGCTTTCGTCTTCCTACAAGAAGTTGAAAGATGAAATCGGAAAGGTAATAGTCGGGCAAGATAAGGTTATTGAGTCGGTCATGATATCCATCTTTTGCGATGGGCACAGCCTGCTGGTGGGGGTGCCCGGTTTGGCGAAAACCTTGTTGGTGAGCACGCTTGCCCAGGCGCTTGAACTCAGCTTTAAAAGGATTCAGTTCACGCCCGACCTGATGCCATCGGACATCACCGGCTCGGAGGTGCTCGATGAACACCGCCAGTTCCGGTTCAACCGGGGTCCGGTGTTTGCCAACATCGTCCTCGCGGATGAAATCAACCGCACACCGCCAAAAACCCAGGCTGCACTGCTCGAAGCCATGCAGGAACGCTCGGTGACAGCCGGTGGAGCCACCCATAAGCTTGAACTTCCGTTTTTCGTCCTTGCCACGCAAAACCCCATCGAGCAGGAAGGCACCTATCCCTTGCCGGAAGCGCAGCTTGACCGCTTCATGTTCAACATCATCGTTGATTATCCCAAACATGATGAGGAGTTGCAGGTGGTAAAAAACACCACATCGCAGCGGGATATTTCCGTCAGCAAGTGCATGGATTCAAAGGAAATCCTGGAGTTCCAGAAACTCATCCGCAAGATACCCATTGCCGATAACGTGCTCGAATATGCCGTGACGCTTGCAGCGAAAACGCGCCCCAACACTCCGAAAGCGACTGAAGTGGTAAATAACTATTTGACGTGGGGTGCCGGTCCGCGCGCTTCGCAATATCTGGTGCTTGGCGCAAAATGCCATGCGGCATTGCATGGAAAATATTCACCGGATATTGAAGACGTGCAGGCAGTGGCGCTGCCCATCCTGCGCCACCGCGTGGTGAAAAACTACAAAGCCGAAGCTGAAGGAGTGAGCGTGGATGATATTTTCAAAAAGCTGTTTTAGCAGTTTCAATTTGCCTCAACCCTATCCCACGGCCTCTGGCGCCCGGGAGATTCGCTTATCAGTTATCCGTTCGATAAATCGAACGGCAATGAAGCAGCTATTAAAAGATTCATTGCCGTTGGCTTCAGCCAACGGTTGCAAAATGTTGAGCCTCAAATGGCTTTAGCCTAAAGCCGCCCTTAATCCGGGTTCTACAATAAATTATTCCTCAGCAACGAACTTTCAATCTTCCTGATCCTCCGGTCATAATCCATGAACATCCTATCGCGATCCGCCAGCCGCATCACGCTCAGGCGCAATTCGCCAATAGCTTTATTATTCAGCATCATCTGTTTCTCCAATTTTTCTACGCCTTTCTCCACCTTTTCGAGCCTGTTATTTGATTTGTCAATCCCTTTGCGCATTTCATGAATTTCAGCAAGCACGTCAGGCATCACATCCACCAATTTCCGCTCGTCTTCCATTGTTTTCTTTTTGACAAATATAATGATCACCCCATTTGGAAATCCCAACCCTTTTTTTGATATTTGTTGTTCCTATGTTTTTCCAATACCCAATACCCAATACCCAATACCCAATACCGCAGGTTTAGCGGTGCAGTTCACGCCTCCTTTTCCAATCTCCCCGCATCAGCGAATACCGTCCCCGCTCCACGGGTGGATGTTCACGCGACCTCCGTGGACGTTCACGCGCCTTCCGTGGATGTTCACGCCACCTCCGTGGATGTTCACGCATCCTCCGTGGAGGTTCACGTGCCTTCCGTGGACGTCCACGCTCCGGGCGGGGAGCCTCCGGAAGGCGGGAAAACGTCCACGCGCCACGGGAGAACGTCCACGCAGCATCCGGGAACAGCCCTCTTCAGGTTATATCATGCCCTTTGCCTATTGCCTATTGCCCTTTGCCTTTTTTTTAACCCTAAAAACCCCTCATCATGGCTGACTATGTAAAAAGACCCGACCTCGAATTTGTGGCGCAGCTTGAAAACTTCGTTGCCAAGCTGCCCTCCTATGCCGCCACCTTCGGGCTGACGCCCGCCCAGCTTTCAGCGGTTGCAAACGACCTCAATTACATGTCGTTTGTCGCGCTGGCAAACGGGCAGGCAGGCACGTATTCCGAAGACTGGACCAAGCTGAAAGACCTCGTGCGCTACGGGGAAGGCGGCACCGCGATAGGTCCCTTTCCCGTGCCGCCCAATGTGAGCACCCCGCCCACCCCGCTCATACTGCCCAACGTGGAAAAGCGTTTCCGCGACCTCGCGCAGCAACTTAAGAAACATGGCGCCTACACCACCGCCATTGGCGAAGACCTCGGCATCGAGGCGCCCGCCACCACCGTTGACCCCTCTACGATGAAGCCCGTGCTGGCGCTGCGCCCCACCGGGGGGCAGGTGGAGGTGGTGTGGCAGAAAAACAAGATGCAGTCGCTGGAAATCCACGTGAGCCGCAACGGAGCCGCCTTTGAGTTTCTCACCATTGACAGCACGCCCAATTATATTGACACCGCGCCCATGCCACCGGCAGGGCAAAGCCAGATATGGAAATATAAAGCCATCTACCGCCTCAACGACCAGCGCGTAGGGCTGTGGAGCAACGAAGTGGCGATAACGGTGATGGGATGAAATTAAGTTTAGAGTTGTACTTTAGAGTTTTTGTAAAAGGGCGGAATGCCGAAAAGCCCTGCGGAGTGCGAAGAGAGTAGGCCGAAAAATTCAGAGAATGAAAAAATTTCTTTTAGGGTTTGCATTAATTGCAGCTATTGGCTTGGCGATTTCATCGTGTAGTAAAGAGGATGATAATGGTAATAATGCTGCAGGAAATGTAAAAAGTGAATATAAAGGAGGTGATTATCTCTATAACTACACTTATGATTCAGAGGGAAGAATATCATTGGTTCAATATGTTTATAAAGCTAATGGTGTAAACAGTAGGAAAATAACATATGGCTACACGTTATCTACCGTTGCCATATCAGGTTACGATTCTGCATCAAACAACGCTGTAAACACTTTTGTATACCATTTGAACAGCGATGGATTGATAATAGACGGACGCGGGTATCATTATAATTATGATGGCGAAAGGCATCTTACTGGCATAATAGATACTCTAACGGGAGATTACACTTATCAAGCCACATATTTAGATGGGAATATGATTTCAGAAGTGGTCGGGGCATACCCAAATATTTCTTACCTTAATTACACTTACATTACTGATAAAATTGACCATCGAGATTTCGGTACCCCGTTCGCGGGTAAGCGTAGCACTAACTTAGTGAGTACAATGTATACCTCTATTGATACCACTACTTATACTTATGAATATGACCCGCTGGGAAGAGTAACCACCGAAACCAGAACCAACCCTGGATTACCCGGAATTTCTTTACCAAGGATTGAACAATACAGCTATACTTATTACTAGAATTTTCATTGTATGGCGCAAGTTTGAGCCCTTCGTTCACGCAAGTCTTCCCAGATATGGAAATATAAAGCCATCTACCGCCTCAGCGACCAGCGCGTAGGGCTGTGGAGCAACGAAGTGGCGATAACGGTGATGGGGTGAAATTAAGTTTGGAGTTTGTACTTTAGAGTTTTTATTAAAAGGGCGGAATGCCGAAAAGCCCTGCGGAGTGCGAAGAGAGTAGGCAGAATTTTTCAAATCAAGGACAAATGAAATTGGGAACAACTATTTTAAGCATACTTGCGGCAATCACGCTGATAACAGCAGTTGAGGGATGTAAAAAAGAAAAAGAACCCTCCTCTGGCGCGAGCATGTAGCCAAGCCATGAGCGTCAGGTGCTCGTGTCCAGCTAATCGGTAAAATAATTAACCCTACGTTATCGCAGTATTCCCCCACGTTATCGAAAGTGTTCCCCCTTCGTTCACGCAAGTCTTCAGCGTTTGCTTTGCGCGTCAGGCTGACTTGTGTGCTTCAATTGGCGGAAGTGTTTTCACTTCCCGCAGTGGAGCCACCCCTAACTCTGGCGCGCGATTGCATCGCGTGCCACGAATCAAGCTATAGCCGGACACGCGTTACAAACGCGCACCAGATGGGGACAGAGGCGGACGCCCTTCCCCTTTTGAAACTTTACTTCGATGAGGGCGTTTGTTATCTTTGGGGAAACAAAAACCTATGGTAGTGTCCGAAATCACCTTATTCAACACCTTAAAGGCGAAACTCGGAGAACAGGAAGCTCAAATTGTTGTAGAAGGAATTAAAAACGCTGTAAGGGAAGAATTTGCTGTAAAGAAGGAAGTGCTTGCCACTAAACAGGATTTGGCGGAGGTTAAAGCGGAAATAATTAAGTGGATGTTTATCTTCTGGATAGGCTCCATCGGAGTGCTTTCCGGAATCATGTTCGCCATGCTGAATGCCTATCTGAAATAAAACCCCTCCCCACTCAGGTGCGGGCATCCCCCCACAACTGCCGCCTGCGCCCGCGTCCCCGCGGGTGGAATTGCATCCTTTGAATCCTCAACCTGTAATTTTACCACTGCCATGTCGCCCGATGCCTTCAAAGCGTTTCAGCACACCATTCCCACCGATCCCCCTCCGTTATCGCAAGGTTCCGCACAGGGACTCTTGTGATTCCGGATAGGCAGAAGTCTTTCGACTTCGGTGCGGTTGAGCCTTTATTCAATCAACACAACCTTTAATAATCCCTTTCCACCCGCATAATCACATGCGCTTGAATAGCGATAGTGTTGCGGTTCGGCAACAAGTCCAGCCTGCACGGGCGGATGAACACATCCACCCACTGCACGGTCGCGGTAGAAAGAAAGTAAACT
>CAZCXH010000079.1:0-21144 GCA_964502525.1 uncultured Chitinophagaceae bacterium
TTCCCTGCCCATCAAATCCAGGATGCGGCATTCAGCTATTGCTACATCCGCCATCACATTGATCTCATCCGCAGCCGGATTCGGGAAAATCCTCACATCAGCCAGCAGGTTGATTTGATTCACGCTGCTGATTTCATCTTCCACAAATAAGGTATCTCCGTTTGCTGAAATATTCACGATGGCTTCGTCTTTATCAATCGCCAACACATTTTCAAACTGAATGTCGAGCGGCAATACGAGAAAATCTTTGCCGTCAATGTTGTCTTGAATCACAAAGCTGACATCGGCAATTTTTCCTGAGCCGCTTGCATTGGCATGGTCAATGCGCGAAAGACCTGCGTCAATTTTTGAGGCGAGGTATAAATCTTTGTTGAGTGAAATCCTGTTTGTGTCAGGCGTGAACCAGGAGTTAGTGAAATCAATGCGGAAGCTGTTGGAGTCCACGATGTTTTGGTCGTAGGTGAGCGAGAAGGCGATGCCGTAAACATTGCTGACAGGAACGGCAGAGGTGCCGAGATACAGGCTGCCTGTTATCGAATCGCCTGCGTTGGCGGAGTCTTGCGGGAATTCGAGGTATAAATCAGCGCCTGCTCTTCCTCCCGGAGAGCCGCCTTTCTGGTGCGTGAGTCCGTAGTTGAGTGAAATGACAGATACATCATTGGAATCAATAAGCGCGTTGCCATCGCAGTCGGCATGTTTGAGATTTACTCCGCTGAGGAATTGTAACTGCCAATCGGCACATGTCTGACCAAACCAGTTTGTGGTGGCATTTGGTCTTGCAGGTCTGCTGTTGCCATAGCCGATGCCGATAGAAAGAACATCCTGATTGTTGGCAATGCCGTCATAGTTGGCGTCACCGGGCCAGACGCAGACATCGTTGATAAAAACGCAGGCGCCATTGATGCAACTATCCCTGGTACAAAGGCTCCCATCATCACAGACCATCGTGTCGCAGGGATTATTACAGCCGGGGATATTTGCGAAGATGCAATTTCCTCCTGAACAAGCATCAGCGGTGCACAGGTCGCCATCATCGCAAACCATCAGAGTAAAACTGCAAATGCCGTTGATGCAGCTATCCACCGTGCACAGGTCGCTGTCATCACATGCCAGCGTATCGCAAGGATCAGTGCAGCCGGGGATGACTGTGTTGACGCAATTGCCCGAACAACTATCACCGGTGCAAGGATCGCCATCATCGCAGTTCAATGGCGTGTAAATACATCCAGCCAATGAATCACAACCGTCATTTGTACAGGCATCAAAATCGTGACAGGTGATCGGTAAATAAAAACAAGCAAACGCGATGCACGTGTCAATGGTGCAGGCATCGGCATCATAGCATATCGCGGCATCACAGGGAACACCGCAACCGGAACCGGGAACGGGGAAATAGAAGCAAAAGCCATTCGTACAATGGTCGGAGGTGCAGGTATCGCCATCATCGCAGATGAGCGTGTCGCAAGGGTTGCCGCAACCGGGGATGGCAGTAAACAGGCAGGAGCCATTCTGACAACTGTCAGCAGTGCACAAATCGTCATCATCGCAGATGACAGAATTGAAGACGCATCCTGCCGATGCAGAGCAACTATCAAAAGTGCAGGCATCACCGTCATCACACAACGTGCCGTCCGGAACATTGACAATAGCCATTGCAGCACATCCGCTGGAATCGGTAACTGTTACATAATATATTCCGGCTGAAAGCCCTGTGGCTGTATCGGTGGTTTGTCCATCGCTCCATGAGAAGCCGAATGGTGGTGACCCGTTTAATGCAACAGCGGTTGCAACGCCATTGCTATCTCCAAAGCAGGTGATGGAGCTTGCAAGGCTTGCGGAAGCGTGCGAGAGGCATCCTCCACTTGAGTAGCATTGCGAAGAAGTGTCAACAACCGCGGCTGAATCAAGCACCGGTAAGTAATGAACAACGGACAAATTGCCGTCATCAAAATAATCCCTGATCACAGAATCAATATGTGCCGTGCTTGTGGTGCCCCAGTAGTTATCCGGTATGCTGATGTTGTCTCCGAACAAAAGCCGGTTGTCCGCTTCATATTGAATATTGGGATTGACAAAATTGTTTTGGGTTATCGTGCCCCCGTACATGTTGATGAACAGGCAACTTGTTCCTGAATTATTCAGAAAATCATTATTATGAATATCAGCAGAGCTGTTCACTGAGATGACCGGGTACCCCATATTCGGATTGTTTAAAAACCTGTTGTTGGAAACCACTGTAGCGCCACTGGTTATTGATAGAATTGAACCGGTTGTGGCATTGCCCTGAAAGTCGTTGTTGCTGATAATAGGATGAGCGCTTCCGATATAGGAATTGGCGATGGAAACAATATCGCCACCGCCTGAATTATTAAGGAACTCATTGTGATGAATAATCGGCCCCGGAAAGTAGTGGCTGGAAGCAATAGCAGACCCGGTGTTATTGAGAAACTTATTGCTGCAAATTGTCGGCATCCCGTCACAGTGAAGCCTTCCGGGAGAATTATTTTTAATAATATTATTGGTGATCTCCCATTCGCTGTAAACATGCGCCAGATATGCATTCGCATGTCCCGTAGAATCGGTATTCCCTTCAAAAACATTATTCGACATTAGTCCCTGTCCATACCATATATCAATCAAAGTCTTGTTAACGTGATAGCAGGAATGTTGAAACCAGTTATTCAGAAAAACATTGTCTTGTATAAGGGTAAACTTCGGATACCCGAACCACGGGAACCCGGCCTGAATACCGCCATAATTATTTTCAAAATGATTATTGGTGATTGCAAGAGTGGAATCAGCCCAGAGACTCGTGCTCGAGTGAACCAATACGCATTGTCCATAACCAAGCGGATAGCTGTTTGATGTAAATACATTATTCGAGATTTCCGCGCTTAGGCCTAATGCTCCGCTTACTGCCCCTGTTGTGTTTCCGGTGAAAACATTATCCGAGATTAAGGTATGAGCTGCGCCCGTCAGATTTATTGCAATTGAATTTGAAGTGAACTCATTATTACTGATGACTGAATTTCCAGCGCTCTTTACAGATATGGCTGTCCCGGCTTCCGTAAATACGCAATGCCGGATCGAGACATTAGCAAATGTGCCACTGCCGATTCCTCCTCCAGTGTATTCAAAGGTGTCATTCCTGACAATTAAATCAGCGGAACTTGAACTATTGAAACCTAATCCGCCCCAACTATTCCTGATTGAAGAATATTCCACCCTTGCCATATCAACTGCAATTCCTGTAGCGCAATGGGATAACCGGCAATGGCTGATGTAAGGGTTAGCCGCTATCACACCGCTCCCATACGTAATGTCGCAATATTTCAGTATGCTTCCGGAAACGTAGTTTCCCAGCGTGTCAAACATTGCATCCGTTGCCGTTGCTCCAAACTGGATATTTCCCCAACTGCCCCTTACAGGAGTCGAATCATTGGAGGTAAAGGTTATCCTGCCCTGCGCAGTACCGTTAGCAATCAGCTCACCGTCAATCTGCAGCGTTCTGGCAGTGTCAAACTTCACCGTTACCCCCGGCTCAATGGTAAGCGTTACGCCATTGTTCACCAGTATATTCCCCGTAACGATATAAGGCGAGTTGGCAAGCGCCCAGGTGGTGTTGGATGAAATCAAGCCGCTGACGTTGGTCTGGCCGTTTACAGTGCCAAACGCAATCGCAACAAATGCGATTACCATCCGGGATTTTAGTTTATAAGTATTCATGACTAGGTGGTTTTAATAATTTATTTATGAACCACTATCTTCCTGCAAATGGAATAATGGTCAGTGGTTTTTAAATGAATGAAATAGCTGCCGGTTTCCAGCGCAGACACATCAAGGGTAAGAGATTCCATCCCTTGAAGGGATGGAATCTCTGAGGCAACTTCCCTGCCCATCAAATCCAGGATGCGGCATTCAACTATTGCTACATCCGCCATCACATTGATCTCATCCGCTGCCGGGTTCGGGAAAATCTGAACATTATAATTCTGATGGATCGGATTAATTCCTACTGTTTCTCCCTCCACATATAATGTATCTCCATTAGCAGTGATGTTCACCGCAGCTTCGTCCTTGTCAATTGCTACCACATCCTCAAATTGAATCTCCAGCGGCAGCACGAAGTAATCCTTGCCGTCAATGTTGTCCTGAATCACGAAGCTCACGTTCGCTATTGCTCCAAAGCCGCTGGCGTTGCTGTGGTTGGTGCGCGAGAGGCCGATGTCGGTTCTGGATGCGGAGTATAAATCTTTCGCTAGTCCTACCCTATTAGTTTGCGAAGTGAACCATGAGTTGATGAAGTCAATGTTGATACCGTTGCTGTCAATGATATTTTGATCATAAGTGAGAGAGAAGGCAATGCCATAGACATTATTGACCGGTGCGGCTTGCGAGGCGAGGTGAATTTCGCCAGATACAGTGTCGCCTGTTTGAAAAGTGTCTTGAGAGAATACAAGAAATAAATCGGGATTAACAGCTCGTTGCGGAGAGCCGGTTTTGGCATGAGTTAATCCATAGTTGAGCGAAATAATGGATACATCACTGGAATCAACCAACCCTTCCCCATTGCAGTCAGCATGTTTGAAGTTGACGCCATTGGAAAACGTATCAACCCAATCGGGGCAAGGTTGGCCGATCCAGTTGGTTGTAGCATTAGGTCTTGATACTCCGGTAAAGCCGTAAGCAATGCCAATAGCAAGTATGTCTTGATTATTGGCGATGCCGTCAGAGTTGGCGTCACCGGGCCAGACAAAACCCGGCTGGCAGGTGATGTTACTATCACTCAGCGTTATTTTGTAGTTATAAACATCCGAGAGATGCGTGAGGTTGTCATTCGATTGAGAAAAAGATAAGGAATACAATGTCGGAGTAAGCATGATCTCCGTTACCGGATAATCACTCAAATTGCAGTTGACGTTATTACCCAACAAATCGGTTTTTATCAGCACCGGGTTTAACGACCTCTTTCCGGCAATGATATAGCCACCATCAGCGGTAATGCCGATGCGCGGCTCCTCACAGGAGTCTGCAACGGTTTTGGTCCATTGAAGATTTCCTGTTGCATCCAATTTAAGCAGCGTGGCAACCGAACGGGTTGAATCAACCATGCTGATTGGCATAATAAAGCCGCCATCCGATGTTGGAAGAATATTGCCGCCTTTATCGTTTGAAAGGCTGTCGCCAAAAGCTTTTGCCCAGTTAACATTACCAAGGCTGTCGGCCCTCATACAAAATGCATTATATTTATTGGTAAGGGGGTCCTGGATGTTGCCTGATATAATGAAACCTTTATCCGCAGTAATTTCCAGGGATACCGGTAAAGCATAAGGTGTAAAAATGTCATAAGACTTAGTCCAGGTTAGAGCTCCTGCCTGATTGGTTTTGGCAAGAAGTAGGGAGGGCGTTCCAACAAACACAAATCCTCCATCAGCGGTTTGTTTAACATCATACCCGTAATCGAAGCCTGATGATCCGAATGTATTCATCCAAAGCGAGTTGCCGGAGGTGTCCATTTTTGTCACGCTAATATTTCCTTCGCCTGTGGCTCCTATCAGCACATAATTACCGCCTGAACTGAGACATATTGAGTTGCAGTAATATTGAGTGGCTTGAAAACCGCCACTGCCAAGCATCTTTGTCCATAAAGTATCCCCGAGAGCATTGGTCCTTACCACGTAAGTCCTAACAGCTCCAAAAAAAGGAATATAGTAGCTGCCTGTAATAAAAAACCCACCGTCAGCGGTTTCAAAAAATGAAGCCGGATTGCTTCCCTCCCCTATCGTCAGCGACCATTCAAAGTTTCCATCGGCATCTGTCTTCAGAAGGTAATCGTTTGATACTTCAAACGTCACACTGCGGCTGCCAAAAAGAAGATAGCCCTGGTCGGAAGTTTGCTTTACGGTTTTTGCGAAATACCCCTGGAACAGCATTTCGCCTGCCGGATCATAGTAGCTTTTCTGAAATGGCGCTTGAGCTGATAGATTAACTACGGTAAAGCATACGGCAATGGAAAGCTGAGTTATGGTCTTCATAGTGTAATTTATTTAAATTGACGTAAGTTTTTTACCTGCACACCATCACTTTCCTGCAAATGGAATAATGGTCTGCGCTTTTTAATTGAATGAAATAACTTCCCGATTCCAATGTGGATATGTCAAGGGTAAGAGGTTCCATCTCTCCAAGAGATGGAATCTCTTTATATAGCTCCCTGCCCGCTATATCCAATACTCGACATTCAAGAATCTGGAAACCTGCCATCACATTAATTTCATCCGCAGCCGGATTCGGGAAAATACTGACATTATAATTGTGATGGATGGGATTAATTCCTACCGTTTCACCTTCCACATATAATGTATCTCCATTCGCAGTAATATTCACATTGGCTTCGTCCTTGTCAATTGCTACCACATCTTCAAATTGAATCTCCAGCGGAAGCACGAAATAATCCTTGCCGTCAATGTTGTCCTGTATCACGAAGCTTACGTTGGCAAGCACACCAAATCCTGATGTATCGGAATGGCTGGTACGGGAAAGTCCGATGTCAACTCTTGATGCAGCGTACATATCTTTGGAGAGTGAAACAAGCTGAGTTGATCTTATCCATGAATTGGTGAAGTCAACAGTTATTCCAGTGCTGGTGATGATATTCGGGTCGTAACTCAATGAAAATGCAACACCATAGACATTACTGACCGGAGAAGCTTGCGTACCAAGATGGATGGTACCGGTTACCGTGTCGCCAGTTTGGAAGGTGTCGTGTGGAAATTGGAGGAACATAGTTGGCTCAGTTTCACTTTGCAATGAATCTCCCATCTTCTGATGAACGAGTATGTAATTAGACAAAATAGCGGAAATATCATTTTCGTCAACAAAAGAATCGCCATTACAATCGGCATGTTTGTAGTTGACGCCATTGGAAAGACTATCCGCCCAATCAGGGCAAAGCTGACCAACCCAGTTGGCTGAAGGGTTTTGACGAGCCGGGCCGTTTGCTCCGTAAGCAACTCCAACGGCAAGCACATCATAGTTGTTGGCAATGCCGTCCGCATTGGCATCACCGGGCCATACGAGGGTTTCACCTGCAATAGTATTGACGGTTGTATTTGTTACTACGGGTGGATTAAAATCAAAATAGATGTAAGCGGTGTTTTGTATCTGTGTTCCAGCAGTCAGGTTTTCTTTCAGCTTCACCTTGAACTGCACATAACCGTGGCTGGCGGGTTCATCAGTTGTGCTGTCGGGCAAATTGATATTGGGAAAATTGAAGCGAACGAAATTCTCCCAAATCTGCACAAGAGGCTCGTGGCTGTATGCGAGCAGTTGAAAGGTTGAAGGGCCAAGGTCACTGTCGAGTGTGTCATCAATATAAATATGCTGCGCCACGGCAGTGCCGGTGTTTTGAAAACGGATAGTGTAAGTGAGTTCCTTTTGAGTGGAGTCAATATCATTCAATGGATATACTTGCTTGTCGTTAGGGTCATAAGAATTCACCACCGGAAAGCAGTGAGTAAGCGAATTGTTTGCGGGATTATTATCTCCGGCAATTGGATTGACGATTAATGTAAAACAAACAATTGATCCGGGTGCGGCATGGGTGTCTGTTTGCACGATAATATTAAAATCTGAAAAGAAATTAACGTTACCGAAATCGGGAATGCTCCATGTAACGGTATTACCGGAAACGGAAGTTGGCGTTAGCGAACCGGACATGGGTGAGATATATCTGACGGGACCAGACATCACCAGTTGCACGCTACCGCTGACGCCAATAGCGCATCGCACTCCGTAAAAATTGGCGAGGTCGCCTGCCTTGCTATAAACAGCAGAATAAGCTGCAGGCCTGAACACTGAACTGCAAATACTCCATGCCACCAGGTCAAAACCATTTTTGCATTCAAGAGAAAAATCATTCCCAAATTGAAGCGAATCAACTGCGGTTAAAGTATTGATGATGAGGTTATTGGCTGGGCACAAAACCCTGAAGGGAATATTCGCAGTATCAACGCTTAGCTCATAATTTCCCGGAGTGCCCAGATCGAAGGAATAAAATCCTTCGCCCCCTGTGAGCGTTTGCTGCCGCACCACGCCACCGATCTTTAGTTGAGTGTTCACATTTTTCAGCCGCACATCAGCGCTGTCAAAGCCACAATCACGGTTGCTGTCATAATAAGCTTTCCCGCTCACATTCCAAAAGACCGGGCAGCCGTCATCATTGAACAGATTGCATAAGGGCAGGCTTGATAACGGTGGATAACTGCTGGCTACGCTTCCATAGTTAGGCAAGCAACTAACATTCGTGTTCCTGAAATCAATATGGTTTCCTATGTATTTAAGCTGAGGCAAGCAGACTAAAGGATTGTCGAAACAATTGAGACTCCAGATAGAATCGGGTAATTCCGGCAACGAGGTTAATTGATTAGATCCAACGCTAATGTTTTGAACTGAAGCCGGGAACGCAGGAATTGAAGTGAGCAAATTATTCTGACAATCAAAATTGACTATGGTATTGGGCAACGAGGGCAAAGCCGTTATTTGATTTTGCCCGCACGACAGCGTCTGTAATGATGGTGGCAGCACGGGAAGGCTGGTTAGCCGGTTGTTAAAACAACTTAACTCCCACATATTGGAAGGTAATGCAGGAAGGCTTGTCAGTTGATTATTCCAACATCGAAGGTAATAAACTGAAGGCAACGGTGGTAAACTGGTGAGTTGGTTATCGTAACAATCCAAGGTGATAAGGGAGACGGGAATGGAAGGCAAACCGGTAATTTGATTGTTATTACATTTTAGTGTTCTTAGTTGATTAGGCAAGGGTGGTATTGTAGTCAATTGATTCCAGATGCATTTAAGATCCCGGAGCAAACCCGGTAGTGGTGGCAAGTAGGTGAGATTATTGCCGGAGCAATCAAGGTATGATAGGGAATCAGGGAGAGTTGGCAAAGAATCAAGCAAGTTGGTATAACATAGCAACATCTTAACACTGTTTGACATGCGCGGAAGATACACGATGGAGTTTTCAAAACACTTCAGGGTATCCAGATTGTCAAAATATTGGATGCCCTCCATATTTTGTATGTTGTAATTATTACAGTCCACAATACTTGCATTCACCACAGCCGGGCAAGTGGTGTCCAGTTGGTTACCATTGAGACATGACGAATAGCCGTTGGCATTCAGCCAGTTCACGAAGTTGGTATCCGGCAGTGTGACCCATTGCGCTTTCAATTGAGCAGTAAAAAAACAAAGACAGGACAGAGCAATGATGCGGTTGACGAACCCGGTTGATTTTAGTGTTTTCATGGCTATACAGTTTTTGACGCTACAAAGATGTCTGCGCTTCCCTCCGGAAAAAAGAACACTTTTAAGCGATTGTTCACAGCTTAAATAAACATGTAAACAACTAAATAACTCATTCTCAATAATATAGGATAATAAACTGTTCATTCAATTATTTATTACCTTAGCGGACGCAAATGGCTGAAAAATACTGAACTGCCGGATGAAATCACTCAATATCTTTCTTGCTAATAATCTAAGCGGCAGCTTGCAGAATGAATGGACTAATTTTATTTAACAAAATTCAATGCTATGAATAAACAGGTGCTTGGCAGATTCATTGTTGCTGACCCGGATATTTGCCATGGAAAACCAACTTTTAAAGGGACACGGATTATGGTAGCTGACGTCCTGAAAATGGTGTCAAGAGGATACGGATGGGATTATATTATTGAGCAGTGGCATGGCAATATTTCGAAAGAGGCTATTTCTGAAGCGGTTTCTCTGAGCAGCGAATACTTTTTGAAGCAGGTGAAAGCTGCCTGACATGCTTTTGCTCGATGAAAACATCGTGGAAGACCAGCGACTGCTTCTCGAAAAGTGGAAAATCAGGGCAAGGCAGATTGGGATACAAAAATTCCTGAAGGGAATTCAGGATGAGCAAATTATCTCCATAATGCACAGATTCAGGCGAACAACATTCCTTACCAATGATAGCGGTTTCTACAGCAACAGGTACTGCCACCCCAGCTATGGAATTGCCTTTTTTGATGTTGATGCAGAGGAGACCGCGTTTTACATAAGAAAATTTCTCAAACACAAACTTTTTAATACGATGAGCAAAAGGTTAGGAAAAGTGGCAAAAGTGAGCCAGTCATTGATTACATACTACACCAAACCAACCGGAGCCATACAACAATTGAAATGGTGATTTTA
The DNA here is from genome assembly GCA_964502525.1 of uncultured Chitinophagaceae bacterium. Classification (GTDB taxonomy): domain Bacteria; phylum Bacteroidota; class Bacteroidia; order Chitinophagales; family CAIOSU01; genus DATLYB01. The sequence goes on from CAZCXH010000079.1 coordinate 10,219, forward strand.
TTTTTCGCTGAACATAACCTCGCGTTTCGGTTATGACCGACAACAAACTCACCACCCTCCTAAAAAGCCTTTCGGCCGGAGAACTGAAGGAGTTGGATAAATTCCTCCGCTCCCCTTATTTCAACACCAACGGCAAGCTGGCGGAGATATTCAATTATTTATGGAAATATCATCCCAATTACAACGGGCACATTAACAAAGAGAGCATCTACGCGCACATCTTCCCCGGCAAGCCGTTCCGCGATGTACACTTCCGGCAATATTTCTCAGCGCTTACTGCATTGGTAGAACGGTTTATGGCTATCCGGAAGATGGAACAGGCGAAACACCCTGTTAATCACGCGCTGCTGGAGGAGATGATTGATCGCAACGCGGAAAACCTGTTCAACCGGAAAATGAAAAAGTCAAACGATGAGCCGGCTTTTGAAGATGACGCGCATTACCTGAGCCGGTTTCAGTTGGAAGATATCCGCAATAAATTCCTCACCACAGCCGCGCAGCAGCAAAACCGGTTGGCGGAGAAACCCGACTACGGCAAAGCGATGGACTTGCTTGACAAGTTCTATATCATCCGCAAGCTGAAGTTCGGCTGCTCGCTACTCAACTATAAAACCATTGCAGCGGTGGAGAAGGAAAGCCTGCTGATGGATGAAATCCTCGAACTGCTGGAGAAAAAAGATTATTCCGATACGCCTGCCATTGAAATTTATTTCAAGATTTTAAAAACACTGACGGAACCCGAAAACGAGGAGAACTTTTCTGCCCTGATGAAATCTCTGAAAGCCAGCGACCATCGCTTCCCGCAGGGCGAAGCGCGGGAGATGTACATCTACGCGCAGAACTTCTGCATCCGACAAATCAACAAGGGGAAGACAATTTATCTCAAAGAGATTCTGAATATCTACCGCGTGTTGCTGGAAAAGGAAATCATTCTCGAAAAAGGAATCCTCTCCCCCTGGGATTACAAAAACATCGTGGTGACAGCGTTGCGGCTGGAAGAATTCAAATGGACGGAAAAGTTCATCAATACTTACAAAAACAAATTGCCGGAGAAGGAACGTGAGAATGCTTTCACTTACAACCTGGCGAAATATTATTTCTACAAGAAAAACTATTCCAAAGTATTGCAATTATTGCAAACTGTGGAATATAATGACGTATTCTACAGCCTCGATTCAAAATCCATGCTGCTGAAAACGTACTACGAACTGAACGAGATTGACTCGCTGGATTCAATGATGGATAGTTTCAAGATTTATTTGCTGCGAAACAAATCCTTGTCAGACCATCACGTGAAAACTTACAAGAACCTGTTGCGGATCACCAAAAAACTTTCACGCATTATTCCGAGCGACAAAAAGAAAATCGAACTGCTGGAAAAGGAAATCGAAGAGACGAAACCGCTGGCTGACATCGGGTGGCTGCGGGAGAAGGTGAGGGAACTGAAGGATTAGACCTCTTTCATAATTCACAAGAAGGTTTGTTATTATGCAGGTATTAAGGGTGAGCAGGATGAAGGTAATTTGAGAACGCCAATTTGGTCATGGGACACCGGCTTTGCGTGTGGGATTATCCCCCGCTGGCGGGGGAGCGAGGGAGTGGAATAATTGAATTATGAAAGAGGTCTATTGATGATTTTAGATGTGACGATTACATTACCATAGGCAGCGGATTCTCTCATTCCCTCATTCATAATTTATCCACACCGCTTCCCTGCTCTGAACATCCATTCTAAATTTGCATTCCATGAAAACAATATCCACGCTCAGCCCCCAATTGATACAGGAAGTACTGAAAGATTTTGAAGTCAGCAATCGAAACAAAGGCAGGCGCATTTTTGAAAACAAGAAGCGTGAGTTTTCATTTGAAAAAGATGTCACCACCCCGGGCGTATATTACGCGGTTTATGTCCCGAGCGAATCTGGTGACGGGCATTATGAAGTGTCCATTGATAATCAGAACGACCCCCTTTCTACAGATTGTACCTGTCCCGCCTTCGATCGCTTTGGAGAGTGCAAGCATATCGTAGCGGCATTGCACTATATCCGGGAAAAGGAAAGCGCGTCCGAGCCTCCGAAAAAGGCTCCGATGAAAGTCATCAGGAATAAAGATGCCCTGGCAGGCAAAATCAATTTTCATCTCAGCAGTCTGCAGCAGGAGGCTATCCACCAAATTCTTAATCCTCAGACCAGAAGGAACGGATATGTTGAAATATACCGGTCCTATTTGAAATCGCAACCCGGCAAGGTGATGCAATTCACTTTCGGAGAGTTGAACACCTACGGCTACCGGCAGAAAAAATTCTTCACCCAGAAAATAGAATATCTCGGCAATGGAGATTACAGCGCCACCTGCAGTTGCGAAGACCTTGGCAAAGGCATATGCGAGCATTTAGCTGCTGCGCTGGTACGAACCGGAAACGACTATGGGTATTATTATTTCAGACATTTTGACGACCTTACTGCTGAAAAAAATGCACTGCTGGCTCCTTATGGTATTACGCTGAACGACCCGGTTGCAAAGGATTTTCAATTTTCAATTGAGGGTTACACCGGGGTAGTTTTCATCAACAAAAAACCGGATTATTACTTCGGAAAAGGAGACGCGCAGGAAATAGCAGCTCTCTCCGCGGCTTTTCGCAGCAAAGACGCGAGCCGTGCCCCGTCAGTGCGTCCACCCCTGCCTCCCGATGCGATTGTTGACTACGAGGCGGGCATCCTGTTCAACTTCGTATCGAAAAAACATATCGGCTATGACATCGAGCCGTTCATGCTGCGCGAGAAAAAGAGAAATCCTGATGTGAAGAAAATCAACAGGGACATCCCGGCAGGTCTTGCCGAATTAAAACCCCTGCCCGACAATTTATTTGGTTTCATTACCCTTTTTTCACAAAACTCCCTGTTGGATCAGCTTGAAAAATATGGCTCCGGCTATCTGCGCAGATATTCCAATCCCTGGACGCAGTTGCAGAATAGCGCAAGGGAATCCTTATCGGAATATTATCAAAAACACGTCTTTGAAAATTGGGAGGCGCTTGCCGCCTACCCGCACACGCATATCATTACAGATGGCAAATTCAGCCGCACCAGCGTGAAGCCCGTCCGGCTTTCACCCCAGCGATTGAAGCTGAAATTTTCCATCGAGAAAGATGAACGCTTCATCACCGTTCACCTCCACGCCTTTTTGAACGATATTAAGATGGACTTCAACAAAGCGCAATGGTTTCATTATTTCCTGTTGAATGAAAACATGCTTGCCATTCCGGAAAAAGAGGAGGATGTGAAAATCATCGGCATGTTCAAGGCGGGCAAAATGATTTTCCCCGCTGAAATGAAAACGGAGGTGATGAAAAACGTCTTGCTGCCGCTGAAGGAAAAGTACGAGGTGGTAATGCCGCCTGCGCTGCAATGGCGCGAGGTTCGCGCGCAGCCGGTTCCGCAACTGCATCTTGCCGAATTTCAAACGCAATACCTGATGCTGAAGATCATGTTCGACTATGAAGGCAGCCTTGTCGAATATGACAGCGCTGTCTTTCATATTGCAGAAAATGATGACGGGCTGCAATACATCCATCGCAACCGGGCCGCTGAGGACGGCTTCAAGGAATTTCTCCGGACGCTGCATCCGCGCTTTCAAAACCAGCTCAACAACCCCTACTTCTACCTGCCGTTTAACGAGGTGATGGTGAGGGGTTGGTTTCTGAACATGACGCGGCAGGTGCAGGACGCTGGCTATCCGGTTTATGGAGTCGAGCATCTCAGGCATTTCCGATACAACACCGCCACACCAAAATTTGAAATCAAAGCGGGCAGCGGCATTGACTGGTTCGATCTTGAAATCGAAATTTCATGGGGCGACATGAAAGTGGCGCTGAAAGACGTGCGCAAAGCCATTCTCAACAAGCAGCAAGCCGTGCTGCTCGATGACGGCTCGCTCGGCATGATTCCAGAAGAATGGCTGCAGCAATTTGGCGCGGTATTGAAGGTAGGCGAAGAGGAAAACGGAAAATTGCGCGTCAGCAAAAAGCAGTTGGGCGTGCTTGATGAGATTTCGGAACTGCTCAACAACGCGGAGGTGCAGGAAGAAATCCGCGCCAAAAAAGAGCGGCTGCTCGGAGTGGAGCAAGTGAAAACAGCACCACCGCCAAAAGCGGTGAAGGCGAAATTCCGCCCCTACCAGTTGAGCGGCTACCAATGGCTGCAAACGCTCGATGATCTCGGCTGGGGCGGCTGCCTTGCCGATGACATGGGACTGGGAAAAACGCTGCAGGTCATCACTTTCCTCCAGCACCTCAAAGAAAAACACAAGAATTGCACCCACCTCGTGATATGCCCCACATCCCTGATCTATAACTGGCAGAGTGAAATTGAAAAATTCTGCCCATCGCTGAAATATCATATCTATTATGGCATGCAGCGCGAACTGGGCGAATCGCATTTCGAGAAGTATGATATTATTCTTACCAGCTACAGCATCGCGCGCAACGATGTGGAACACCTGCGCGGATTCGACTGGCGCTATATCGTGCTGGATGAAAGCCACAGCATCAAGAATCCCGACTCGCTCACCGCGCGGGTGCTCTGCACGCTGAAAGCACAAAACAAAATCATCCTCAGCGGCACGCCCGTGCAGAACAACACTTTCGACCTGTATTCGCAATTCAACTTCATCAACCCCGGCTTGCTCGGCAACCGCGAATTTTTCAAAACGGAATACGCCAACCCCATTGACAAGCAGGGCGATAAAACGGCATCTGCTCAACTTAGGAAAATCGTTTATCCGTTTTTATTGCGAAGAACCAAAGAGCAGGTGGCCACCGATCTTCCTGACAAAACCGAAACGATCCTCTGGTGCGAGATGGAGTCCGAACAGCGCAGCGCTTATGAAAGCTACCGCAAGTTTTACCGCGACTCGCTGCTGCGCAAGATTGACGAGGTAGGAATGAACCAGGCAGGCATCTTCATCCTCGAAGCGCTGCTGCGCATGAGACAGATTTGCGATCACCCAGCGCTGGTGAAAGACAAGAATTTTGAAAAAGCGCCATCCGTTAAAATTGACGAGCTGCTGCGCGAGCTGCAGGAAAACACGGGCAGCCACAAGTCGCTGGTATTTTCGCAGTTCACCGAAATGTTGTCGCAGATTCGCGCTGTCTTTGACAATGAAAAAATTTCATACTGCTATTTGGACGGCTCCACCCCTGCCGCAAAGCGCAGGGAAGAAGTGGAGCGTTTTCAGAATGACGACTCGGTGAAAGTGTTTCTTGTTTCGCTGAAAGCGGGAGGCGTTGGATTGAACCTCACCGCAGCCGACTATGTGTATGTCGTTGATCCGTGGTGGAATCCCGCTGCCGAGCAGCAAGCCATTGATCGCACCCACCGCATCGGGCAAACGCGTAAAATCTTCGCCTACAAGATGATTTGCAAAGACACGGTGGAGGAAAAAATCCTCAAGTTGCAGGAACGAAAAAAAGATATAACCAATGAACTTATCAGCGAAGATGCCGGATTCATCAAAAAACTGACACGGGAGGATGTGGCGTTTTTGCTGAGTTGATAAGTCGCTTTTGCATCATGGATTTGACTTAAGGACAGTTCTAAAAATTGCTCTTTTTATCGCCTCACCCCTTCCTTCTCCAACGGAAGAAATGGATGTGACACCGCATCCGGACCACAAGCAAGCTTGTAAAATCATTGAAGATAAATTGACTATTTTTAACTCATGTTGAGTGAAAAAGTTTTATCGGAAGTAAAAGACAGATTGGTGAGAGCATATCTGCCGGAGGCTATTTACCTTTTCGGTTCTTACGCATGGGGCAAACCGGATGAAGAAAGCGATGTTGATTTGCTGGTGGTTGTCAGCGATGAAGCCGATTTGCCCAAGCCGCTCGGGCTAAAGGGGCAGCAGGCGCTGTCGGGCTTGAATATTTCCAAAGATATTATGGTGATGAGGAAAAAGAAATTCCTGGAGCAAGCCAGCCATAACTCCACTCTTTGTCACAAAATAAAAAGAAAAGGCGCAAGGCTGTATGGAAATTTATGAGCAATGGCTGAAGACCTCTTTCGATGATTTACGCTCCGCGAAAAAATTATTTGAAGTTGGTATTCCCATTAAAACCACAGCGGTTTATCATGCACAGCAATGTGCCGAGAAATCGCTCAAATCATTTTTAATTTTCAAAAATCAACCTTTGTCCAAAACGCATGACCTTGAGATTTTAACAACGTTTTGCAAAAATTTCGAATCATCATTCGGTGAAATTATAGACAAAACTCTTTTTCTTAACAGCTACAGCATTGCCTTCCGATATCCGGGCAGCGATGAGGAACCTTCCGATGAAGAAACGGAACAAGCTATTGAATATGCCGAGTTTATTTATTATTTCGTTATAAAAACGATCAAAGAGACCATCTGATTCTTAAGCAGTGGTTATTTCTCCGACAGCATTCTGCGCACGATTAAACCGTTGCCTTTCATTTCCACTCACAATTATGTATGTCAATCCAATCTTTTCCAGCAACGCTTTATATTTCTCAAAAAAATATTCTCCCAACTCCGGATTTTCCCGCAGCGGGTCATCCTCATAGGGAATATCAGGGACAGTGAGCAAATGAAGATGATATTTCCGTTTGGAAATTTCTTCGTCAATCCACTTTGGCACACTTCGGTATTTATGCTCCATCCAGATTTTTATCACCAGCAGGTTGGTGTCGCAGACTAACAGCGATTTTGATCTTTTTACTGCAGAATCTTCCCACAGCATTTGACCCTTCGCTATTTTCTCCACATCCTCCTCCGTGTAGGGTCTGTTCAGGTGCGCCAGATACTCCCGCGCATATTCTGGCACACAGATGCACTGAAAATGCAACGAAAGTTTTTCGGCAAGAAAAGTTTTTCCCGATGATTCAGGACCTACGATTGCGACTTTTATCAGCTCACCCATTCAGCCAATGAATATAGCCATTAATAGCAAGCACAGTGTAAATTGCAAACAGCACCGCCCCGATATGCAGCCCCCGTTTGGCGTACATAAAAATCGAAACGCTGTCAATCACGATCCAGTAGAGCCAGTTTTCCAGTACCATGTGCGCCATCATGTATGTTGCCATGAAGCTGAATATGGCAGTGAATGAATCAATGTATGGGAGAGCCGCTGAGAAAAATTTTTTGAGCAGGAAACCCGAAATCACCACCAGCGCCAACCCGACCACGATGAGCGCGAGGTTAAACTTCAATCCATAGGTGTTTACATGAAGATCTTCTGACGTTCCCCAGGTAATCCAGCCGTAAACCGCAGCCAGCAGGTAAAACGCATGGAGAACAGTTTCCGCAAACAACCTCTTATTGTAAACAAGATAAATAAAAATAATGGAAGCAACGATCGCAAACGGCCAGCACAAAATATTTTCATACGTGATGAGAACCGTGTAGGCGATGCTGAAAACAACCGCTGTAATCTCAAGGATTCGCCCGCTGGTGAAGAATGCATTGCGCGTCATTATGCAAACTCGAGGCTGCTGCCTGCGCCTGTAACGGCAAGCTGCGCCTTTCTTCCGATGATCAATGCGCGGTTGTCGCTGATATGCCCGGCAGGAAATCCAAACGCCACCGGATAGCCATAATCCTTGGTATGGTCATGAATGATCTCGAGCGCGTTCATGCCGTAAGGCACCTCGTTGTCTTTCATTTTGGTGAATCCGCCAACTATGAGTCCTGCCAGCTTGCGCAGCTTGTTGTTGCGTTTCATCTGCATCATCATCCGGTCCACATGATAAAGATATTCATCAAGGTCTTCAAGGAACAAGATTTTTCCTTCGGTGCTGATGTCTGAGCGCGAGCCGCTGATGCTGTAAAGCACGGAGAGGTTCCCTCCCACGAGCTGTCCCTTCGCCCTGCCTTCCACATTCAGCTTATGACTTTTGACTTTGTACCTGACTTTCCTTCCGAACAGCACATCCCGCAGGCTGTCCAACGCGTCCTTGCTGCTTGCTTTGAAGTTAATCGCCATCGGTCCGTGCACCGTTTCAATATTCAACTGCGAATGAATATGAGAATGTAGCACCGTGACATCACTGAAGCCGACCATCCACTTCGGATTTTTCACCAACGGCTTATAGCTTAGCTTGTCAACGATCCTCACCGTGCCGTAGCCGCCCCGCGCGCAGAAGATGGCTTTGATCTCGGGGTTCTCCATCATCCATTGCACATCGCGCGCGCGGAACCAGTCGTCACCCGCAAACTGGTTGAGCGACACGCCCACCGAGTTGCCGATGACCGGATCGAGCTTCCATGATTTCAGCTTCCTGACGGCATGGTCAATCTCCGGCTTGCCGGTTTTCCTGGCGGTGCAGACAATACCCACCTTATCACCCGCCCGCAGGTAGGGCGGTGTAACCGCGCGTGTTGGTTTCATACCTTTTCGATTTAGCGACCTGGAGCTTTGTCAAGTGCTTCCGTACCGTGTAACATTAGTTTTACAGTTTACATGTTTACAGTTGAAACAACAACCGTAAACGTGTAAACCGTAAACATTGGTTGCCCGACATCCAAGCCGGCTTGACTAAGCGCCAAAAACAGGATGGTATCCCTTTCATTAACTTTGCGCGAAGGTGCTAAAAAAGTTCGATTCGTGAAAGAGCCTAAGCGATATTTAATCACATCCGCCCTACCCTATGCCAATGGTCCGCTGCACATCGGACACATTGCGGGGGCTTATTTACCCGCGGACATCTATGTTAGGTACCTGAGACTCAAAGGGAAAGACGTTGTTTATGTTTGCGGCTCGGATGAGCACGGCACTGCGATAGCATTGCTTGCCAGGAAAGAAGGAGTTGCTCCTCAGGCTTTAGTGGATAAATATCATTCGAAAATAAAAGAAACCTTCCAGCGGTTTGGTATCAGCTTCGACATCTATCACCGCACTACCTCTGAACTTCATCATGAAACCGCCAGCGATTTTTTTAAAGCGCTGAATGAAAAAGGAAAGTTCACCAGGGAAACCTCCAAACAGTTATATGATGAGGATAACAAACAGTTTCTTGCCGACCGGTATATCAGCGGCACTTGTCCAAAATGCGGATATGAGAAAGCCTATGGCGACCAATGTGAAAAATGCGGCTCATCGCTGAATCCAAAAGATTTAATAAATCCCGTTTCAATGCTCAGCGGAAAACCACCGGTGCTGAAGGAAACGTCACATTGGTATCTGCCGATGAACGAATATGAAGGATGGCTTAAAGAGTGGCTTCTGGCAGGTCACAAAGAATGGAAAACAAATGTTTACGGTCAATGCAAAAGCTGGATAGATGGAGGGCTTCAACCGCGTGCAATGACGCGAGATCTCGATTGGGGAGTAAAAGTGCCGGTAAAAGGGGCTGAAGGCAAAGTGCTTTACGTATGGCTGGACGCGCCTATCGGATACATCTCGGCCACCAAACAATGGGCTATTGACAACAAGCGCGACTGGAAGCCCTATTGGATGAATAACGACACCAAATTGGTTCACTTTATCGGGAAAGACAATATTGTTTTCCATTGCATTATTTTTCCTATCATTCTAAAAGCACATGGCGATTACATTTTGCCGGAAAATGTTCCTGCCAACGAATTCTTGAATCTCGAAGGGAACAAACTCTCCACTTCCCGCAACTGGGCAATCTGGTTGCATGAGTATCTTGATGAATTTCCGGGGAAAGAAGATGCGCTGCGCTATGTGTTGTGTTCCATTATGCCCGAAACGAAAGACAGCGAGTTCACGTGGAAAGATTTTCAGGCGAGAAACAACAATGAACTGGTGGCTACGCTGGGAAATTATGTGAATCGGGTGTTGGTGCTGACACATAAATATTACGGAGGAAAAGTGCCGGATGCCATTGGCGCAGCGGCAGTCAGCGGCTTGCCTGACGCGGTGAAAAACATTGAACAATTTATTTCGGAATATAAATTCCGCGATGCGCTGAGCGCGGTATTTGATGTTGTGCGCTCAGCGAACAAAAGCCTGACCGATGCAGAGCCGTGGAAGAAATTCAGCACGGATGAGCCTTTCGTTGGAAAAACGCTCAATGCGCATTTGCAGCTTATCGCTTCTCTCTCGGTTTTGATTGAGCCGTTTCTTCCATTTACGTCATCGCGCATCCGCAAGATGATGAACATCGCGGACAGGAAATTGTCATGGGTAGAAACGAGCAACCAAAACCTGCTGCAAGCCGGTCACCAACTGAATGCCGCTGAAATTCTTTTTGAGAAACTTGAAGACGACATCATCCAAAAACAAATTGATAAACTCTACAAAGGCTCACAGCAAACTACGGCAACTGCGCCACCGGAAAAAACGAACGGCAAACCCTCCATCAGCTATGATGAATTCTCCAAAATGGATTTGCGCGTGGGAAAAATCCTCGCTGCCGAAAAAGTGGAGAAAGCTGACAAACTGCTGAAGCTTCAAATTGATTTGGGTTCTGAAAAGAGAACCATCGTTTCCGGCATAGCGCAATTTTTCCAGCCGGAAGAAATCATCGGCAAAAAAGTGAGCGTAGTTGCCAACCTCGCTCCGAAAAAAATCAAAGGCATCGAATCACACGGCATGATTCTGATGGCGGAAGATGCCGGTGGAAAGCTGGCGTTTGTAAGCTCCAATGAGGAAGTTCCTGCGGGAAGCACGATCCGTTGAGCAGCCACCTTCATAGTAAAAAATGATTTTAGGTTAGGAAAGTTCGGATTTCGGGATAATCGTGAAAAAAAAAGAGGCTGTCCAAACCTCGACAGCCTCTTGTTTTTTTCGAAAGCCTTCAGGCGCTCACTTCACCAGCATCAGCTTCCTGTTTTGCATCATGCCCGATTCGGTGGTCATGCGGCAGAAGTACATGCCTCCGGGTAATGAGCCTGCCTGGAACTTCACGGTGGTGAGTTCGTTTTCGTTCGCCATTCCGT
>CAZCXH010000080.1:0-20958 GCA_964502525.1 uncultured Chitinophagaceae bacterium
GGGACAGAGACTACCTTCTCAAGATTCTTAAAATTTAGATGCGATTGCCCTGCCGAACACTAACCCCCGCTTCACTATTTTATTAACTTTGCCCCTCTGTTAAAATAAATTTTTAATGAAACTCTACAGGCTTGCCAACAATGTGACGGGATGGGTGATTTTTGCCATAGCGCTTATTACCTATACATCCACGCTGGAGCCTACCGCCAGCTTTTGGGATTGCGGTGAATTTATTTCGGGGGCTTATAAGCTTGAAGTGGTGCATCCGCCAGGGGCGCCCTTCTTCATCATCCTTAACCGTATTGCAACGCTTTTTGCAGGCGATCCCGCGCGGGTGGCTTTTCTCGTGAACTTCATGTCAGGCCTTGCCAGCGCCCTTGGGGTGCTGTTCCTGTTCTGGGTCATCACGGCTTTCGCCAGGAAAGCGATTTTCAAAAAAGGGGAAGAGCCTTCCGTCACCGATATCGTTGCCGTGATAGCAACGGGCGTTATTGGTGGTCTTGCCTGCACGTTTTCAGACACCTATTGGTTCTCAGCCGTTGAAGGCGAAGTGTATGCGCTCTCCACCTTCTTCATCATCTTCGTTTTCTGGTGCATCATGAAGTGGGAAGCATCGGATGATGAGCGCTACCGCGACAAGTGGATCGTGTTCGCGGGGCTTGCAGTGGGCATGTCGGTGGGGGTGCACCTCATGAGCTTGCTTGCCATACCTGCCATGGCGATGATTTATTATTTTAAAAAATACAGACCCACCGTTTTCGGAACGCTCATCGCCTTGTTTGCCGGTTTTCTGATACTGATGTTCGTGTATGTGGGCGTGGTGAGCAAGCTCATCAACCTGTTTGCCGCCTGCGACCTGATGTTCGTGAATGATTTCGGCTTGCCTTTCGGCAGCGGGGCGATATTCTTTGGGGTACTGCTGGTGTTGCTGCTGATTGGGGCGCTGCTTTATGTCCACAGGATTGGCGACCTGAATATCCTGACATTCAGGTTCAGCGCAGCCAACCTGCAAACTTCAGTGCTCACGATGATTATGATATTGATAGGATTCTCGACCTATTCCGTAGTAGTGATACGCGCCCTTGCCATGCCCCCTATTGACATGAACAAGCCTGCCGACATCTACCGGTTGCAATCCTATCTCAACCGCGAGCAATATGGCGACCGCCCGCTGCTGTATGGCCCTCATTACAATGCTTATCCTACGGAAATCATCAAGAAAGGCAAGCGGTACTACAAGGGCAAGGACAAATACATTGTTATTGGCGACAAGATTGATTACAAGTTTGACGAAAAAGATATGATGGTGTTCCCGCGTCTCGGCTCTTGGCAGGACGACCGCCACGTTGATGCCTACCGCGCCATGCTCGGCCTGAAGGAGAAGGAAGACCCCTCTATGGCTGACAACATCCGCTTCTTTCTCAACTACCAGATAGGGTTCATGTGGTTCCGCTATTTCATGTGGAACTTTTCAGGAAGGCAGGACGACATACAGGGGCGTTTCGACAACAACAACGGCAACTGGATCACCGGCTTCAAGGCATTTGACGAGGCGCGCATCGGACCGATGGATAACATTACCGATGACCTGAAGAACAACAAAGCCCGCAATCATTTTTACATGATTCCATTCATCCTCGGTCTGCTGGGCGCGGTCTATCTGTATCGGAAAGACGCCAACGATTTCATGATCGTGCTCACGCTGTTTGTGTTCACCGGCCTGCTGGAAATAGTGTTCTTCAACTCTCCTCCGTTCGAGCCAAGGGAGCGTGACTACACTTTGGTTGGCTCATTTGTTACCTATACCATTTTAATTGGATTCAGCGTGCTTGCCATTTTTGATTTTCTAAGGAGCAAGATAGCTCCGGTTGCGGCTCTCGGCATCGCCTTTCTTGTTTGCCTCACCGGACCCCTGCTGATGGCAAAAGACGGATATGACGATCATGACCGGTCAGGAAGATATACGGCACGCGATTTCGCGCGCAACTACCTGGAGTCATGCGCGCCCAACGCCATCATCTTCACACAAGGCGACAACGACACTTATCCGCTGTGGTATGCGCAGGAGGTCGAGGGCATCAGAACAGATGTGCGCGTGGTGAACCTCAGCCTGCTGGGTGTTGATTGGTACATCGAGCAATTGAAATATGCGCTGAATGATGCTCCGCCCGTGAAGCTCATCCACACGCCCGACAAGTACCTCGGCAACAAGCGCGATGTAACGCGCTATTATGACAACAAGAAGGTGCCGCAGGATGTGCCGCAGGAATTGAGGGATGTGATACAATTTATCGCTTCGGATGAACGAAAGTACCAGGTGCAGGTGTCGAGTGGGGAGTTCATCAACTATCTGCCCACCAAGAAGCTCAAGATAACGGTTGATTCTGCTGCGGTGGTTAAGAACAAGGTGGTGACGGAATCGCTTTATCCGCAGATCGTGAAGGAGTTGAACGTGAGCATCGGCAGGAACAACCTTTTGAAAAACGATTTGATTGTTTTGGATATCATCGCGTCAAATCTTTGGGAGCGCCCCATCTACTTTGCCGTATCGGTGGCGCCCGATGCGTACCTCGGCTTTCAGAATTATTTCCAACTGGAGGGGCTGGCATACCGCATCGTGCCCGTGCTGTCGAAGAGAGACCGCGGCTCGCAGGGCGGCTATGTGAACACCGAAATCATGTATGACAACGTGATGAACAAATTCAAGTGGGGCGGCATCGAAAAGAAAGACACCGTCTCTTATACGGTGAAATCAGGTGATACCAGGAAATCCATCGCAAAACAGTTTAACGTGACGGAATATGAGTTGTCGGAGTTCAACGGTGGCGACACTGCGTTCAGCGCGGGGGCAAGCATTAAATCAGTTGTTCCCAACCCGCTTTACCTCGATGAAAACATCCTGCGCATGACGATGAACCTGCGGAGCAACTTCGCAAGGCTGGTGGAAACGCTGATTGACGAGGGTAAAAAAGAAGAGGCGAGAAAAGCCATTGACCGGTGCATCGCGGTGATGCCGAGGCAGACGGTTCCTTATAACATCTTCGTGGTGCGCTTCCCGGAATATTATTACAAGCTGGGCGACAACGCCAAAGCCGCAGACCTCGCACGGCAGCTTGCCGGTGTTTACATGCAGGAGCTGCGGTATAACACCGACATGCTCGAGTTTGACCCGGGCGCCAAACGGGCCACGCAGCAGTCATTGGCGGTGGTGCAGGAGCTTGCGCGCGTAGCCAATTTCTATAAAGACAAGCAGACGGAAGATGAGTTGAGAAGAATTTTCACCGAGATGCAGAGCGGTGCGGTGATGCCGCAGTGAAGGAAGCTCGATTGACGAATGGAAGGGAATTATCCCGAAACAAGTGTAAAAAACGAACTGTGATCGGGATATACCATCGGATACTATTCGGTACAAGTTCGAAAACCTGTGTACCGATGGTATATAAACCATCCTTTATCTTCCATTATGAATCATCCTCACATTATCGCCCAGCTTGACGCTAACCGCAACACCTTCGCAGGTCTTTTGTCCGCAAGCGATCTTTCGGAAATCACATGGCGTCCGGCTGAGAAAAAATGGTGCCTTCTCGAAATGGCCTGCCATCTTTATGACGAAGAGCGCGAAGATTTCCGGGCAAGGTTGAAACACACGCTTGAAACTCCGCAGGGAGAGCTGCCGGCCATTGACCCGGAAGGCTGGGTGGCATCACGCAAATACATCGAGCAGGATTTTAATAAAAAAGTAAGCAATTTCCTCTCCGAAAGAGAGCGGTCAGTTGCGTGGCTGCACGCCTTGAAAGACCCCGCATGGAAGAGCGCCCATCATCATCCCAAGTTCGGCCCCCTGAGTGCGGAAATGTTCCTCGCCAACTGGCTCGCGCATGACTACCTCCACATCAGGCAGATCATCCGCCTGCGGTATCATTATCTTCAACATGCGGCAAAGGAAGTGACGCTTCGATATGCGGGAGAGTGGTGAGGTTCAGAAGATTTATCGCAGGTTCAACTCCGCCTCCATCTCCCAGTTAGCCCTCACGTTGATCTTTTCCGGGTGCGCATATACCCGCTCAGGCTGCCTGCGCTGCATGTAGTTTCCGGTGTCCCATTTGCCATTGGAGTTGGCATCATATATTATCCTTATTTCATAAGAGCCCGGCAGCATCTTTTTAAATTCAGTTTTTACGGAGCCGGCAAAAGCCTGCTCTTTTATCTTATCGCCATTGTTCACATCAACCATTTGCAGAATGTAACTCATCCCATCCTCTCCGCTGACCGAAACGGTGAGCGAGCCGTAATCTTCATCCGACTTTGTTCTCATTTTCAACGCAAGAGTATCGTTGATCGTTTCGAAATAGTCGGTTAACGCTCCCGGCAGCAAGGTGATGGTGTAGCCGGTTTTTTGCTTTCTTGGGAAATCAAACAGCGCCCGTCTGGCGCCTTCGTCAGAAAGCCTGGCTTGCACGAGCCTGATTTCCGCACGGGGAGAATCCTGTGCCACAATTATCCTTTCGGGCGCGATTGTTTTTACAGGATGATTCATTACGGCAGCAACCGCGCCTTCTGTTCCTATCATGCTGTCGCGCGAGGCGAAGGCGAACCTTGAAAAGATGCTTTTCAGCGAATCGGCATGGGCCGGCATGTTCCGGACGGTTATCTTTTCGATGCTGTCTTTGTTAACCACCAGCCTGAGGCTGTCACCGGCAACGGGTCTTGTGTACCATGCCAGCAGCGTATCGCGTGTTCCATTGTATTCTATAACAGCAACGGGATTGCCGTCTTCAAACGAAGTTGCCGCAAGTTCATCAACGCTCCCTGAATAAACGAGCCTGACAAATCCCTGCCGGGAATCGTCCATCCCGATTCGTTTGAGCGGCATTTTCCTATCCTCGCGAAACAGATTCAGCCTGATTCCTGCCACATTCGAGTCAACGGTCAATGCTGCATCCATAAAAGCCGCTTCCTCATCCGGAAGGTCGTAGATGTAGTTATAATTTTCATCCTTCAGCGCAAAAAGACGATACGCGCCACCGCCAAGATGGCTGAAATTGAAGCTGCCATCCTCAGCGGTTTTAGTGAAATAATAAGGCCGTACCTTCAGCAGCGCGCTGTCGCCAAGGTCTTTGTGAAGCATCACCAGCGCTTTTGCGGCAGGCTTGTCATCAAGAGCCGTCATCACTTTTCCTGAAACCGATAATGAATCCAGAACATCTCCGGTTGAAAAAACGAATTGAAAATTGCTCAATACGTTTGATTCATTCACGTCTTTCAGCGACTCTCCGAAGTTGATGGTGTAGGTGGTGTTGCTATCAAGCCGGGCATCCTTCAATTCAATCTCCAGCTTTTTTGCCTTCACATGGATTTTCGGCTCGGGAAGGATAGCGGGCGAAATGATAATCTCCTGCGAAGGATTTTCCAGCTTCACATATTCATTAAATTCAATGGTGATTTTATTGCTCCTGAAACGGGTGGAAAGGTTTTCAGGAGTTGCCGAAACCGCGTTGGGCGGCTGCGTGTCTTTCGGTCCGCCCGCTGGCGTAACAATGTTGGCGCACGATGATGCCAGTAAGGAAATTGATGCGCCAAAGGCGAAAAGCCGGAACGCTGTTTTGGTGGAAAGTTGAGTCAAGAAGAGAAGGTCGGAACCCCAAACTTAAGGCATTACCTGCTGACCGCTGCCGTATCGGACACCGGCATAAACTTCGACCTGTCCGCAAAAATTCGTTCGAATACTCCGGAGCCGTTGAACAGATTGTCAGTATTCTGCGAAGAACGGATCACTTTTTTATCGCCCAGAACAAATGCCTCCACCTTGGCGATGCTGCCGGTGCTGTCGTCAATCTCCAGAAGATATTGGGGAGTTCCAAGAGTCGCGGGATCAACTTCATCGGCAAACATGCTGCCCATCATCATGGATGCTGAATTAAGGTAATTCGTCACCTCCTGCTGGTTAGCGGGAGCGTCATCCAGCAGCCAGCTTCCATCCCGGTTAGTCAGTTGATACCGCATGGTGTCGGCAAGCGAGAACGACAATTTTTTCCAGTCGTCTTTGTTACCTTTGATCAGGGTTTTGTTGCGCCATTCATCAGCTCCTGAGTTGAATGTTCCTTCTAGATAGCCATCCACCGCGTATGTTTCATCTTCGCCCTCCAAGCGTACGAATGTTTCAACATTTCTGCCGCCAGAGAAACTCATCTTGCCAATGATAACGTCCAAAGTTTTCTTGTCGCCTTCATTCACCTTCACTCTCGTTCCCGATGTATCCACTTCAAATTCCTTCCATTTATCAGCGCTTCTTGCTGCGAGGCGCGTAGGCTTGATGCCGGTGAGTGTTTTGAACAAACCGGAGATTCGTGAATCATCTACAGTTTGATTTTTGCTCTCATTCAGGCGCACTTTCCATTCTCCGCCTTCGCTGAACAGTTTCACTTCAGAGCCTTTTTTCGATTTCGGATAAATGTAAACCGCTGATACCTTGTTGGTGTCAATGCTCACCAGTTCGCTTCGGAAGTTGCGCTCACCTTTCTTGGAATCCAAAAATTTCACCACCGCAATCACCGCGAGCAGCGCGCCAAGAATCAGCAGCAGTTTTAGGTTGGAAAATTTAGACATAACGCTCCTCCATCCATTTCATCCGCTTCTTTCTGCGCATCTGCATCCTTACGAAACCATAAACGATGATAAGCAGGATGGGCGCGAGGAAGTTGCCGTATTTGATCATTGTCTTTTTACTGTCGTCCAAATCATCTGCTTTGATGGGACGCGATGAAACGCCTTTCGTGCGCAGTTCATTCAGTCCGGTGTCATCAGAAAGCCAATCCACCGCATTTACAAAAAAGCTCACATTATCGGGCTGCAACTGCTGGTACTCGCGTCCCTGCCCGTTCACGGCAAAGTCGCCA
The DNA here is from genome assembly GCA_964502525.1 of uncultured Chitinophagaceae bacterium. Classification (GTDB taxonomy): domain Bacteria; phylum Bacteroidota; class Bacteroidia; order Chitinophagales; family CAIOSU01; genus DATLYB01. Next base: position 6,897 of record CAZCXH010000080.1, read on the forward strand.
TCGCCAAACACCACCATTTTCGTTGATCTGGTCCCGGAGATTTTTCCTTCCACCGCAACAGCAACAGGCAGTGATGAAAGCGGGAAATCATTGTTGGTGTAGTTTTTCATCACGTTGAAAAACGTGCTGCCTGGTTCTGTGTTTGCTTTGTTTGAAGTTTTAGCAAGAGCAGTAGCCTTGATGGAAGAATCTGAAAACGCGTACGTGATGGGGCTTGCAAACGGCAGCAGCACGCGCTCCAATCCTTTGGAGATGGGATGATCTGCAAACGTGGAAATCAATGGCAGGTAAGGAAACTGCACGGGCGTCTGCATTGTGAAAAAACCCTGGCGCTGCTGCACTGTTACCGTGCCGCACTGCGCATCCAATATGAATTTATCTTCAACTGAAATCCCTTTTTGACTCAACCAGTTCTCAAGCCCTGTGCTGACCGGGCTTCCCTGGCTGGTGCTGAAGTCGCCATTTACGCGGTTTAGCGCCAGCAGCAGATTCCCACCGTTTGACATGAACTCATCCAGCCTCTGCAAATGAATCGGGCTGAAAGAATCTTCAGGAGCAACAATCACAAGCGTTTTGTATGTGTTAGGAATCGCTGCCGTATCGTTAATCGTGTAGGTTGAAACGTCATAGAGCACTGACAGAACGGTTCTCACCTGCTGCATTTCTTCGAGAGGCGGCTCGCCTTGTCCTTGTAAAAAAGCGATCTTGGGCTTTTCCTTCACCGAAAGCTTCTTGATGCTTGACGAAAGGGCATACTCCATCGCAGCTCCCGGCTGTAAAAATGGAATCACATCGCTCTGGTCGCCCATCTTCAACACCGCGCCCAAATAAGCCTTTTGTTGCTTCATCTCATCTTTTTCGCGCACGTTGATCATCACCGTTTGAATGCCTGATTGCAATGCCTGCTGTTCCAACTCTTCCTTTTCGCTTGGGTCAATGAACTCATATACTACATTTCCGTTGGAGCGGTTGGCATATTCCACCAATAAATCCTTGAAGTCATTTTTCGTTTCGACAACGTTGGGGGGAAGGTTTTTTGAGAAATAGGCGGTGACGGTAACCGGCTCTTTGAGGTTGCTTAAAATATCGCGCGTTGCTTTGCTCAGCGTATAACGCTTGTCGCCCGTGAAATCGAGGCGCATTGAAAAGCGGGTGGAAATAAATCCCACGAGGATGACGATAACCGCCACCAGCAATATCCTCATTTGAAGCGCGCTCCTTTTCATCTTCAGCCGATAATATTTCTTTTGGTCAGAACATTTTCAGCAAACACCAATCCCGCAAATGACAAGAGTAGGAAATACAAAACATCTTTCGTGTCAATCACCCCTCGCGAGATGGATTCAAAGTGTGTGGTCATGCTGAGGTAGTGCAGGATGTCTGCGACCATCCCGGACGAACCGGACGACAGCACATCGAAAATGATGAGGAAGAAAACCCCGATGAGCAGCGACACCAGGAAAGCTACAATTTGATTGTTGGTGATGCTGCTGGCAAACATGCCGATGCTGATGTAAACGCAACTCATCAAAATCAATCCGAGGTAGCCGCACCAGATAGCTCCATGGTCAACATTGCCCAGCGTGGTGAGGGTATAATAATAAGGTAAGGTGAAAACGAGCGCAATCAAAATGAGCAACAGGCAGGCGAGTGATTTCCCGAAAACAATCTGCCAGTCACTGACGGATTTTGTTTGAAGCAATTCAATGGTGCCCGTGCGGTTTTCTTCCGCCAGCATGCGCATGGTGAGGGCGGGGATGAAAAAGAACAATGTCCAGTATGCCACACCGAAAAACGGTTCGAGCGTCACCTGTCCTCTCAGGAATATGTCCGCGCCATAAATCCATGTGAAGAAGCCGCTCATGCCCAGGAACACCACCAGCAGCACATAAGCCACCAGCGAATCGAAAAACGATACGAGTTCTCTTTTTGCTATGATCCAGATGGCGGACATGGTTTACATGTTTACGGTTTACGGTTTACGGTTGGTTTGCAGTTGACTTCTGAAGTCCTGTGTCCGTTCCACTTTGAGCTTTGAATCGAGAACTTCGAACCGTAAACAGTAAACATGTAAACCGTAAACATAATTTAATTCATCGTCAGGTTTCTGAAAATATCTTCGAGCTTCGTTTCGAGGGGAGTAAGTTCGGTTAACACCCAATGATTTTTCACGCACAATTCAAACAGCGCTCTGCGCGATGAGGCGTTTGGTTTGCTTTGAATCGTGAATGAAGATAATTTATCCTGAATCGGATCAACCAATGCCACCGAGTCAAGCGTTTGCAATCCTTTGATAATCGAATTCGCCTCGCTTCCTTCAATCGTCACCTTCAGCACTTCTTGTCCCTGCGCCTGCTTGCGCAAAGTTTCAGGCGAGCCGTCCGCCACAATTTTCCCATTGCTGATAATGAGAATCCTGTCGCACGTAGCTTCCACTTCCGGCAAAATATGCGTACTGAGGATCACAGTTTTTTCTCTTCCCAAATCTTTTATCAGCTTTCGGATTTCAACAATCTGGTTGGGGTCAAGTCCTGTGGTGGGTTCATCGAGGATCAACACATCAGGGTTGTGAATCATCGCTTGTGCGAGTCCAACCCTTTGCCTGTATCCTTTCGACAACTCACCGATTTTTTTGTGCTTCTCTGCGTCCAATCCGCATTTGCGCACCATCTCGATCATGCGGTCCCTCGTGGCCGACTTCGGAACACCTTGCAGCCCCGCCATGAATTCAAGATATTCGATAACGTGCATGTCAGTGTAGAGCGGATTGTTTTCGGGGAGATAACCGATCTTCTTTTTCACCTCCTCCTGATGCTCCAACACATTCAGATCACCGATAAACGCCCTGCCTGACGATGGCGCCATGTAGCAGGTGATGATTTTCATGGTGGTGGTTTTGCCCGCACCATTCGGTCCGAGAAAACCGAGAATCTCACCCGGCTTCACCTCGAAGGAGATGTTGTCAACCGCGCGCTGCGGTCCGTATGTTTTCGTCAATCCTTCAACCCTGATGTTCATGCCTTGCATAAAAGCGGGGGCAAAAATAAAAAAATATCTGTTTTTGTGTCAAGTTAAAAAAGGTTAAAGAGAAGTTTAAAGAGCAGGCAACCATTTTATTGCTGTCTATCGTAATCCCATCAAGATTCTCTAACTTTCGGTAAAAATTACATTCATGCAACGTTCCCCCTTACTTATTGGAACTCTGCTTCTGCTTTTCTCTGCTGCCTTTTCACAATCCTGCATTGACCAGACTTTGATTGATCCATCGGTTGCCTGTCCCGCGGTTTATGATCCCGTGTGCGGATGCAACGGGGTTACCTATAGCAACGATTGTGAAGCGCAGTATTTCGGTGGCGTCACTTCATGGATTCCGGGCGCATGCCAGGGACCGCCACCTTGCGAAGCGTTATTTTTCTCTGAATTGGATTCGGCAGGAACGGGGGTGCAGTTTTACAGCCGTTCTTTCGGAACGAATCTCCAGTATGCCTGGGATTTTGGCGACAGCACCTCTTCAACCCAGCAAGACCCGCATCATACTTACAATCCTTCTGCAGGGAACATTTTTTATGCCTGCCTCTCTGTTACCGATCCCGCAATGGGATGCACCGGGCACTATTGCGATTATGTTTTCCTGAGCAGAACATGCGTTGACAGTTCGCAGATTGATCCAACCCGAATGTGTCCCATGATTTATGCCCCCGTGTGCGGATGCGATGGCGTTACCTATGGGAATACATGCGAGGCAATTTATGGCGGTGGCGTCACTTCGTGGGCGCAGGGCGAATGTTTTCCTGATTGGGGTTGCTACGCTTATTTCAGCTTTTATTCCGATCCAACCGCTCCATTGACGGTTTACTTCACCGGCTCATCGTTTGGTTTTGTTCAGGATATGCAATGGGATTTTGGAGACAGCGCTACATCCACGGATGAAACTCCGGTACATTCATACTCCTCTGCCGGAATTTACACCGTTTGCTTAACGGTTACTGACTCTGCGGTCAACTGCTCCGAGACTTATTGCCAGGACATTTACGCGGGGAGCAGTTCGTGCATTGACAGCGCCATTATTGACACCACAATGGCATGCGTGAGAATCTACGACCCTGTGTGCGGGTGTGACGGTGTAACTTACAGCAACTCCTGCGAGGCGCTATACCAGCATGGCGTCACGTCTTATTATCCCGGAGAATGCTGGGTGGATGTTTGCAAGGCAGGCTTTTTCTACACTCAGGATGCATCGCTGACCGGCTTTCAATTCTATGGTTACTCCGACTTTACCGGCACCGGCTCCAACTGGCAATGGGATTTTGGTGATGGAACTGCATCAACGGATCAAAATCCCTATCATAATTTCACGGATACAACCAGGACATTATTTGAGGTGTGCCTCACGATATCAGATTCCGCGCAATCGTGCAGCGACACTTACTGCGAATGGATTTCCACCGACAGCATGATCTTCCCGGTTTTCTGCTATGCTTATTTCGGATATGCGCATGACACGTCACTCACGAACATTCAATTTACCGACTATTCTTCCGGACCGAATACGCCCGGTTTAGTAACAGACTGGCAGTGGGATTTTGGCGATGGCGCCACTTCCACAGAGCAGAATCCTTATCATGTGTTCACGGACACCTCTCAAAAGGGATTTACGGTTTGCCTCACCATCTATGATTCATTGCTCGATTGCTCAACCACCTATTGCGAATTCGTTTATACCGACAGCATTTTTTTCAACCCGTGTGGAATCAACTTCGGGTGGAACACTGACTCCTCAACAGGCGTTGTGGATTTTTCAGATCCGGGAGCAGGAACACCGGACTCTTCCGCCAATTATCATTGGGATTTTGGCGATGGCGCCACTTCCACCGACCCCAACCCTTCGCACGGCTATTCCGAGGATGGTTATTACATGCCTTGCGTTACGATTTATGCCGCTGATAACAGCGATTCATGCGTTTACTGCGACAGCATCTACGCTTTGGCAGAAAGGGCTGCTTCCATCGGCAAACGGAACAGCGAATCTTTAGGATTGAATATCTATCCGAATCCATTTAATAATGAAACGATGATTCGCTATTATTTGTCCGAAAATGCTGATGTTGCAATTGATGTGCTCGATATTCTGGGAAGAAAAACAAGACTCCTCGAAAAGACCTCACAAGCGGCAGGTGTTCACCATTTCACATGGAGCACAAATTTGCCGGAAGGGATTTATGTGGTAGAGGTGACTGCGAGTGACAGCAGGCATGTGTTTAGGGTAAGTGTGATGCGATAAATCGTTCACGGGTTGAGGGTTGATTCACTTTCCCTGCCGATGCACTACATGCGTGAGATGCACCTTAAATAATGAAATTTTCATCCCGCATGTTTGAAGGAGTGTTTATCGCTAGATTTACTGCCTCACAAATAAAGTCGACTCGGAGTCGTGGAAGTGTTTAGCTTTCTTAAAATTCCAATTCCAAGGCCATTTTGTAAATACTACTCTTGTCTTCCATCTGAATTCCGGCTTGCGATTCACTTTTCGGTCAATAAACTCCGGTCCAGAAGTCTCGATAGAGTTACTGTCTGCCTTGATATTGAAAACCACTCTCTCGTTCTGAATAACCAAGTGATAACTTAAAGTCACTTTGATAGACTTTCCAATAACTTCAGAAAGTGGAATTTCAAAAGCAGACCACAGAGATGTTACCTCGATGAAACATTCGTTAATTTGAGATAGAGAAAGATTATCGAAAATCGCAATTCCTATTTCATTTGAGGCCATACCGACAATAAGTTCATCAGAGTTCCGGTTTTTTAGTAAAACATTGCAGTAGGCAAGCGGTTCAGACTTCCCATCCTCAATCAGAATTACAACCCGTTTGGAATCATTCAAGTCCTTCACTACCTGGTATTTGGAATCAAATTCACTGTCAGACTTAATAGTGCGAACTTCTACTTTGTCTTCAATAATTTTGTATTTTCCATAACCATATAAGTCATAAGTCAGACATCCCCCGCTGTTTACATTAAATTCCAATGTGCTGTCAGAAATGAAGTTGATGAAGTAATGACCTGACTGATATTTACCGAACAAGGTATTCGTCTGAGTCAGTCCGTGGTTCGCTGTAAGAAGTAATGTTATTAAGCTTACGTACTTCATTTTAAAATTGGTAGTAACAATGCTTATAAACAAAGCTTCCCTTACTTGTAATAAGGTAAAATTACAAATCTTCGTAAGATTCTTTCTTTCTTCGGTGTTTGCCCCAACTAAAGGAATTTATGTGTTGGAAATGGCTGACGGAAGATTAGAGATATGTTCTGGGTGAGTTTGATGAGATAATCACCCAAACAGCTTCACCATCATGCAGTAGCTCTTGTTGTCTTTGGTGTAGAAGGTGACAATATCCATGATGGAGTAGATGAGCTTCAATCCCATTCCGCCTTTTTGCTTTTCCTTGATGATGTCTTTTATCTCTTTTGAAACTTTCTCCTTGATCAGCGACTCATCGAACAAGCCGATGTCGCCAATTTCAACCACGATCCTTTTTTCGGAGAAATCAATATCCCCGTTTTGTTGGGCTTATCCTTTTTGAATTTGAAGGAAACTCAAAGGTCCTTCATCAGGAAATTCCTATTCGGTATTTCCTCTATCGAAAAAAGGGAAGGTGGTCGCCATAACCGCAATTGTTCACCGGTCGCGGCTCCCACGACATAGAGAAGATGAAGGAAACTATAGCTCACACACCCACGCAGCATAACTTAGGCTGCGCTTCTTGCAGCATAGAAGCTTGCGCTATTGAATGTGCTAACAGAAATACAAAATGAATCTCAGATGTGACAATATGGTGATGCGCCAATGGAAGCGAATCATCAAATTCGCATATTGACTCATTGAGTCACCGGCAAATCAGCAATGCATCCGAATCTTTCACCGTACCAGATTTTCCTTTTTCTCGGAGGCTATTTCCTCATCCTGCTGCTGATTTCGCGTGTGACCGGGAAGGATGCCGGAGCGAAAGGATTTTTCATCGGTGAAAAAAAATCGCCCTGGTATGCTGTTGCGTTCGGCATGATCGGAGATTCGCTTTCGGGCGTTACGTTTATCTCCGTTCCCGGTTCCGTTGGTGCTGCGAAATTTTCTTACCTGCAATTAGTATTCGGCTACCTGTTCGGCTATCTCGTGATTTCTGAAATCCTCTTGCCACTGTATTACCGGCTCAATCTCACTTCGATTTATTCTTACCTCAATCAGCGCTTCGGGAAGTGGTCGGAAAAGACAGGCTCGTTTTATTTTCTCGTGTCAAGAACGCTGGGTGCGGCAGCGCGGCTTTACCTTGCCGCAGGCGTGATGCAGATTTTCGTGTTTGATTATTTCAGAATCCCGTTCTGGCTCTCAGTGCTGCTCATCATCGTGCTGATGCTTGCCTACACGATTCAGGGCGGCATCAAAACATTGGTGTGGACAGATACCTTTCAGTCGCTTGCGCTGCTCTCAGGAGTGATTCTTTCCATCGGTTTCATTGCGACACAACTTGATTTGGGTCTGGCTGATTTAATCACCACCGTAAAAAGCAGCGAACTCTCCAAAACATTTTTCTGGGACTGGCAGCCGAAGTCATTTTTCCCGAAACAGTTTTTCGGAGGCATGTTCATCGCCATCGCCATGACGGGACTTGACCAGAACATGATGCAGAAAAACCTGAGTTGCCGCACATTGGAAGATGCTCAAAAGAATATCCGCTGGTTCAGCATCGTGGTGGTGATTGTGAACATTTTCTTTTTGTCGCTGGGCGTGCTGCTTTACACGTATGCAAATTCAAAGGGAATAGCCATTCCGGAAAAGACGGACGATTTATTTCCACTGCTTGCTTTACAGCATCTCGGCACCGTTGCCGGGCTGTTTTTTATCATCGGGCTTACAGCGGCAACCTTCTCCAGCGCTGATTCTGTGCTCACCACATTGACTACTTCGTTCTACATTGATTTTCTTCATGCGGATGCTGACAAAAAACTTTCGGAGCAGCAAAAGACAAAACTGCGTCACGGCATCATGCTTGCATTTGCCATCATCCTGCTGCTGGTGATTCTGCTGTTTAAATTGCTGAACGACCAGGCGATTATTGACACCGTACTGAAAGTGGCAGGCTACACGTATGGTCCCTTGCTGGGGCTTTACGCATTTGGTTTGTTCACCAAACGCATCGTGCGCGATAGTTTGGTGCCTGTCGTGTGTATTGTATCTCCGGCTGTTTGCTATCTGCTCGATTTATATTCTGCCGATTTTTTTAGCGGCTACAAAATCGGCAATGAGATTCTCATATTCAATGGAATACTGATATTTGCCGGGTTGTGGATGATTTCAAGAAGCAAGCAGTCACTGTGAGAGCTGCCGTCAACACCGAATATGGATCGCCTGAAAAAGTTCTTCAGGTCAAAGAAGTTGCGAAACCTGTTCCCGGCAGCAGCGATGTGCTGATAAAAGTTCATGCCACAACGGTAAACCGGACAGATTGCGGATTTCTTACAGCCGAATATTTCATTATCAGATTCTTCACCGGATTTTTCAGACCGAAGTATCCAACGCTGGGCTGCGAATTTGCCGGAGAAATTGAAGCGATCGGTAAAGGGGTTAAATCGTTTAAGGTAGGGGAAAGAGTGTTCGGCTTCAATGATGTCCGGTTCGGAGCGCATGCGGAGTATATGCTCTTTCCGGAGGATGGCGCCATTGGGATCATTCCGCCCGGTCTTTCCTTCAGGGACGCTGCTCCCATCACTGAAGCCGCGCACTATGCCCTGTGCGACATCCGCGCGGCTAAAATTCAAAGCGGGCAAAACATCCTGATTAATGGTGCGACTGGCGGCATTGGCTCGGCAGCAGTGCAGCTTGCCAAATATCTGGGCGCAACTGTCACTGCGGTCTGCGGCACGAAACATATTGCGCTGGTGAAATCACTCGGTGCGGATGTGGTGGTTGATTACATGAAGGAAGACTTCACAAAATTGAATCAGACATTTGACGTGGTGTTCGATGCGGTCGGCAAAAGCACGTTTGGAAAGTGCAGGACGCTGCTCAAAAGAACAGGCGTCTATATGTCAACGGAACTCGGCCCCATGTCTCAAAATCCATTCTTAGCTCTTGTTACGCCATTGTTGGGTGGCAAAAAAGTGTTGTTCCCGCTTCCGCGAATCACCAAAGACGATGTTAATTTTCTTGGGAAGCTTGTCGAAACCGGCAGGTTCAAGCCGGTGATTGACCGTTATTACCCGCTGGAACAAATTGTTGACGCTTATAAATACGTTTTGACGGGACAGAAAATCGGGAACGTGGTGATAAACATTGCGCAGGAAGGCAAGAGTTCGGGATAATTTTAACTAAGTCTTTGGATTGGATAACATTTGCCGGAATTAAATAAAATCAATATGGAGAAACGAATCAGACTGCCGCAGCAGGAGAAAAGCTGGACTACCGAACTGAAAGCTCAGTCCTCGTGGCAGATTTTTAAAGTCATGTCGGAATTTGTGGAGGGGTTCGAAAAGCTGAACAAAATCGGGCCCTGTATTTCGATATTCGGGTCAGCACGGACATATGCAGGAGATAAATTTTATGACATGGCTGTTGAACTGGCGAAAAAACTGACGGATGAAGGTTATGGCGTCATTACCGGTGGCGGGCCGGGCATCATGGAGGCTGCCAACAAAGGCGCCCGCGAAAGCGGAGGGAAATCGGTCGGACTGAATATTGATTTGCCTTTCGAGCAGGAGCCGAATGAATTTATTGATTACGACAAGCTCATCACATTCAAGTTTTTCTTTTGCCGCAAAGTGATGTTCGTGAAATACGCGCAGGCATTTGTACTGTTTCCCGGAGGCTACGGCACGATGGATGAATTTTTTGAATGTCTTACGTTAATCCAAACCCGCAAGATTGACCGCTTCCCCATCATCTGCATCGGTAAAGACTACTGGGAAGGGCTGCTCTCGTGGATGAGCGGCACCATGCAGAAAAAATTCAACAACATTCACGAAGACGATTTGCAACTCATCTCTTTGGTCGAAACCGTTGACGAAGCCATTGAAGTGATACGCGAATACTACAAGAAAGAGCACCCGCTGAAACCGAACTTCTGACCGCTGATTATTTCTGATTTCCCGATTGCGCTGATTTACTTTAATCGGAACCTTCGTGTTACACTTTCGCCTCTTTCTGCCTTTGGAGAGGGTGGATAAGATTTCTCCATCACAACCTCAGTTTTTTCTCCTTGCAATTCATCAGGGCTGAAAATACTTTTGTCTGAATGAAAACAAAGCCCTATGCTACACAAAAACCAAATCCGCAGGTGCGCAACAATATGCTGCGCTCTGCTGCTGCTTGCATTGCAGAATGTGAGCGCTCAAATGATTCGCCCCACCACCGACCTACCCGCGAAGCGGGCGGGACATGAATCCGTCACGCTGCCAAACGGAAAAGTTTTGGTGATGGGGGGGATGACACACGACAGTATATTCCAGCCCATTGTGTATAGTTCATGCCTACTTTTCGACCCTGCGAACGAGCAGTGGTTGCCTGCTACAAGCATGAATGTGGCGCGCACAGATTTTGCCTCGGTGCTGACGCCCGATGGAAAAGTGCTCGCAATAGGAGGCTGGAATGAAAATAACAACTCGATGACCTCCGTGGAACGTTATGACCCGGTTGCCGACACGTGGACACAAATAGGACACCTGAATTATGGAAGACAAGGCATTGACGCCATTGTAATTCAGGATTCAATAATTATTGTTGTGGGATTCGAACATGTGCGTTTTGAATCAAGCGTGGATGGCGCAAACTGGACGCTGCATGAATTTCAAAACGCTGGTTGGCGCTTCCCTGAGTTACCTGAATTGATTGAACTGAATGACGGACGCGTGTTATGCGTGGGCAGCCAGGATGGTCCTTATTCCAACTGGGCATTTGTTTTCAACGGGTTGAATCCCGACACCACTGACAATCCGCTTGCTGACGACTATGCCAGCGCAGGGCTGGCGTTGCTGCCTGACGGCAAAGTGCTCGTTGCCGGAGGCGCTACAAGCGGTATGTGCGAAATTTTCGACCCGGCAACGAATACTTTTTCATCCACAGGTTCGCTCAATACTGCTCGTATCGGCTGTCCGCTGATGCCGCTCAGTGACGGACGCGTGGCGATTTTCACTATCGGCAACACGTTTCAGGACATCATTCTCGAAATCTATAACCCTGCCAACGGTCAATGGGCATATCAAACCGGACACAACTTTACGGGCACCGACCTGCACAGTGTTTCACCGATTGCAAGCGGTACTTACCTGATTTCAGGCGGGCGCGAATATTTAGGGAACGAAGCCACCGGCTCGGTGAAGTGCTTCATCTTTGATGAAACCACGGGAATTTTTGACGGGCTGCCGGAATCATCCTTGCGTATGATTTATGACCCTATTGCACGAACTGCGCAGTTTGAGTTTGAAAATACGGGAAATCATCACATCAGCTTCATCAGCGCGGAAGGTAAATTGCTGGGGAATTACTCTTCTGGCGAAAAACAATTCACCTGCGCCTTGCCTGACGTGGCGACCGGAGTCTATCTTATTCATGTTGCGGATGCCGCAGGCAGACCGCTGTTTTCAAAGTCCTTGTTCGTCCGCTGAGCATAGGGCTTTGCGGATGGGCGAAGAAGGCTGCTGCCATTGTGCAGCAGCTTTCCGTTTGGAAGAATATAAAAGTTTTATCATTTTAAGTACAAAATCGATTGATGAAAAACGCATTAATTTTCTTTTGCAGTATTGTTTTGATTTCAGTTGCTCTTAAGGCGCAGGATATTCCCGGAAGCAAAGATCACCCGTTGATTACCCGCTATCCCGGCTCGGTGATTGGCTATTATGAAGAACAGAAATTCAAAACCTACGATATTGCGGTTGGTCCGCAAACGGGCTACAAAAAAATTGACGACTGGTTCAAAACCGAAGGTAAGTTTACGCGCATCTACTATATCTTGAAAGGTGAAACCACGCTGCTCGAAGTGTACAGCAACTACATGAGTGCGCTGAAGAAAGCTGGTTTTAAAATTCTTGCCGAAGGGATTCATGCGGAACGCAACGTGAAGCAAGACGTTGGCGGCACCACATTCCTCAGAACTTTTTATGAAAAAAATCCTTTTCCTGCGAGCAAGGGAATTGAAATGTCGAGCGGCTCTGCCACATCGGGTGGCGCGTGTTACATTGCTGCAGAATTTGAGAAATCGGGCAGCAGCGTGTATGTCGTGCTGGGCGGCAATCAGTATAAAGCGGATGAGAAGGTTTTTCTTCTTGATGTGATTGAACAAACCGTGATGGAAGACGACCTCATCAAAATCAACGCTGCGGAAATGCTGAAGAGCATCAAAGCTGATGGCAAGATTGCGCTCTACGGCATTTATTTCGACTTTGATAAAGCCGAATTGAAACCAGAATCGGAATCTGCATTGCTTGAAATTTCTAAGTTGCTGAAAGAAAATCCCGCGTTGAATCTTTATGTGGTTGGGCACACCGACATGAAAGGTACGTATGATTACAACATGAACTTATCGAAGCAGCGAGCGGAGGCGGTAGTAAACGAGTTGGTGAAAAAATACGGCATTGCTGCCAATCGTATCACAGCCGCAGGCATTGGTCCGCTCGCGCCTGTTTCAACCAACCAAACCGAAGAAGGACGCAAGCTGAACCGGAGAGTGGAACTGGTGGAGAGGCTTTGACAGATTCCATCGCTTGAAGCGATGGAATCTGTCAGTCAACCTATCTACGTGTCTAAAAATATTTTAGTTTGCGTTGATAAGATGACCTCCTCCGGTAAAGACATCAAAGCTATTCACCTCGCAAAACTGCTGACAGCGGAGGAATCGGTTGTGTTCAAAAAAAATTTAGAAGGGCAAAAGCGGCAGTCGCTTGTTTCGCTTTTTGATTTTATTCAAAAAGAATTTCAGCATCCATCCATTTCATCGCAGGAAAAGGAAAAATTGTTCAAAGCCGTTTTCGGAAAAAAATACTCAAAGAAAGAAGATTACCTGCTGCGAAACGAATTTCGCCTGCTTGCAAACGAACTGACTGATTTTTTCAGCCTCGAGCAAGGCAGGAGCGCATTGGGCAGGGATGATGCGCTCAAGCAGTTTTATTTTCTGCAACTCTTGCTTGTTAAAAAAGACTTTGAGTTGTTTGAAAATGAATATCCGAAAGCCCTGAAAGAAATTTTGCAAAAGCAGGACTTTGACACCGCTGCGAAAATCACACGCCTGCTGGTTGATGACATGGTATTTCGCAAAGAGGCGACCAAAGCGAATTACGAACGCCTGCTTTCGCTCACAGCGCAATACTGTGAATATGCAGGACTCGCTTTTCAACACAACTACATCTATGTGCGCCATAAGCGGGCATTTGCGGAGCGCACGTTGCACGCCATCAAACAGGGACACCCGGTGTCGTCATTGCAACCTGTTTCGTTCGACTGGAAAAATACAGGCGACAATTACCTTGAATACATGCGGCTGCTCACGGAATCGTACCGGGCGCACGGTGCAGAAAAAATCAGAATCCTGAAAGTTGTGCAACGTCTTATTCCGAAAATTGCAAAACAGGATTTTGACAGAAAAGCTGCAAAAGCCACGACTTCGGCAGGCATCGCTCTTGAATATTTCCTGAGCGGTGATTACAAAGGGTCATTGCCGTTTCACAAAGCGGCACTGGAAAATGCTTCTACGCTCCCCGTAGAGCAAACCATCACGTTCATGTTCAATTATCTCAGCGCGTTGCTGCGCCTTGCAAATTATGACGAAACGGTGCGTCTTATTGAGAAATACCGCAAGACCTGGGAGAATCTTCCCCGGGTGCGCGACCGATTCTTATGTATGAAAGCGATGAGCCATATTTTCCTGAATGAGTCAGACACTGCATGGAACTGCATTCCACTTAACCGCAAGCAGAGCGGCATTGACCATTACTACTATTACCGCTTCATTCAGATTATTGTGTTTCATCTGCGCGGAGAAACACAGCTCGCAATAAATGAAACGGAAAATTTTGAGCACAC
>CAZCXH010000081.1:0-20873 GCA_964502525.1 uncultured Chitinophagaceae bacterium
GAATCGTTGGAAATCGAAAGCGTCTGGGCATCCGTGTTGTCGAGGTACGAGCTTAGATCAACGGTTGTCGCATCACCCGTTAAGCTCAGCGTGTTGCCTGCAATCGTCAGGTCCTGAGCATCGGTGTTATCCAAATATGCGCTCAGGTCAACCGCATTGCCACCGCTGATTGCCATCGAATCGTTGCTGATCGAAAGCGTCTGGGCATCCGTGTTGTCAAGGTATGAGCTCAGATCAACGGTTGTCGCATCACCCGTTAAGCTCAGCGTGTTGCCTGCTATGGTCAGGTCCTGAGCATCGGTGTTATCCAAATATGCGCTCAGGTCAACTGAATTGCCACCGCTGATCACCATCGAATCGTTGGAAATCGAAAGCGTCTGGGCATCGGTGTTATCCATGAAGCTGCTCATGTCAACCGTGTTGCCGTCAGCGATGCTCAAATCAGTGCCGCTGAGCGACAAAGTTTGGTCATCTGTATCGGTATCATCCAGGTATGGGCTCAGGTCAACTGAATTGCCACCGCTGATCACCATCGAATCGTTGGAAATCGAAAGCGTCTGGGCATCGGTGTTATCCATGAAGCTGCTCATGTCAACCGTGTTGCCGTCAGCGATGCTCAAATCAGTGCCGCTGAGCGACAAAGTTTGGTCATCTGTATCGGTATCATCCAGGTATGGGCTCAGGTCAACTGAATTGCCACCGCTGATCACCATCGAATCGTTGGAAATCGAAAGCGTCTGGGCGTCAGTGTTAACGGAAGAGATATCAACGGTGTTGCCGCCCGAAATGCTCAGGTCAGCGCCCGTTAATGAAATCGTTTGCGAGTCAGTATTGTCTTTATAAGGACCCAGGTCAATCAATGTAGCCAGGGGATTGCTGGTGATCACCAGCGTGTCATCCACCAGCAGCAAATCCTGGATTTCGTTCATCGGGTTGTTGTCATCATCTGCAATGCTGAAGGTGCCGCCACCATGAGAGAGCGTTACAATCAGCCCGTTCTGAGAAACAGTTTGCATTTGATCACTCAATGATGAAAGGTCAGCTGCTCCTCCATCCTGAAGCGAAAGGGTGTTGGACGCGGTGTCAAATGCAATTTGCTGATCATCTGTGTCCGTATCCGTGTCATCCATGAAAACAGACATGTCAACAGTGTTGCCTCCGCTGATGCTTAAATCGGACCCGTTCAATGAGATGGTCTGCGCATCGGTATTATCCATGAAAGGATTAAGGTCAACGACAGTGGCATTGGGATTGTTCGTTATATTCAGGTAATTGTTGTTGATTGACAAGTCCTGAATTTCATTGATTGGATCATCATCCATCATCACGATGGAACCGCCACCATTTGAAAGGGTAATGGTGTTGCCGTTGAGCGACAACGTCTGCAATTCATTGGCGGGATCGGCATCGGCATCATCATTATTGATGCTTCCGCCACCCTGTGACAGGGTAACTGTGTTACCTGACTGAGAGATGGTTTGCAATTCATTGCTGGGATCAGAATCCGCGTCATTTGCGAGGTTTGAAAGATTAACCGAGCCGCCATCTTCAAGGACAAGAACCCGGTTATCCTGGTCGTAAGTCAACTCCTGATCGTCAGAACTGAACTGCGTCATATCAATCACCGTTGGATTGGGATGGTTGGTAATGCGCAGCATGCTGCCCACAACCTTCAGGTCCTGGATTTCGTTTTCCGGATCAGAATCAGCGTCATCATTGTGTTCAACGGTTTCGGAATGTCTGGCATAAGGAACAGACAATAATTCCGACATGCCGAGGAACATGAAGTTACCGCTGCCGTTGGGGTCAATCTCAATACGGACAAAGTGCGGTTCAGCGCCCCAGTCAATATTGAGGAAATTTCCGGATTCAGGGCTTCCGCGTCCAACTTCCAGCGTGAACAATCCAAGGTCATTGGTTGTCACGGTGTGAACTTCAGAATACACGCTCGAGACGCCTTTGTAAAGGCCGATCCTGACATTCATCGTCTTATCAGCCATTACCTCTCCCGATGCGTTGCGGGCCACCGCCTGGTACTTAAAGGCTGCCGGTGCCTGCGCCATCAAAGACGCGCACACTATCAACAGTCCTGCAATTGAAAGCATTAGTTTTCTCATGGTTATTAGGGATTTTAATTGTTAGAAATAAGGTTTTATTTAGTTTTATTAATAGAATACGTGGTAATCAATTCTCCATTCAGCTTTCTGACGCTCAGCAGATAATTTGCGGCTGCGAGGTCGGAAAGATTGAGGCGGATGTTTTTATCAGAAGTCTTCTCCGACAGCACCTTTTCACCGGTGAGGCTATAGATTTGAACTGTGAGTATCTCGTCCTTTTCGCTATTGATCGAGATATTCACAACGTCCGAAGTGGGGTTCGGGAAAACTTTGATATCAAATAATCGGGCTAAAGGGTCTTTAATTGTTGTAAGCGTAATCTTCTCTCCCTGCTGGAACCCTTGCGTGAGCATCATAAACTCGTTGCTGACCGTTTCCGTTACCGGCTCGCCCAAAGTCCAGCTCACGGACAAAGCAGGAGTTACAAAATAATCTCCGGCAGCAGCGATAACCTCCCTGTCGAGGCTCTGCCCTTTAACGATGCCCGCTGCGAGCAGAAACAACAGCAGGCAACACGATTTATGCAAAGTCATCTTGTTCATCTCTTTTTGAGTTTAAGGTTAATGATGACTTTGTTACGGGAATGCCTGCCTTAGTGTTTCATTAGAAATTAATCATGCAATAAAATAAAGGCAACCATCAAGCGTTGGTACGCGTGAAAGTACGGTGGCTGCGTCATTTCAGCCCGTAAGAGAAATCAGAAAAATTTATCAGTAGGGAGCGCTGGGGTTGAGCAATTTGGCCTTTTCCTTTTGGTCAAGCTCAACGTAAAGCTTCAGCAGAATGCCGGAAAGTTCCTTATCAGATGGATTCTGCCTGTACAGTTTTTCAAAGCAGTCAGTTGCCTTTTGGGCATAATCAAAAATGATGGCAGGGTCGGAAATCACCGCTTCCGAGAGTCTGGATGCCTCATTATTATATATGGTGCCGAGTGAAAGCAGAACCTCTTTGTTTAATGGATCGGCAGTCAGCGCCTTTTCATATAACGTTGCCGCTTCAGCCGGAGAGTTCCTTTCAAGAAACTTTGCATAGTGCGTGTTTAACCTGACATCATCCGGATATTTCGCTGAAAGTGATTTATATTTTTCACCGGCTTCAGCGCCCGTTTCCGGATCCGAACCCAGGATAACAGCCTCCAATATCTCAAGATCTTTCATGTTTTGGCCGGCATCCAATCCCTTCTTTACATATTTCATGGCTTTGTCCCTGTCAGAACTCCTGAAAAAATAATCTTCTGCAAGGCGGTAGCATGATTTGATATATTCTCCAATGTACTTCGAGTCCGGATGCTTCTGATAAAGATCAATCACCTTCAGGTAATCCAGGCTTGCATTTTTAAAATTGTCCAACACATCATAGACATCCGCCCGGGCATAATACAATGCAAGGTTGCCGGGGTTTTTGGAAAGGCCGTTGTTCAGTTCATTCAGCTTGCTGCCGTCATGTTCCGGGTTATTCTGACTGAACGCGACCGGGAAGAGAAAAGATAATCCGAGGGATAGAAAAAGGGTTTTCATGGGTTGAAACAGTTTAAGATTACAAATATACTATCAGCAAACAGGTTTTCGAATCCGTTTTTACACTTGCTTCGGGTTAACAAACGGGAAAACCACATTAAGGTAAGAAACCTGAGCGTGAAAATCAAATTATATCAAGAGTAGTCGAATTTCCGAAGGAAAGAGATGTACTCTTGGTTAATACCGAACATTCAACAGTTCAATTGCTTGCAAACCTGAGTTGTTTCGGCATATCGTCAGGATAAAAAAATGCAGGCGCGCTGAATCAACCCCTCAAAAACTTGACAATAGTGAAAAGCCAAGTTACCTTACTGCACATCAGCACGCCTGCACCGTCCCACTCTGCACCCTTTGTTACGCTTGTTTGAGAGCAAAGGTTTCGGGATTTAACAAGAATTATGACGAGAAATATTTCAGGAGAAAATCCGGCAGGCTTTGGCTTAATGATGCGCTCCATCAGCAGGCTGTCCGCAACGCACGCCTTTTCCATCAGCATGCCTTCATCACCGGGAACAGCATGCTTATCAAATATTAATATTATATCATTAGTAATAATAAAATCTTTTGAAAAAAACTTGACATCGGCTTTTTGCCGCATTACATTACCTGCATCAACGACAACTCCTCCCTCACAGATTGAACCGATCCCCCGGAAGTTTTGAAAGCGATTGTTTGACAATAAAATTTGTGAGCCATGATGAAGAAAATTGCCATTTTACTGCTTGCGTTGCTGATAGCGCAGATGATGCTTTACGCGAGGATTTTTGCCAATGAGATTGACAAGCCTGCCGAACAGGTTTCAGCGATTGAAAATTTTCAGTTGACAGAAGGCGATCGGGACGTTGATGCCTACCTGAGAAGCCTATGCATTCAAACGAAGGTTAATGAATCTGCTTTAGCTGCGAAATACCAAGGCGCGAGCTTGGTTCAGGATCCGATGAACGGAAACACAACCATCCGGTTTTACAACCCGAATTCCAATAACTACAGGCTGGATATTTATGATGTCAGCACCGGTTTGGTGGCAAGTTTCGCCAATGTCAAATCCGACAATGTTGTGATCAATGAAGCGCTGTTAGAATCAGGCGCATACATCTACAAGTTATCTGGCGAATCCAACATCTTTTGCGGAATATTAGTGATCCGCTAAAAACCAGCGGGCAGTTCAACCAGTCAAACAATATGGTTTATTTCCGTCCTGCTAAAAGGCGAGGCATCATTAATAATCTTTAGGGCAGTTCTAAAAATTGCTCTTTTTATCGCCTCACCCCTTCCCTTTCCGGAAGGAGAGGGAGTAACCCCTGAACCGTTCGCAAAGCGATACATTCATTAAAAACAACAAGAATCCGTAAAACACATCTTCCACGGGAATGGTGAACAATCTCACAGAGAGGTTTTCCGCATCATTGTACCACACGACAGGCTCGTCAATGAACGAGCCTGTAAGGATTCCGTTTACGAGCAGAAACGGAATGAGTATCACCAGGTAGGAGCGGTAAATCCTGCCTATATGCGCAGTTTTGAAAACTGAAAGATGCATCACGATGCCGGCAATTGCAAAAAACGATGAATAAAAAGTATAGAGCCGGTCATGAAAGGCAACGGCAAGGGCCAACAGCAGCAGCATTACGAGCGCAGTTATAAAAACCGAAACCTTTGCCGCAATGTTCTTCTTCATGAAGTAGTTCATCACTTCATAAGTGAACATGCAGGCGTATGGTATGCAGAAAAAAAAGAGCAATTCTTCAACAGGCAAATTGAAAACCTCAATCCCGGTCAGGTACCGCGGGTTGAAGCCCCACACGCCCCAATCGGTGAAGATGGAATCCCATGCTGAAAAAAACAGGGCTGTTACCGTGATAGCGGGAAAAACATATTTCCATTTCCTGTAAAAGCTCAGCCTTTTGTCGAAGCTGAATGCCAATGGAATGATAACCGATAAGAGATTAATAAGAAGATAGGTGTACAACTCAGCTTATGCTTGCGGTGTCTTGAAGTATTTCAGCGGAACAATCAACATGCCGAAGCACTCTCCGTTTTCAGGCGTTTTGCGCTTGTGGTGCGCTGCATGCGCCCTCACCAATCCTCTAAGGTAAGGGTTGCTTACTTCATTGAAAACCCTGAAGCGGTTATGGATTACCACCTCGTGCACAAAAAAGTAAGACAGACCATAAATAGTGAAGCCGATGCCAATCCACATTTTGCAGTCGCAGCCATGCATTATGCCATACATCATGAACAGCCAGCTTGGGATGGCAAAAATGAAAACGAACAAATCGTTTTTCTGCAAAAAACTTTTGCGCGCAGCGTGGTGATCTCCGTGGATAAACCAAAAAGAACCGTGCATCACATATTTGTGTGCCGCCCACGCCACAAACTCCATGAAGAAGAATGAAGCAATCATTATCATAAGATTCACTGCGATCTCCATTTGCTACAATTCAGCTTTTGTGAGGAAGAAGGAAATTTTTTCCCGCAATTCCACGCTTTCCATTTTGTAAAGATTGCTGGAAATAAACTCCTTGTCATTCTTCAACTGATCCTTATAACCGAGAAATGACGGAGTGTTGTACTGTATCTGAAATCTGAGGAACCTCAACTCGATGTTATCCATATCCTGCGCTATCGCTCTCTCCAAAATTGCTTTGCCTGCATTAAAATAATCCAGTTTTTTGAAGAGGCTGGCATGTTTTGACTTGGCCATTTCCAATGCGCCTTTGTAACCCAATAAAATATTGCTTCCCCTCAAATCAGCCTGCTGAAATTTATCATAAAGCGCATCACATGCCTTTTCGTCCAGAAACGCCTCCCCGATTTTGCCCCGCGCCTCTTCCAGCAAATCATTTTGGCTCATTGCAGGCAATAGCAAGCAACTTAAAAGAATCAGCGCATTCATTGTGAAACATTGCAGTATCAAATAATATTCAAACTATGCCGCAGGTATGATCCTATCAGCAACGCGTATTTCCGTTGTGCAGAAATACCGATCCTTCTGGTCAGCATCTCTGCGGATGGGGTGTTGATGATTTTCTTAAAGAGCGAGTAATAGTAGATATAAGCTATATAAACACCGAACCTCGACTTTTTCGGCAACATGGAAATCCCTTCATAACCGATGGCAAAATCCTTTTCAATGTCGGACTCTATTTGCTTCTTGCAGTCTTCGCTGAATTCCTTCATGACGATGTTGGGGAAATACAGCCTTCCCAAATCGCAGTAATCCGATTTCATATCCCTCAAAAAGTTGATCTTCTGAAAAGCAGAACCCAGTTTCCTTGCATATGGCTGGAGGGATTCGTACATCTGCCGGTCATTATCGCTGAAAACCTTCAGGCACATCAATCCCACCACTTCCGCGGAGCCAAGGATGTATTCTTCATAGCATTTTTGATCGTAAGACGTCCTTGTCAGATCCATTTCCATGCTCCTCAAAAAAGTGTCCACCAATTCGGTTTCTATATTGTATCCATGCACCGTTTCCTGAAAACTGTTCAGAATGGGATTCAGGCTTATTTTCTCATCAAGAGCTAAAAGAGTATCCATTTTAAAACGCTCGAGCAACTCTTTCTTATCATAGTTATGAAACGAATCAACAATCTCATCGGCAAATCTTACAAATCCATATATGGCATGAATAGGCTTTATAAAATCTCTATGAAGGAAATTAATGGCAAGCGAGAAGGAAGAGCTGTAAGTATTAGTGACATGCTTACTGCACTTATGGGACATCTCATCAAATAGTAGCTTCATATCCGTTCTTTCAACCGTGCGCTAATATAGCAATATCTCAATTTTCTTCAATTGCGATCCGGCATTTTCCACACAAGTTGCGAAACAGCCTGTCCAGAAATTATACAGGTCGGCATTCCCGGACCAGAGCGGTTAACCGGCCGGTGAAAACGTTTTTTTATCATTTTTACTCTGATGGACGCTCCGAAATGACAGTCTGACTAATATTAAAATATGACGATCCGAAAGCATCGTCTTTAGAGGATGGCAGCCACCCAAAAAATCAGAGTGTGCATAACTCAGATACAACTACTCTCCCTTTTGCCAACAGCGCATTTAAAATCTGAAATAAAATGAAGGCTTGACAATGAACTTCAGGATATCCGGTTGTTCGCGGTAGTTGATGCGCCAGATAAAATCTACCCGGGCAATCTTAAGAATGTTTTCTATTCCAAAGCCGGCTTCAAAATAAGGTTCTTTCATTTGAGCAAGCCCGTCAGGAAAGAGGTATGTTGATTCCCTGTTTTCAGGCAGCAGCGCCCCATAATACATTTTGCCGAAAATAAATTCGCGCAGCTTGGCTTTTCTCACGCCCGGAATTTTGTTGAACAGCAATCCTTCAAAATGCTGTTCCAATTGAACCGATACATACCGGTCGCTGGCAAATTCAAGATAATTCATCAGATTGAACGCATGATCGTCATTGAGCACTATCGGATTTCCCTCAGGGACGTGAAGCAGCGGATAGGGCAAATTTTTTCCGATGACCGTTCCCCCTTCAATGATCATGTTGAGGAAGCCCCATTTGTTGAGCCGGAGCTGATGTTCCAATTTCAGCCTGACGCTTTGGTAGGTGAAGCCGGATTTCAGCAAATCGTTTATGCTCATCAGGTACTCCAATGATATAACCGGATATTTGATAAAAAACAACCCCTTCTCAGGCTTGCCGAAAATGGCGGACAATTTTTTATCACCCCATGCAAACCGGATGTTCAGCCTGGCTCCTGACGTGATGAACTCCGGAACAATGGTCGTATCTCCTTCCGTATTGATTGAGTAAAATTCGTAATCGCCAAAGGTCGAAGTTTTGCTGTGGAAAAATGTGGCGCGGCTGGAGAAACCAGTGAACCATTGCCGCTCATAAAATGCTTCCCAGGCATCCGTGAACGTCCTTTTTTCTTTTCCGCTGATACGAAAAATCGAATTAACGATATGATCAAGCGGAATGATATTGTCAGTTCTTCCCTGCTGCTCCGAATCACTTCTGTATCTTGCCCCTATCACATTCCGTTTGCCAACGTTTTTCAACCCAAAAAAGAAATTTAGTTCCTCATCATGCTTGAACTTTTGATCCCGGGTTCCATACGCAACGTATCCTTTAAATCTCCAATGCTTGTAAAACAGGTCATTGGTTCTGAACCCGAATTTGATGCGCGACCCTTCAACCTTATTATGACTGTAAAAAGTGAACATATTTCCTATATCAACCTTCCGCCATGGAAACCAGCCTGTGGCAATCATCTTGATGGCATTCACGCGCCAAACCCATCTCCGGTCGGTGTTCAGCCTGTCCGACATGCTTATCAGCGACTGTTCCTCAGCGGAAAGAGTGTCGCCCCTTGCCTTTTCCCAGAATTTTTCACTGCGCAGGTAGGCGCTGTCTGCGGGGACAATGCGGTCAACGCCACCATAAAAGTCATCAGGCATGGGCTTGTTAATCACGATATGCCGGTAAACGGAAGTCTTTCTCCCAAAGAAGCCGGTCATCTCCTTTGAATTTTCTACCACCGTGAAGTCACCGATTATCTGGCTTTTGACGAGAAACCATTGCGCGTTGTCAATCAGGGAATAATTCTGCCGCACCCAGTAGTTGCGCACGAAATTGATGTTCGCCTCGATGCTGAAGGCAAGGTCAGCCTGAACGACAGCGTACGTATTGGTGTCAATGAACATTTCGCCCGTAAATGCAATGTCGCTCTTGCCTTTGGGTTTGTAATTGATATGAAAGCACGGATAGTTGCTGACTGAATAAATGCTGTCGTCCAAATAGAAATTGTAGTTGCGTTTGTAGTGGTCGTTGACGGGGCTTGGAAAACTTTTGTCGAGAATCACAATGTAATTGTCGTAAAGATTTAGGCTGATGTACATATCATTAACAAACTGCATGATTTTCGGGGCTTCAAAAAACTTGACCGTCCTGCGCCCGATGATGAACTCCTTCCTTTCAGGCGGATTTTTCCTGTAATAATGCTCCTCGTTGGATTCAGTAAGGATAATGGGAAGGTACGTTATGCCTTCAGGCGTGGTATCCGTATTTTCCCAGATGTAATCAAAAGGTCTTACAAAGAAGTTTCGCTTTATCTTTTCGGTAAAATGGTTCAGATCGAACTGCACTTTGTGGTAAACCTCGTATTCGTACGCATCAGCATTTTCAGAGTTATTGATCGGCTTGTTCCTTATCACCCTTCTCAGGATTTCAAATGCGGGATTTTCACCCGGTAAAATAATCACTTCGCTGAGCGCGATATTATCCGGCATCAGCAGAATTTCAATCTCCTCGGTAACATGATGCGTTACGGAAATGGTTTGAGTTCTATAACCGAGATGCGAAATCGAAAGAGAATCAAACCTCCGGTTGGTCTCAAGCACAAATTCTCCCAAGGAGTCGCTGTAAGTGCCTACCGTACTTCCCTTGAAAACCACATTTGCAAAAGGCAGCAGTTCCCCGCCCAGGGCATCCTTTATCGTTCCGTAAACTTTTGTTTTTTGCGCGAATGCCGGCAGGCTGAGATCAACCAGGAACAGAAAAAGAATCAGCCTCTTCAGAACAATCATAATTTATAGTCGGGCTATCCCCCGGTTGAAATAGCAGGCATTATGAATAACTTTGCCCAAGTTAAAATTTATCCGCCAAGTAAGCCTTGCAAATCCTTGATGAAATTAGAATTCGGTACTAAGGTTTACTTTAATTTATTCTCACATGCGGCTTTTGGATCAAACCTTTATTCCTGGATAAAATTTCTTTGGAGGCACAGGGGCGAGATTGAGATTTTCTTTGTCCCTAAAATAGCTTGCATCACTCTTATTGCGCTGGCAAGCACACCGTTTATTCTTTTCGAGGCGCTGGCTTATGGCAGGAAAATCAGATCGCAGCGGTTGCATCCCCCCTTGTTTATCTTAGGTCATGCGCGAAGCGGCACTACTTACCTGCACTATATCCTGAGCAAAGACATAAGGTTCGCATTCAGCGCCACTCACGAGTGCTTCATGCCCTGGATTTTTCTGACTTTCGGAAAATTTACGGAAAGAATAATGGCAGGAGCACTGCCTGAAAAACGTCCGATGGATAACCTCAGGCTGGGAGCTAATCTTCCCAAAGAGGAGGAATTTGCGATGGGATGCATGGGCGAAGAGTCAATGGTAACGGCTTACATTTTTCCCAGGACGATGTATGAATATTTCAGGAAGTATGCGCTTTTCAAAGGCGTCCATAAAAAGACCGTTGAAAATTGGCAAAGGCATCTTGTTTATTTCATGAAAAAACTAAGCCTCAAGTATGGCGGCCGCCAGTTGCTGCTGAAAAGCCCGTCCAACACCGGAAGAGTTAAGGAACTTCTCGAAATATTCCCGGATGCGAAATTCATCCACATCTATCGCAACCCCTATGCGGTTTATCCATCAAACGAAAGACTATATGAAAAAATATTGCCAAGCATTTCTTTACAGAGAGTCCGCCCCGAAACGGTTCAGGATTTTATACTCAAGTCATACCGTGACACTTACGAAAAATATTTTAACGACCGGAAAATGATTCCCAAGGGAAATCTGGCAGAGTTTTCATACGAAGAATTCATTGGCAGCGAGTTAAAGGTGCTGGAGTGGGTTTATAAGGATATTTCTCTTGGTGATTTTGAAACCGTCAGGTCTGCATTTGAAGCAGAAATGGGTGAGTATAAAAACTTCCAAACTAACAAATATGTTTTGGGGGAGACTCTTAAGGAAAAAATATATGCGGAGTGGAAGTTTGCGTTCGATGAGTTGGGGTATTCGAAATAATACTGTTTCGAATTTAAGCTGCCTCATTTCGCAAAATGAAATCGGAACCTGCCGGTCCACCGGGTGATTTCCCCTGGAGAACTGTTTAAAATTAAAATTAGAAACAGGAACGTAGATGACGCTGATAAATATGGTTTATCAATAACTTAACTAAAAATCTGCGATTATCAGCGTGCCATTTCTTATTGGATTACGATATTTTATTAATTTAAACAGATTTGAATGAAGTGTTCAATCACAACTCCACTTTCACGCTCCCGGCAACACGGTCCGCCAGCGCCATAATCGTGAGATACGGATTCACATGCGAGCTTTTCGGAAAAAGGCTTCCATCGGCAACATAGAGCCAGTCGTGTCCATGCACCTGCCCCCACGCATTGGTAACGGATGTTTGCGTATCGCTTCCCATGCGGCAGCCGCCCTGCAGATGCGCTGACGCGACAGGCGTTTTATTCGGCACGAAATATTTTGCGGAAATAAATTCTTCGAACGAACTGTCGCTTACATCTGATTTTTTGAAGAGCGGTTTTTTCGCTGACGGAACAATCGCCTCATCGCAGCCCGCTGCAAAAAAGATTTTCGCGCTTTGCGCCTGCGCATGGCAGAGCGATTCAATGTTTTTCTGCGTGAGTTTGTAATGCAACTGCGGCTCTCCGTTTTTATCCAGCCTGATTTGATTTTCGGGAAGCGCGTCATCGTGCGCGAGAATGAGAATGTCGAGCATGTTGCCGTAACGCTTCATTGCATATTTCAAATCAGCGCCCCACAATCCCGTATGTTTTGTTTGAATAAACGGATAGTAGAACGCTGTCTCCAGATAGTAATGCTCCGTTTCTGAAAACGCCTGCGTGAAATACATTTTCGGAAAACCCTTATAGTTTTTGATTTTTTCCGGATAGATGCCGCACACTACCAGCGCGGGATGCAGCGTAACGTATTTTCCGATTGCAGGCAGTTCTTTCTGAAAACCGGAACGCAGCAAAATTGCGGGTGTTCCCGCAGTGCCGCCAGCAAGCACAATTTTCTTTGCACTGAGCTCATAATTGCCCGGAGACAATTTTCCCGGCAATGAACCTTTTGGCGTGGAGTTAATTTTAGCAAACACTTTTCCTTTCGCAATTCTGTCAACCGCACAGTTCGGAATAATTTCTATTCCTCCCTTCTGCGCCTGCGGCAGTTGCACTTCAATCGTTCCCTGCTTGTGCCCCTTTGCGCAGCCGAGGTTGCAAAAACCCATCTGCTCACAGTCTTTGATATTGATGAGCAGTTTCTCAACGGGCAACCCCAATTTTTCACAGCCTTCACGGAACAGGCGGTTGTTGTCGTTTTCAAAAGTTGCCTCATCAGGTTCAATGGCGTTCACTTCTTTCAGCAGCCTGTCAAATCGCGGGTTCAAATCCTGCGGAGTGATGCCGTCAACGCTCCAATCTTCGCACACATCATCGGGCAGGCAAAACGTAACGCCTGTGTACATGAGCGTGCTGCCGCCAACGGCTTTGCCTGTGCTCACCGTGATAGAACCATCGGCTGTGGGCCACGCGCCACGGTCTTTAAAGATGTCGAGCATCTCGATTTCGCGCTGCGTGAAAAAACTTTTGTCGTAATACGCTCCGGCTTCAAGAATTGCAATGCGCGCGCCTGCCTGCGCAAGCGGAATTAACCGCGATGCAACCGTGCCTCCGCCTGCGCCTGAGCCGATGATGAGGATATCGTAATTAAGCTGGTTCATCTGCCGTTTGGCCGAAAGTTGATATTTTTTGCCAACTCACCCAAATATTTGCTTGCAAACTCAAAAGGGTTGACTTACGCTAATTTTGGGTTCCGGCACGGAAGCTTGCAAAATATTGAAAATGAAAGAATACTTCAGAAACATTATACTGATCTCCTTGCCCGCAACGATCATGATGTTTTTGGTTACAGAGGTCTTTATTCGATTATATAAAGATCATATTGATTTGTACGCTCTCACGGGAAGAGGATGGATTGTCAACCCTATGTCGGAATGGGCTGTTAATGATCCGTTTGCCGTTTACCGTCCCAAACCTGCAAGAATATATTCAGAAGGCAAATCCGTCAACACGCATGGCTTCATATCAACACCGGAGATACAATTAACAAAGCCTGAAAACACGGTGAGGATTGTCTTCCTTGGTGAATCGTCAACGGCTGGCGTTGGACCGCATCTGAAGGATGAAGATACCTGGCCCAGGAGGGCATGTGAAAATCTCCGTGAAAAAACATCGGCTAAAATTGACTTTATCAACGCAGCGGCTCCCGGTTACACCACCTTTGAATCATTTGGAAGACTTTGGAGCAGGCTGAGGTTTTACAAACCTGATATTATTGTTGTTTGCCATGCGTGGAATGACATTTATTACTTCACGGATGAAATGGTTGAAGATCCGACAATATGGAGGTCTGACAGCACCGGGTTTTGGAGGATTGATGGCATGATTCCCAATTACATCACCCGAATCAAACCTCATTGGATTGACCCCTTCATCAAATGGTCTCAATTTCTTTCAAGAGTGAGAGTCAAGCTTTTTTACAGCTATTCCATCGGAGAAGCTGGCGAAATGGCCAGCGCAGAAAGGACCAGGAAAGGCGCTCCCCCAACCATTAAATACAACGAAAGAGGAGCAGACATTTTTGAAAACAATCTGATGCTGATAAAGATGGCGGCTGATCTCATGGGGGCGGAATTGTTTGTTGTGAAACAAGCCACGCTAATAACGCCATTTACTTCACCGGCTGATCGCTTAAGGTGTCAATATCATTTTCACGGAATTGACCACGATGCGCACCTGAAAGCATTCAGCGGCATCTACCGCATCATTGATAAGGAAATAAGCAGATCCCATGTCATTGACGCCACTCCGCTCTCTGGAGTTTCAGCATATTTCGCTGACCACATTCATACAACCGCGCTGGGCGCTGAAAAAATTGCCGATGTGGTTTCTAAACATTTGCTTGAAACATATTTTAAAGCCGACACGTCCGGTCAGCGATAGCGCTGACTGGCGTGAATCCCCGGTCTATATGAAAAAATAACATTGCCTGCAGCAGGCAAGATTTTCACAAAGCGTATCCGTCAATATTATTCCTTATTCTTCCACCTGCATAATGCCCCTTTCCATTTGCCGGATTGTTGAATCAACATATTTCCTGTCATTGACCACGGGTCCATCATAATCAAAAGTCTTCCAAACATCTTCGCGCGTGTAATAGCCCATGCAGGCATAAGTCTTCACGCCAAAAAATCCCATGCGAAAGATCCGGAGGGGATTATTCTCGAACCATTTCAGCGCGCGGTCTTGCGCAGAGAGGTTGCATTTTGAAAAAGGCTTGCCGCCAAAGAAGAACCCGAACATCTCGACAACCGTGATGAATAACAATATTTTCTTGCGAAGCGGTTCGGGCATTTTATTCAATGCCCAATCCACTACACCTGCAGTTTGCATCGTGCCCCCACCGGGAGAATCGGTATCAGGCGGGATGATGCGATTAGCAATGGCCAAAAAGGTTTTGAGCTTCGTTCCGGTGAGATGTTGAAGACGGTAGGTGGACATCGGGATAAAGATAAGCGCTTTGATAACGCGAGTTGTGTATTAATCAACTCGAATAACTCGAATAAATGCAGAGTTGTGCGTGGGCTATGATGATCGTAAATTGGAGCGCACCGGAATAAATCGTCCACCTCCTTAATCCCTCGCCAGCGGGAGGACAGCCTGCCCGCATAGAGCCGGGTGACCGCCATAATCCATGCGCAATGGCATGCACCGGAAAAATTTTGGATGTTAATGGAAATAACAGGATTTTTGGATCCGTAATTTGTCCATGAAAGTTCTCATCACAGGCGCCTCGCGCGGCATAGGGCGGGAAATCGTCCTTATGCTTTTAAAACAGGGATATGAGGTTATCGGCACATCGAGGAGCCTTGAAGGTCAGTCTGCATTTCCAATGCTGAAACTCGATCTCTCGGACAAAGATTCCATCAGGCTTTGCGCAAAGCAGGCCGGGGATATTGACGTTCTCATCAACAATGCAGGCATCAGCCAGATGGGGGCTGTGGAGGAAATGCCGGTGGAAAAAATGCGCGCGCTGTTCGAGACGAATTTTTTCGGGTTGATAGAATTGACAAAATGTTTCCTGCCGCAGATGCGGCAAAGGCGGAAGGGTTTCATCATCAACATAGGATCGCTTGCGGGCAAGTTTGCAGTGCCGTTCAAGTCGAGCTACGTGGCATCAAAGTTTGCGCTGGCCGGCTTTAGCT
This sequence comes from uncultured Chitinophagaceae bacterium, assembly GCA_964502525.1. GTDB lineage: Bacteria > Bacteroidota > Bacteroidia > Chitinophagales > CAIOSU01 > DATLYB01. The sequence continues at coordinate 15,693 of CAZCXH010000081.1, forward strand.
GGTCGCTGCGGAATGAAGTGATGCCCTTTGGGATCAAGGTAACGGTTGTTGAGCCGTCTGACATCAACACTGCCATCGAACCGGAGCTTTTCACCAAAGAAGGGTCGGAATATTCAATTAATCTTGGCAAGGTGAAAAAAGCAAGGGTGGAAAGCATGAGCAGATCGCCAAGCCCGAAGCTGGTAGCGGCAAAGGTTTCTGAAATATTGAAAAAACATCTAAATAACGCCAGCCAGCCGGATCCGTTCTATGCTGTGGGAAAAAACGCTTCGCTGAACGTGCTTGCAAAGCGCTTTGCACCGGACAGCTTTATTGAGAAGATGGTGAAAAAAAGCTATGGGTTGTAATGTCATTGCGGGCGAAGCAATCCCCCTCCTGTTTACCGATGGTACAAATTCCAAAAGGTTAATTCCTCGTCCGCATCATGCAGCGGCAGCGAGGCTATCGGATCGCTGATGCATGCTGAGTTTATCGCGAAGGTGCGTGCGTTTTGCCGGCACCATTCTCCCCCTGTTCGTCCGGCAGGCGGGGATGAACTCAGGATGACGGCTGGCGCGGCAATTTGGAATGCTCCTGTCATTTTTCCCACCTCACTTTTTCAATTATATCGCCCCTTTTACCTTGAAGTAATTTTTCTTCCGCATGGCCAATGAAGAGGAACCCAAGCAGCTTGCCATTTTCTTCAAGACCAAAAAAGCCTTTGGCTTTCTCCTCATAGGTGATTCCGCCAGAAGTCCAATATGCAGCAATGCCAAAAGCGGTAGCTGTGAGAAACATATTCTGCACAGCGCACGCCACAGCCTGAATTTCCTCCACTTCGGGAATTTTACCGCTTTTCTGCCGCTTCATGCCAATGGAAATCACATGTGAGGATAGCAGAGGTCGCTGCAGCAGTTTATCGTATTTTGGCTGCTTGAACTCTTCGGGAGGCGTGATCTGGCGGTAAAGTTCCGACTGAAATTCAGCGAGCCTTTTCAATCCATTGCCTGAAAAAACCGAAAACCTCCATGGTTCCGTAAGCCCGTGCGTAGGAGCCCAGTTAGCGTTTTCGAGCATCTTACGGACGATATTGTCATCCACTTTTCTGCCCGGCTCAAATTGTTCGGGGGGAATGTTTCTGCGCTGCCTGATGAGGGCGCTTAAATCGGTCACGCTAAAATTCACAATGGAAAGCGGTTATTTGTGCCCTGCGGTAAGCTCATCCATAATACGCCTCGCTTCGGCTTCATCCTTCTTGTTCTTTGCGACCATCAACTTCTGGAGCAATTCTTTTTGACGGGCAACATCTTTCACGACATGATTCACCGTGTGGTTGATCATCCTCACCTTTTGGTTTTCGCCATACCACCAGTCTTCAGCAAATATCTTCGGGTCTTTCCCGACAGTTTCTTTATTGGTCGGCTCTCCTAGAACTGCGACAACATCTTCTTCGGTCATGCCGAACTTCAGCGAATCCAGCAGCGGGTTCCCTGCCGGCTCAACAGCCTCCTGCGGGGTTTCCTGAGGTTCAGAAGTTGAGGCTGTATCAACTGTTTCGGTTTCAACAGCAGCAGTGGATGATTCCGTGGTATTTTGATTCCCGGATGAGCAGCCCCACAAGGAAATAATAACCACGGTGATAATAGAAAGTTGTTTCATGTCATTTATTTTTGCCAAAATTGACATAATTGCGAATAATGTAGTCACACATTGTTCACGCAACGTATGTTTTAAGATACCATCTTAACCAGATGCTGACGGCAATTCCGAGACCTGCGCCTGCAAGCACTTCCATAGGCGTATGCCCCAGCAATTCCTTCAGCTTGCCTTTGTTAAGCTCCGGATTGTTTTGAAAAAGATTTTGCACGATTTGATTCAGCAATATCGCCTGCCTGCTTGCCGCCCTGCGAAGCCCGGCTGCGTCATACATTACTATTGTGGCGAAGCCGACAGCTACCGCAAAAGTTGGCGAGGCATACCCGTCAACCAGTCCTACCGATGCTGCAAGCGCAACAACCGTTGAGCTATGGCTTGACGGCATGCCGCCTGTGGAAAAGAAAATGGAGAGATTGAATTTCCTTCGCTGCACTGCGAGTATGGCGGTCTTGATGCCCTGCGCCATCACGTTGGCGATGCCTGCGGCAATCATCACCTCATAGCCGTTGCCGTTTATCGCGCGAAGGAAATTGTGGAAATTTTCCTGCATTACAGTTCCGTTTACGGTTTACGGTTTACGGTTTACGGTTCTTATAACTGAAAACCGTAAACAGGAAACTGTAAACTGTCATGTAAGTTTCACCAGCGCTTTTAACACATTATCTTCTATTCGCTTCAACACATTTTCATAGGATGCGGGCTGGAATTTTCGTCCCATCAATGTTTCAAACAACTCGATGTACCGACTACTCACGCTTTCTATAAACCCATCATGCAATTCCGGCATTACCTGACCCTTCAATCCCTGGAAGTTGTTCGCAATAAGCCATTCGCGGACAAATTCTTTGGACAACTGCTTCTGTTTTTCCCCGCAGGATTGGCGCTGTTCGTATCGGTCCGCATAAAAATACCGAGAAGAGTCGGGCGTGTGAATCTCGTCAATCAGATAGATCATGCCGTTGCTTTTCCCGAATTCGTATTTGGTATCAACCAATATCAGTCCGCGCTCTGCTGCCATTTCGGTTCCGCGTTTGAAGAGGTCGCGCGTGTAGCGTTCCAGTGTTTCCCATTCTTTTTGAGTAACGATTCCTCTTCTGAGTATTTCTTCTTTCGAAATATCCTCGTCATGCCCTTCATCCGCTTTGGTGGCAGGCGTAATGATTGGCTGCGGAAGGCGGTCGTGCTCCTTCAATCCTTCGGGCAGCGGAACTCCGCACAGTTCGCGCTTCCCGCTTTTGTAAACACGCCACGCATGCCCCGTGAGGTAGCCGCGTATCACCATCTCGATTTTTATCGGCTCGCATTTTCTGCCGATAGCGACATTCGGATCGGGTGAATCAATGAACCAGTTGGGGCAAACATCAATGCACGATTTTAAATATTTGGTCGCAACCTGATTCAGCACCTGTCCTTTGTATGGAATCGGCCGGGGCAAAATGACGTCAAACGCTGAGATGCGGTCGCTGGCAATCATCACCAGGTAACGGTCGCCAATGTTATAGACATCGCGCACCTTCCCGTGATAAATGCTTTTTTGTCCCGGGAAGCTGAAATTGGTTTGCGTGATGCAGGTTGGAAATGATGTTGTTGGATTCATGGATGCAATTTTACAAAATCCGTGATGACGCATTACTGCGTTCCGTCTTTTTGGTCGCTGAGTTTGCCGTAAGCGTCTATTATTTTTTTCACCAATCTATGGCGGATCACATCGCCTTCATTGAGATAAACCGTGGCGATGCCGTCAACGCCTTCGAGGATTTTTACGGCTGTAATAAGCCCCGACACCTGATGCTTCGGGAGGTCAATCTGCGTAAGATCGCCCGTCACAATGCACTTGGCAGCAGGACCTATGCGGGTGAGAAACATTTTCAACTGCGCATTGGTGGCGTTCTGCGCTTCATCGAGAATGATGTAGGAATGGTCGAGCGTGCGCCCGCGCATGAATGCCAGTGGCGCCACTTCAATCACGCGGTTTTGCATGTAATAATTCAACTTGTCAATCGGAATCATATCGTCCAGCGCGTCATAGAGCGGTCGCAGGTAGGGATCAATTTTCTCCTTCAGGTCTCCGGGCAGAAAGCCGAGACTTTCGCCTGCTTCGACAGCCGGTCGCGTGAGAACGATTTTTTTGATAACACGGTTTTTCAACGCCCTCACCGCGATGGCAACTGCGGTGTAGGTCTTGCCGGTTCCTGCCGGACCGATGGCGAACAGCACGTCATGCGTCTCGCTCATCTTCACCATCTTGCGCTGGTTGGGCGTGCGTGCGCGCACCATCAGCCCGTTCCTGCCGTGAACGAGCACCTCATCGCCATTTTCCTCCGGAAAAATATCTTCAACCGAAATGTTCAGCAGCGCATTTTCCACATGACTTTCAGTAAGAGTTCCTTCCTTGCCGGCAATCTTAATCAGTTGGTCCACCTTGTCTCTGAAACGGTCAATTTCATCCTCGTCACCATTCACTTTTATCTTGTTGCCGCGTGAAACTACCTTGAGGTTCGGGAAAGCTTTTTTAAGAAGATGCAGGTTGGAATCGTTGACGCCAAAGAACTCTATCGGGTTGACGTCATCGAGGTTGATGATAAGCTCGCTCAAAAAATTTTGTTCTAATTTTAAAATTCAAATTTAACTAAATTATCCCAACCCGTGCCCATCGTCACTCTTACGACTGACTTCGGAATCAAAGATTATTATGTAGGAATGCTGAAAGGGGCGATGCTGAATATTAACGATCGGCTTGCGGTAGTTGACATTTCACATTACATTCAACCATTCAACATTACTGAAGCGGCATTCGTCCTGAAGAATTCGTTTTACAGTTTTCCAAAGGGGACGGTGCACCTCGTAACTGTGAACAACGAAGATGACCGCACCGCAAAATATATTGCCGCTGAATATCAGGGTCACTTTTTCCTGGGCTTTGACAATGGTCTTTTCAGCATGGTTTTCGACAGGCAGCCTGACGCGGTAGCGGAGGTGATTCATGCCGGGCAGAATGGTTCAGCGGCTTCCTTTCCCTGGAAGAATATTTTTGCAAAAGCAGCATGCGCCCTGGCGAAAAGCGGCAGACTCGATGATGTAGGGAAGCCGCTGAAGGAGATACAGACAAGGACAGGGCTCGCTCCGACTGTGCAGGAATCGCTGATAAGAGGCTCCATCATTTATATTGACGCGTTTCACAACGTGATCATCAATGTCAGCAAAGACCTGTTTTCTAAAACACGCAGGGAGCGCAGCTATACCATCTCCTTCAGGCGCGAGAAGATCTCGAACATCAGCGAGAGCTACCATGACGTTGAGGAGGGCGAGATGCTTTGCCTGTTCAACTCTGCCGGCTATCTGGAAATCGCCATCAACTCAGGCAAAGCAAGCAACCTGCTCGGATTGAATATTGGCGATACGGTGCTGATTGATTTTGAATAACCTTGTAGGAGTGTTGGGTGTTACGTGTCGGGTGTTGCGCAAAAATGAATTGACACAACACACAACAAATTGTGGTAGCCTGAAATACGTTGACCGATTTTGGAGTTGAAAATCAACTCAAAA
>CAZCXH010000082.1:0-20797 GCA_964502525.1 uncultured Chitinophagaceae bacterium
ATAATAATGATTAACTGATTGATAAATTCAAAATACAAACCTAAAGGAAGGGATGGCATAAAAACTACGTTCTTAACTTGACGCCAATGCGCTGACTTTCGGGAGGCAAACGCTCCGAATGATTTGCAGAAACTGTTGTCTTTTGTTTTCTTTTCTCTTTTCAGCGACTTCGACAGGCTTTCGATGAGTTCCATTTTGCTGTTTGCACTCAGTCCCCAAAAAAGTCAGGCATAAGTATCAACGATATGCTTATCGGTGTAATGACATGAAATTCCCTTTGAAAATCCTTCATTGCCATCTTCGAATAAAATGAAGCCCTGCAAATAATCACAAGCTGCTTTTTGCGCGGCAAATAACTTCTTTCCTTTCTCTCTTTTCCCAAAAAATCTTTTACTGTGCATAGGGGTATTTCCTGTTTGTGTTGTCATAGAGGTGTTAAACAAAAAAACTCAAACACGAACTACCTATGAACAACCGGAAACTCATTCTCATTACGCTCTTTTTTTTGACCACAGCCGGAATCTTGCGCGGGGAAGACCTTACGCAGACCATCCGCGGGCAAATCACCGACCAGGATGCAAAGTCGCCCCTGCCGGGGGCGAGCATTGTCGTGGCGGGAAGCAGTCCCCTCATTGGCGCCACGAGCGACATGGACGGAAATTATGTTTTGAAAAATGTGCCGGTGGGAAGAGTGGAACTGCTGGTGAAGTATCTCGGCTATGAAGAAAAATACATTCCCAATATCGTTGTCAGTTCAACGAAAGAAGTGCAGGTGGATGTGGAGTTGAAAGAGTCGCTGCAGCAGCTCAGCGCAGTGGAGGTGAAGCCGGAAAAAGACAAGGCGGAAAACATGAACGAGATGAGCATCGTGAGCGCGCATGTCGTTTCCGTGGAGGAAGTGAAACGCTCGCCCGGCAGTTTCCACGACCCCGCGCGCATGGTTTCCACTTTTGCGGGAGTAACATCCGACCCGCAGGGCGACAACAGCATCATCGTGCGCGGCAACTCGCCCAAGGGCATTCAGTGGCGCCTCGAAGGAATTGAGATTCCCAACCCCAACCACTTTGCCGATGAAGGCACTTCGGGCGGACCGATTAACGTGCTGAACAGCGACATGCTTTCCAACTCCGCCTTTCACACGGGCGCCTTCGCCCCTGAATACGGCAATGCGTATTCCGGCATTATGGATTTGCAGTTGCGCAACGGCAACAAAGGCAAGCCGGAATTTTCCCTTTCGGCAGGCGTGCTCGGCATGGAAGCCTCAGCGGAAGGACCGTTCAAAAAAGGAACGAACAGCTCCTATCTCGTGAATTACCGCTACTCCACCCTTTCGCTGCTCGATAAAATTGGTCTCGTTGATTATGGCGGTGTGCCCGAATACCAGGACGGGCTTTACAAAATTCATCTGCCTACAAAAAAAGCGGGCGTGTTCACGCTGTTTGGGCTGGGCGGCTACAGTCATATCAACCAGAATGATGCTAACGAAAGCGGTGAGGTGTATTCAAAATATCAATTCAAATCATATATGGGAGTTTCCGCGATTAAACATGGCATCGCCATTAATGAAAAAACATATCTGAGCACCAACCTTTCATTTTCCGTCAACGGCAACGCAACCGATGGCGAGCATCTGGATGAGGAAGAAGGCGGCTTTTATCCGGAGTATAATGACGACATGAGGCGTTATACCACAGCGGTCAACTCCGCATTGACACACAAGTTCAATGCAAAGCACACGCTGAAAACAGGCGTGGGCATTACGGTTTACAATTTCAGGTACAATACCGGCTGGTTTGATGCAGATGAAGACACCTTCCGGGCGCACCTCAACCAGGATGGTACGGCAAGCATGCTGAATGCATTTGTAAGCTGGAAATACCGTGTTGCCGACAATGTAACATTGGTGAACGGTTTGCATTATCAGCATTTCCTGATGAATAACACGTTTTCTGTTGAACCGCGCTCCAGCGTGAACTGGAACTTCCGGCCTAAACAAACGCTTTCAGCCGGAGTTGGTCTGCACAGCAGGCTGGAGCCGCTCACGCAGTACTATTCGCTGCACTATGATGAAAACGGAACCGCGTCCATGCCGAATAAAAACATGGAACTGCCGAAAGCCGCGCATTTTGTTGCGGGCTATGAAAACAGGCTCACTGAAAATATCAATTTTAAAGTTGAAGCATACTATCAGCAACTTTTTGATGTCGCTGTGGAAGACAGCGCCAATAGCAACTTTTCCCTGCTCAACTCCACCGGCTATTTCACCGGTGCAAAGCTGGTGAATGACGGCAGCGGCAAGAACTACGGTCTCGAAGTAACGCTTGAACGCTACTTCGCCCGCCAGTACTTCTTTCTGTTCACCGGCTCGCTTTACAATTCCAAATACACCGCAAAAGATGGCGTGCAGCGCAACACGCGCTTCAACGGAAACTTTGCGCTGAATGCCGTGGGCGGAAAAGAATTCAATCTCGGAAAAACAGAAAAGCACCGGCTGCTCGGAACAAGCGTACGCGTCACTTACGCGGGAGGCGGTTACTATATGCCCGTTGACCTTGCCCGGTCAATTGAAAACGGTTCCGAAACGATGGATGACAGCAACGGTTTCTCCAAGAGAGGGGAAAATTATTTCAAACTGAATCTTGCGGTTTACTATACGAGAAGCCTTCCCCGCGTTTCGCACACATTCAAGATTGACGTAGAAAATGTTACCAACAGCCAGGCGAAAGTCAGCGAATACTATGACACAAACACTCAGACTGTCAAGTCTGTGATGCAAATGCCGATACTGCCTGAGTTGCGTTACACGCTGAATTTTTAAACAACCAAAATAATTTCCAAAATGAAAAACCTGTTCTTCATCCTCCTTGCTTTTGCTCCCGCATGGCTGCTTGCTCAAAAGGATTCTGTGGAAACAACACAAACCACAAACAATAAAAAAGGGCAATACGAAATGAAGACACTTGCTCCCGGTGGCAAAATGTCGCATGGCGGATACTTCGCGCTCACCACGCATTACAGCCGCATCATGGGGCAGGATGTTTTCTCAGCCGGAGTACGCTTTGGATATATGATGAACCATGTATTCACGCTGGGGTTTGCCGGCAGCGGTTTTGTGAATGACATCCCTTTCAGCAATATCCTTCCGGGCGAAAAAATTTACCTGCAGGGCGGCTATGGCGGGCTGCTGCTGGAACCTGTGGTTGGCGCGCGTTTTCCTGTGCATGTTACGTTCCCCGTGATGATTGGCGGGGGCGCGATGCTCTATAACAAAGAAGGATTTTACGAGGACATCGGTGAAAACTACGCGTACGAAGATTGGGAAGAAGTGGATACCGACATATTTTTCGTAGTTGAACCGGGAGTAAATCTCGAATTTAATGTGGCGAAATTTTTCAGGTGCGGACTGGAAGCCAAATACCGCTACGCCAACGGACTGTACCTTGTCAACTCACCGGGCAACATGCTCAACGGCTGGTCGGGCGGGCTGAATCTGAAATTCGGGAAGTTTTAAGTTACCAGCGGGGGTTGGACAAAAAAGGACTGCCGAAAAAACGCGGCAGTCCTTTCAGGTCTCCCTGGAAGGACTCGAACCTTCGACCCAATGATTAAGAGTCATTTGCTCTACCAACTGAGCTACAGAGAGAAAATTTTGGGTTTGCAAAGATAATAAGCCTGATTCGATGATTCGCTAATTCGATGATGTGAAATTTCGCTGCCTCACCGCCTCGAAAAGGACAACCGCAGCCGATACGGATACGTTCAGTGAATCAATTTCCCCACGCATTGGAATCAAGACTTTTGAATCTGCATTTTTGATCCAGGCCGGGCTTAGTCCTTCAGCTTCCGAACCGACAACGATGGCGCAAGGCTGATTGTAACCGGCTTTAAAATAAATCTGAGCGCCTTCCGGTGTCGCTGCAAAAATTTTCACGCGATTTTTCTTTAGCCATTGAATCGCGGCTTCGGAGTCGCAGAGCGCGATTTGCTGTGTAAACAAACATCCGAGGCTTGAGCGAATCACATTGGGGTTGTAAACGTCAATACCGGTGTCGCAAACGATAACAGCATCGAGCGCTGCGGCATCAGCCGTCCGCAGCAAAGCTCCGAGATTGCCGGGCTTCTCGACTTTCTCCACGACAAGGATAAGCGGCTTCGCTGACAACCGTATTTTTTCCAACGACAGTTCCCGCATTTCGGCAACTGCGATCACCCCCTCCGTTGATTCACGCACCGCGATTTTTCCGTAAACGTTTTTTGTAATTTCCGTCCAGCCAATCTTGTCCGCTATCTTTTTTAATTCGTCCAAAACTTTCGGCTGCATGAAATCAGGACAGCAGAAAATTTCTCTTGCAACTATTCCTCCCTTCAAAGCAAGGTTTAGCTCCCGGATTCCCTCAATTACAAACAGGTTTTCTTTTTTCCTCTCCCGCGCTTTTTCCCGGAGGCGAATGATCTGCTGAATCTTCGGATTTTTTTCTGAAGTGATGGAGGGCATCTTTGAGTCAGACCTGACAGGTTTCAAAAACCTGTCAGGTCTGCCGCTGAAATTAAGTATTATTGCTTCATGGCCACTCCTTATCATTTTCCCTCTCCGCGCTTCTGGAAAGACTATGAACTGATTGATTGCGGCAACTTTGAAAAGCTGGAACGCTTTGGCCAATTCATCCTGTCGCGCCCTGAGCCGCAGGCGGTTTGGGATAAAAAGCTTTCACAGAAAGAATGGGACTCGTTGCATCACGCAAAATACGTTCGGGAGAAAGGCAGGGATGATTTGGCGCTTACCTCCGAAAAGGGCAAATGGCTGAAAAAAGCCGGGATGGAGGACAAATGGACGATTCAATATAAAAGTCAAAACCTGAATTTGATATTCAATTTATCACTCACCGCTTTTGGACACATCGGCATTTTCCCGGAACAGTCGGAAAACTGGGAGTTCATTTTTGACAGTGTGAAATCATGTAACGGGAACTCAAAAGTCCTCAACCTGTTTGCTTACACTGGCGGGTCAACCTTAGCCGCCTGCGCAGCCGGTGCTGAGGTAGTTCATATTGATTCGGTAAAGCAAGTGGTGAATTGGGCGAACGAAAACAAACAGTCGAGCAAAATTGAAGGAGTGACGCGATGGATTGTGGAGGATGCCATGACGTTCGTGAAGCGTGAAGCAAAGAGAGGAAACAAGTATCACGGCATCATCCTTGACCCGCCCGCTTACGGCAGGGGACCGGAAGGACAAAAGTGGCTGCTGAACGAGCAGTTAAATGAAATGATAAGATATTGTTCGGGCTTGCTTCATTCCGGGAACAGCTTTTTTATTTTGAATATTTACTCGGTTGGATTTTCGGCTGTCATACTTGAAACCCTTATTAACCGTCATTTTGGAGACAATTGGAAAGAAATGGGAGAATTGGTTTTGAAATCAAAAACAGGATTGCAACTGCCGCTCGGAACATTCCTGAGATTCGCTGCCTCACAGGGAATTCATGTTAAAGCTTGATTCTCATCCCCAAAGTGCCTGCCAGCGCATTGTTCTTCGCATGGTTGGGATCGTTCTTGAACATATCTGTTATCCCAAGTTCGTAGCTCCCTTCAATGAAAAACAGCCACAGGTCAATACCCATTCCGAAATTCCACCCGAGAATGTAGGGGCTAAAGTCCTCTTCGGAAAACCATTCAATGGGAGCATCAAATCCCACTCCCGCGACAAAACTGCCAACGGGACCGGTGAACAGGCGCATGTTCACCGTGCGCTCTCTTTTAGCCTTGATGAAACGGTAACCTAAGTTCACCGGCACGCGAACCGTGTGTATTTTGGCTTTTATCCTCACGCCAAGGGAAGAGGATCCGACAAATTCACCCAGCTTGTAATGAATTAAATAATAATTGGCTCCGAATTCACCGTAAAATTTGTTACCGATCGCCATGCCTAACCCGGAGATGGTGCCTGCCCTGCCTGCCGCTGCAACATCTTTCGGATGTGTGTTAAGGTCAGTAAAGCACAGTCCCGCATGAATCTTAAGATCAATCTGTCCTGCCGATGCGGAGTAAAGGCAAATAAGCGGCAATAGCAACAGCAACTTGCGTAAAGGAATCGAAAAGCCAAGCATCATTATAAATCTCACCAGCACTGTCAATAACGGCAGAAATCATAAGGTTATACTTATTTATGCGTGTTAAGGTTTCGCGGCAAGAGCCTTCTCCTGTCGCGGAACTGTAAAATTTTTATGAAACCCGCATTCCGCTGTTAGGTAATCCCATTGAACCTTGCCGCAAGTCATTCTACTTTTGCTTAAACATTCCCATTTTTGAAACAGGCGTTTCCCGCTTTACTTGTTTATTCGCTTTGCCTATCCTTTTCAGCGATTTCACAGACGTTAATCATCAAAGGCAAAGTAACGGATGCGGAAACGGGCGAACCGCTTCCCTTTGCCAATATTTTCATTCCGGGAAAATTTCAGGGAACCTCAGCGGACATGGAAGGAAATTACATGCTCGAAGTGCGCCTGAAAACCGATTCGCTTGGGGCTTCTTCCCTCGGCTACGCAACAGTCACCAAAAGCATTTCACAGCAGATTCTGCAAACCATTGATTTTAAATTGCCGAAAGAAAGCATTGGCATCAATGAGATAGTCATATCTGCCGGTGAGCCTCCTGCGGATATTTTGTTTCGAAAAATTGTCAGGGCGAAGCCTGCTAACAATCCTTCCCGATTCAAAACATTCCAATACGAATCTTATTCCAAATACCAGATTGACCTTGACAACATTACGCCCAAGGCGCTTGACAAAAACATCCTTCTCAAGGGTTTTGAATTCCTTGACGATTATATTGACACGCTCTCCGAAAAAGGAAAATCAACCCTCCCGGTTTTCCTTGTCGAGCAGATTTCCGACAACTACGAGCAGACCGATCCAAAAAAAGCCATCGAGCGCGTGAAAGGACAGAAGATGACGATGCTGCGCGACAACCCCATCGTCACCGAATTGATGTCAAATGCCAACCAGCATTTTAATATTTATGAAAATTTAGTGACGCTGATGGGGAGGAATTTCATCAGCCCGATCGCGGATTACGGGTTATCCGTTTACAAATATGATCTCAACCAGTTCGATACCCTCTATATCAGCGGGGAGCCGCATTTCACGATGAAGTTCAAACCCCGGAGAAAAGGCGAGAGCGCTTTCAGCGGGATGATGACTGTTAACATTAAAAATTATGCCATCAGCAGCATCGAGTCAACGATACCCCCTGACGTGAACCTCGGTTTTATCAAAGACTTTCAGTTCGTGCAGGAATATGGTCCGCTGGAACATAACGGAACAGGCGACACCGCTGAGGTAAGTTACGTTCCCATTAATGAAGGCATCAGAATGAGGTTCAATGCCGACATCGGGAAGGGGGCGCTGCTGGTATTGAAAAAGAGCAGGAGTTATAAGAATCAGAAGGTGAACGAGCCTATAGATCAGAATGTTTTCGACCCCTATAAAACCACGCTGGTGGAAGATTCCGCCTACCTGCATGGCGAGGATTTCTGGGACACCGTTCGCCACAACAAGCTGCTTGACGTGGAAGCGGGAATCTATGAGATGGTTGACAGCCTGAAGAAAACCAGCAAATACAAAATCATTAAATATACCATATCCACTTTTGGAAGCGGGTACGCGAAACTCGGTCCTGTCAGCTTCGGGCATATTGCAACGATATTCAGCAAAAACCAGGTGGAAGGATGGCGGTTTCGCGCAGGGCTGATTACCAACCGCGATTTCAGCGAGCGCGTGAACCTGTACGGCTATATCGCCTATGGGATTGACGACAAGCGTTTCAAATATGGCGGAAAGATGATTTTTATCGTGTCAAAAAAGCCATGGCACCGGCTGACCTTGTTCGGAAGAACGGATGTTGACCTGATGAGCCGCCATGCGGAGGAGATGGACAGGGATAATGTTTTCACCATCATTCAAAAGAAAGGCGTGGAGCAGCGGCTGTATAACATTGACGATTTAAAGGTTCTTTATGATAATGAGTTTTACAAGGACATGACTTCCTATCTGCTGTTCCAATACAGGCGGATGGATCCTTACTTTGATTTTTATTATGAGAAAGACGGGGTGCCGGTTGACCGCATCATCACGTCTGAGCTGGGATATGCCATCCGCTGGCAGCATAAATCGCAGGCGCTTCCGGGCACATTCGACAGGGAGGCGAAAGCAAACCGGTTTTTCGCGCAATTCAGGAAAAAAACCGACTTTCCCGTGGTATGGGCAAGATACATACTTGGACTGCCTAATGTGATTAACAGTCAATTCCGCTATCATGACATCAGCGTTGGCTTCCAGGGGGACGTCACCGTCACTGCGAAGCAATCCATGTATTACAACTTATGGCTCGGCAAGATCTTCGGCACGGTGCCGTTCCTGCTGCTGAAAAACCCGGAGGGCAATTTTGCTTATGTGCATAACAAGTACATGTTCAACAACATGCACCTTCTGGAATTCACAGCCGACCAGTATGTTTCGCTGAATTACCAATATTTTTTTGGAGGATGGATTGGCGACAGGATTCCTTTCATCAAGAAGCTGAAACTACGAGCAATTGCCACTTCCAATATTTTTTACGGCACGATGACCGATGAAAACAAAGCATCGAATGCGCAAAACAAAATCGGCTTTGCACATCCGGTTCCGTACGTTGAGGCGGGATTCGGAATTGAGAATATATTGAATGTTATCCGCTTCGATTTTATCTGGCGGGTAACGCATCGTATTCCAGCAGCTTCGTTCGGAACGAACTTCGGGATTTATGCAAGCTTGTTTATCAAAGTGTAAAAGCCAGTGGAATTGTTGTTTAAGGGCAGTTCTGAAAATTGCTCTTTTTACGCCTCACCCCACCCCTCTCCCTCTGGCGAAGGTTGTCCTCTGACTCTTCAAAAAAGGAAAGTGGAAGACGGCAAAGGTGTAGATTTTTCACACATTCACACTCAATTTTGGTAACCACTTCGACACCTTGAATGGAAACGAGCTTTCCTATCTGCCCAATCTTAATCTTTCAGATATTGGTGAATTACACGCAAGGTTTTTTCAGTTTTTCCATTTGTTTTCAGGACTACTCCATGAGAAATGTCTTCAAGATCATTAGACAAATCATGCCATTTCACCGTCAATTAATTTCCAAATCAGCTCCGGCTCATACCCCTTTCCTTCGAGGAAAACGGCAATTCTGCTCTTTTGAATGAAAGGATCTGTGATGTCAATTAGCTCGTCAGTCTTTTTTTTAAGCAGTGAATACAGTGTGCGGTTATATTCAACGGTAGCAATCTCACCCAAGGCTTCATCTATCAACTTTTGCGGTATATTTTTCGTCTGCAGCGCAAGCCTGATTTTTATTTTGCCCCATTGGTGCAGGTTGAATTTATCCTTAGTAAAAGCCCTCGTGAAGCGCGCTTCATCCACAAATCGCTTTTTCTCTAACTGCTGAATGATCTTTTCTTTTTCCGCATCATCCTTAACACCCAACTGCTGTAGCTTAATACTGACTTCCTGCCGGCACCTTTCCTGAAAAGCGCAATAGCGCTCCAACTTGCTCATGATTTGCCTATGTTCCTTCTCTGCCACTGTGTAAAACTTTGACAAACTTCGGAAGTTTGCAAACCGTTTCTATGGTTTTTTGCAAAACTTATTTCCTAGGAGGTGAGGCATGAAAAACAAGCAAGCTATCTACCTTCTCTTTGCCGCCAACTCCATCTCCGGCTTCGCGCAGGGCATCACCATGATTGCCATCCCGTGGCACTATAACAACGTGTTGAAATTACCCTCTGAATTCGGGGTTGTGAATATGATTGTAACCTTCCTTTCCTTATTGTGGGGGCTTTATGGCGGAACGCTGATTGACAAGCATAACCGGAAAAATATTTTTATGGCGACCTGCGTCAGCGGGTTCTTTGTGCTTGGAAGCGTTGCGCTGTCGGGGTTCTACTTGGTACATCTTCCTTCCATCCTGGTCAGTTTTATCTACGGGGCGATGTTTTTCATTTACACCATTCATTATCCCAACCTGTTCGCCTTCGCGCAGGAAATCACCGAGCCTAAAGATTATGGCAGAATCATTTCATGGATTGAGATTCAGGGACAAACCACCACCGCCATTTCCATGGCGTTCGGAGCTATCCTTTACAGGGGAACACATAACGGAGAAATCAACCTTTTCGGATTTCCAGTAAACATCGGTTTCGACATCAGGGCGTGGGAACTTCACGAAATCTTTCTTCTTAATGCCATAACATTTTTTATCGCGATGCTGCTGATTTCCAGAATCCGCTTCGAAGCAGTAGCGCAACGGGCGAGAGAATTCAGTTCGATATGGATTCGGCTTAAAACAGGATTCGATTACCTCAGACAAAGTCCGCTTGTGTTTCTTTTCGGCACGGCATCGTTCTGCATCTTCGTCACCATCCTTGTAATCGGGTTTTATCTCGGACCCATCTATATCCAAAATCATTTGAACAAAGGCGCTGATGTATATGCTTCTTACGAAATGTATTTTGCAGTGGGCAGCCTGCTGGCAGGGGTTTTCATACGTGGCGTTTTTAAGCGTGTCAATACGGTGCTGGCGGTTATTGCCATGTCGTTCAGCGTAACGGCAATCTACTGGCTTGCCATGCTTGATATCAGCCTTTCGGTGTTTTATGCAATTGGATTGGTGCAGGGATTCGCCAATGCGGGTACGCGGATCATGCGCATGACATACTTGTTTCATCATATCCCTAACCAAATCATCGGGCGCACGGGCGGTGTGTTCATGACCATCAGCGTGATGCTGAGGCTTACTTTCTTGTTTATACTTTCAAGGCCATTTCTTGTGGATGGCGATAACGTGATCTACAGCTACGGAATTCTGGGACTGTTCGTGCTCGCCTCTGCCATTGCGTTGATGGTTTATTACCGCAGGTTGGTGGCTGCGCCTTCGCGGGAATGAGAAAGGCAGCATACCTGTCATAAAGTTACGTTATACGGGTAGCCATACACTGAACACCGGGATCTACCTCACCAGCACCACCATCCCCTTTTTGTCCATGGCAACACCCCCTTTCGAGACCACACTGATGTAATATGCGTATCCTCCCATGGGCAATGACTCCCCATTGTAAGTGCCATCCCAACCGATGCCGAGCATATCTGTTTCAAATATCTTCTTGCCCCAGCGGTCGAATATTACGAACTCATAATCAGCAACATTCGGGTTTTGCAAAGCCGGCTTGAAGGTGTTGTTCTTTCCATCCGGAACAAATGCATTCGGCACGTAGATGACGGGAGTTTGATAAAGGCACAGTTCATTGGAGGCGCTTGTTAAATTCTCATCAATGTAAGGGAGGTCAAGAGTGTAACTTGCCTCGACCACATAGCAAAACGATCCGTCATCTGCGGCATCCGGCACTATCAAATCTTCGTGCGCCAGCGTGGCAGCGGGTACGGTTGTGTCCGGAACAAGCGAGCCATTCAGCAACCGGTAAACAGTATAACTCAATACAGTTGCATTCTCAAGATCAAAGGCATTCCAATTCAAACTGTTGATGTTTCCGTTATTGGTCCCCCTCAGCAAAATCGTTCTGCCTTTTGTTGACGGGCGGGAGTTGCAGGCATCAAAACTCCTTACCTGGTAATAAAAACTTTGCGCTGACGTGGGCGCTGATGCATCAATATAATTATTAAGAAGAACCGGATTTGTTATGGGAATGGATTGGATAGCGGTGAAGGAGGCGCCATCAGCAGAACGCTCTATGTCAAACGAAGTGATCTGGGCGGATGAATCAACATACCACTCAATATCAACGCCTCCCGCGCTATTCACTGAAACCCTGCGCATGTCAATGAAAGCGGTGGAGAGCGTTTGGTTATATGCAAAACAAACAGCATTTGAAGAAGAGGGGATATTGTCGCTTTGCCGAATGGCAGAGATGCGGAAGCAAAGCGAGTCAGCCGAAATGCCTGCCAAAGAATAAGTGTGGTTAAGCGTTGTTCCGGGCAGCGGTTCGGCAACGGAAAACGGCCCGTTGTCAATGCTCACTTCGAGGTTGTGCGCGGAGATTCCGCTCCAGTATTGGTAAGGCGTCCAGCTTAAAGATGCCCGCTGCAGGCAGGGTTCTATCGAAACAGTGAGGTGAATGGTGCGGTGCGCGCTGTCGTTGAAAGCCGTTGGCGGATTGTTGCAGCCGTCAAATGCCGCAATGGTGTAGGATACAGGACCCGCTCCCGGGTTTGCATTTTGGTCCAAATATGTGCCGGTATTTCTTCCAAATACAGTATCAATGGGTATGGCAAACCCGCTGTCCGTGAAATAATAAATGATATAGCCGGCAGTCTGTGAGGAGACGCTTGGAAACCAATTAACCTCAACCCCGGAAGAAGTCACCGTGACATAGTCAAGATCAGGGGTGTTAAGCAGTTCTTCCTGCACCGTATCGGAAGGCAGCGAAGTTGATCCGGGACAATCCTGCACGGTCACCATGTAATAAAACCAGTCGAGCACGGTTCCGTTGGCACCGTTATGTTGAGCGCTGGTTTCGGATATATCGGTGATGGAATCAATCAGGATGTAGGGGCTATCGGGGCTGGAGGCTGCGCCATAGAGCACGTATGCCACAAATGGTCCGCAGGAGGTGTCGAGAGCGGGGGGTGTCCAGTTGATGGTTACATCGCCATCGGTTTCCTCGGTATTGACACAGGTGATGGTTGGAGGTGAAATGATTTGGGAGAAGGACTGAATTGGGATGAAAAAAAATGCTGTGGCGAGGATCAGGCAAAAATCTTTTACTTCCCCGCACAGGCGGATTTTGCATTTAGCGTTATTGAGAATAATCATCCAGCTTAAAAACGGGAAAAAACCGTTAATGACTTTATCAATGAGTTCATCTCTTTTTCCATGCAGCCTTCGACTCCGCTCAGGCTGGTCGAACCCTATCGGAGGCAGTAATAAACTTTGAAACGTTATAGACATTATATGTCATCATTATTTTTTCCGGTTTCCACTGGGCGATCACGCGCAATGACACCAACTCTATTCATGCCTGTTGGACCAAGATTTATCCTGCAACGACTTCATGCATCGCTTCAGTATCCAGGTATTTATTTGCAAGTTCCTGCAACTCCTGCGCAGTCACGGTTTTTATGGTGTTCAGCAGTTGATGGATGTAGTCAACGTTCAGCCCGTAAATGATAAGTCCCTGATAGTAATCCGCCAGTCTGAACGGACCGTCCAAACCTGACAATATTTTTCCGGAGAGGTAGTTTTTCACCAGATCCAGTTCGTCATCAGGTATCGGCTCATTTCTCAGGCGATTAATTTCCTTGTATATCTCCTTCAGCGCATCACCGGCCACCTCAGAGCCCACTTCCGTGCTGATGAAAAAATATCCATCATGGATGAGTGACGCCAGCCCTGAATGAATACCGTAGGTGTAGCCCTTTTCCTCTCGGATGTTTGACATCAGTCGCGAGCCGAAATAGCCGCCCAGCAATACATTCAGCACCAGCATCTTCT
Organism: uncultured Chitinophagaceae bacterium; assembly: GCA_964502525.1. Lineage (GTDB taxonomy): Bacteria > Bacteroidota > Bacteroidia > Chitinophagales > CAIOSU01 > DATLYB01. Next base: position 13,531 of record CAZCXH010000082.1, read on the forward strand.
GAAAATCAGGATGGGTTTTATTAAACAGCCTTTTCCCGATCCTGATGGATGATTGCACGGAATGAGGCATTTTGATGGAATGCCTGAGTTGATCGGCTGGGATTATTGCCCTGTCAGTATCGGCAGCCGCGGGCTTTGCCCAGCTTTTATCATCAAAATATTTTTCTACCAGCCTGATGACGGCTTCGCTGATTTTTCCTGCAATCATGATGTAGCAGTTGCTTGCAGTGTAGTATGAAGAATAGAATTTTTTTAATACTTCATGGTTCAGCTTGTCGTAGTCACTCACCTCATGCTCCGATCCGTAGGGATGTTCATCGCCATAAATCGCTTTGGTGATTGCCTTGTCAGCCGCATAATCATTTTTGGTCTTGTTTACCTTCAGCCTTTGCCGGCTGCGCATTACGGATGTTTCAAGTTCATCAGCCGGGAATATGGGGTCGCGCACTACTTCCGCCAGAATGGGCAGCACCTCAGGCAGGTGTTTATTAAGGGAGAGCAGCGATACAGAAGCCCTGTCAGCGCCCGACTGTGTGCGGATGGAAGCTCCGTAGAAATCAAGTTTTTCAGAAAGCTGTCTGGAATCATAGCTTTTTGTGCCTTCGCGCAACATCCTGTTCGCAAAAAGGGCGACCAGCTTTTGCTCCTGCTGCCATTTGCCCGCGCGAAAATTCACCTCGATGCTTGTAACTTCCTGCGTTCCCTGGTTGATGACATGCACCGGCATGCCGGTGCTGAACATCCGTTTTTCCGGTGGCGCGATGTCAAGGCGCTCTATGCGCCTGATCAATGGCCTTTTGCTCCTGTCAGCCGCACGGGTGATCATCTGTTTTGATTTTTTGCAAAATAATGTATCGTGCTGCAATTTTCAGGGACGAAAACCTGCTGCGCCCCTGCCACCACATTCATTGCCGAAACATCCATATAACGCCCGATTTCGGTATTAATGCGTCCGGCATCACCCAATAATTCAAAAAATGCCAGGTGCATCGCCCTGGTGAGCAGGTTCACCTCTGCGAATGTCTGCGTTGATTCAAGCTTGTTCTTCACCTTCTTCAGCTCATACTCCGGCAGGGGTTGTGATTTTAATACATCGAGTTCTTTGATGATAGCCGCATCGGCTGCATCCATCGTGACGCCATCGAGCAGTTTTCCCTCCACCATGAACAACCCCTCATCAAGGCTTCCGGTAACATTCGCGTCAATTTCGCTGAACAGCTTGTCCCTCTTCACGAGGTTCTGATAGAGCCTCGAGGAGGTTCCCTCCGAAAGGATGTCGCTGATGATATCCATCACATAGAAATTGGATGAATTACGCTTATCCATATGCCATGCCTTGTAAATGGCGTTTACCGGCACATCTGCCTTCACTTCAATCTTCCGCTCTTCGCGCTGGCCGGGCTCTTTCGGATATGACCGGTCTATGCTTCCGTTTCCGCTGATTTTTCCGAACCATTTCTCCGTCAGCTCCCGCGCGTTTGCAGCGCTGATGTGCCCCGCAACCACCATGATGGCATTGGAAGGGCGGTAGTATTTTCCGAAAAAATTTCTCACGTCATCCAGCCTTGCATTTTCGATGTGTGACAATTCCTTTCCTATGGTGGGCCACTTGTAGGGATGCACCTTGTAGGTGAGGCTGCTCAGTTTGTGCCACACATCGCCATAAGGCTGATTGATGTAATGCTCCTTAAACTCCTCGCAAACCACCTTGCGCTGCACATCGAGCGAAAGAGGATTGATGTTAAGCGCCTCCATCCTATCGCTTTCAAGCCAGAAAGCGGTTTCAATGTTATCGGCAGGCAGAATGTCGTAGTAGTTGGTGATGTCATTGTTGGTGAAGGCGTTGCTCTCGCCCCCCGCCCGCTGTAGCGGTTCATCAAACTGGGGTGCATTCTCCGATCCTCCGAACATCAGATGCTCGAACAGGTGGGCGAAGCCGGTTTTGTCTTCCCGTTCATCGCGCGCGCCCACATTGTAAAGGATATTCAGCGCAGCCATCGGAGTGGAGGTGTCCTCATGCACGAGTACGCGCAACCCGTTTGAAAGCGTGAACTTTTCAAAAGCAACCATAATGAACCTGATGTTTATTTATACTGTGCCGGGATGAAATCTTACATTTTCTATTTCTGTTTACAGTTTATATGTTTACGGTTGCAAAACTCCAAACTGTAAACTGTAAACCGTAAACGGCTCAATGGCGCAATTTATCCCGTTCAAAGTATAAAATGAGGGGGAGAAGCGAAATTAGCAAAAAAGAGAGGGTTTCAGGGATATGGGTTTATGCAATCATCCGAACAGCTTCACCATCATGCAGTAGCTCTTGTTGTCTTTGGTGTAGAAGGTGACGATGTCCATGATGGAATAGATCAGCTTCAATCCCATGCCGCCTTTTTGCTTTTCCCTGATGATGTCTTTGATCTCTTTTGAAACTTTCTCCTTGATCAGCGACTCATCGAACAAGCCGATGTCGCCAATCTCAATCACAATCCTCTTTTCGGAGAAATCAATATCCATGGAGATGGTCTTTTCCGGATTGCTCTGGTTGCCGTGGATGATGGCGTTGGCGATGGCTTCGTCAATGGCAAGGATAAGCTGGTTTACTTCCGGTTCGGTGAGTCCTGTTTCTTTGAAATAACGGTTGAGGAAGGCGCGTATCTCTTCCTGCGCGCGCGTGTTACATACCGTTGTAAGGTTGACCTTCATCGAATATCTTCTGAGCCTCTTCGTGTTCTTTCACAATATCAATCATGTTGTGGAGCCCCAGGATTTCAAAAATGCTGAAGACGCCAGCCGACATGTTGCAGAAGACGAACCTCCCTCCGAGGCTTTTTACGTCATCGAGGTGGGACAGGAAAACACCCACACCGGCTGAAGATATATAACGCAGTTCGCGGCAGTCAACCAGGATTTTAGTCCTGCGGTCTGCCACGGCTTTCTTGATGACGTCATCCAATTTAATGGACGAGTTGGCATCCAGTTCCCCGCTGATGTGGATATGCAGAATGTTGCTAACAGTTTCGATCAGAATCTCCACTATTAACCGGGTTTTTTACGATTACAGAGGCGCTTTGTTCCTTCACGGCAAGATACGTTTACCCACATGGCGACATCCCATTCACAAAACTAATGTTATTCCCGATGCGTAATTTTTCTGAGATTAGCAGATGGATACCCGGACGATTTTGGAATTTTGCACATTAAACGGAGATTAGCGTGTTCGCTATTGTTGATACGGAAACCACCGGTGGCAACCCGGTGAAGGATCGAATCATGGAAATCGCCATCGTGCTGTACGATGGCGAAAGGGTTGTGGAGGAATTTTCTACCCTCATCAATCCGCAAACGCCCATTTCACCGTTCATCATTTCACTTACCGGAATTAATGATGAGATGGTTGCCGGTGCGCCAACATTCGAGGAGATTGCCGCAAACATCATCCGCATCACCGACAAGAGCATTTTTGTTGCGCATAACGCCCGCTTTGACTATTCCGTGCTGCGCAGGGAATTCAAGCGAATGGGCATCCGCTTTCAGCGAAAGCAATTGTGTACGGTAAATCTGAGCCAGAAGCTTATACCCGGGCAGCAATCATACAGTCTCGGAAAGCTTTGCCGGGGAATCGGTATTCCGGTGGAAAAAAGGCACCGGGCTTTGGGTGATGCAAAGGCGACAGCGATGCTCTTTCATCGGCTGCTTTCCAATGACAAGGAGCACATTATCAACAGCGTGTTCGCTGATGAATTGGAAGGGGCTGACGTACCTCCGCACCTTTCGCGCGAAGCAGTGGATGACCTGCCGGAAGAAACAGGCGTTTATTATTTTCTCGATGATAAGACAAATATCCTGTATGCAGGCAAGAGCCGCAACATCCGCAAGCGCGTGATTGAACATATTTTGAAAGAAATGAACCATGAGTTGGCACCGATGAAGGATAAAATTTATGACATTGGCTATGAAATCACGGGCAGCGAGTTGGTGGCGCAACTTACTGAGTTTGATGAAATCAACAGGAAAGCTCCGCCATTCAATTTCACCCGAAGGAAAAGGGAATATCAGTTTGGCATTTATTATCATACCGATGAAAACGGATTCATCAATCTCGAAGTGGACAAACTGCACCAGAACAGCTCGGCTCCGCTCATCGAAACCGTTTCCTACAATGCTTCCATGAAAATCATGCGCAAGCTGGTGTCGCGCTACGAATTGGACCCGCGTCTTTCAGGATTGGCAAAGCCTGAAGGCATGCTCAGCATTTCCGCCAAAGCTTACAACAGCCGCGTGGAAAATTTGCTGCACAGATACCTGTTCGACCACCCTAATTTTTTCATCATAGGAGAAGGCCGGTCACACCACGAACAATCGGTAGTGTGGGTTGAAAACCAATGCTACCGCGGCTTCGGCTATTTTGAGCCGGAAAACATAGAAAATGACATTCAGTCGCTGAAAGATGTGGTGAAGCCTTCACAGGCAAATTCTGATGCCCACCGGCTGATTAAGAACTGGCTGAGAAAGAAGAGCAAGGATGAGGTGATCAGGTATTAGTGAAAATGGCGAATTGAATGAGCTTAATGCGAAGGTGCTTACGGTAAACTATTTATCAACTGCTGATAGCGCGAGTCGAAAGTTCCCGTGCCTGTGCAGCCGTTGGCAGTCCGGTTGGCATTAATATTTTCAACCCTGTTGTCGGGGTTAGGATGGGTGCTGAGAAACTGGGGTGTTCCCCCTGCCTGCTCGATGTCAATCAACTTCTGAAAAAATCCTGCCGCGCCTGCCGCATTATAGCTCGTCCCGCACAGATACTTCACCGAATATTCATCGGCTTCAGTTTCATGATTCCGTGAGAACTTCAGCGCGATAAGCCCCGTGGCCATCTCCTGCAAAGCTGCAGCGTTTTCGCCCAGCACTACCTGCAACAACAGGGAAAGGCTGTATGTTTTGGTGAGCTGCTCGGTGGAGTGTCTCTTGTCTGCGTGAGCGATTTCGTGACCGAGCACGCCTGCAAGCTGGTCTTCAGTTTCGAGAAATTTGATTATCCCGGTATAGACGTAAATATATCCACCGGGGGCGCAGAAAGCGTTCAGAACGCTGTCGTCATGGATGATTTTCAGCTTCCATTCAAAATCATCTCTATAGGTAACAACCCCTGAATTGAGAATGGAATCCCTCATGCGGTAAAGATGTCCGTAAGCTGCGCTGTACTGGGTTTCGCTTAATACCGGATATTCGGAAGGATTGGCGGCTATCTCCGCTTCCAGTTGTTTTCCCAACTCCTTATCATCTTCGATTGAAAAGAAGTTGACGCCTTCATCATCATTGCATGAACTGATGCTGAACATGAGGATGGAGGCAAGAGCGTAACGAAATGAAATACGTCTCATAAACTCTGTTTTGCCGGGCTAAGATAAAAATGAATTTCTGTTTCCAGAAAAAGTCAGTTGAAAAAATCCCTCGCATTGGTGATGTTGCTCTCTGCATTCCCGTTCTGCACCGGATAAAGCGTTATTTCATACATCTTGTAGCCGAGCGTATCACCATTGCGGGAGTGCTGCATCCGGATGACATTGATTTCCTGACGAAAGATTTCATAGCGCGTATTCCGCTTGAAACCGCCTGCAATATTTCCATCATCCAAAAGGCGGGCGGTGTCGTTCCAATCGTTTCCGAAAAGCACTTTGAGATAATATTTGCCGTCAGGAATATGCTGCATGACGAAATCATCCCCTGCGCGGATGTAATTATTGCGCACGGTTTCGCCTGAATTCAAATCCGCAAGCATCACGACCGCATCATGCGATTTGCTGTTGCGGAAAATGACGCGGTTGAATGCTGAATTATCATATTTCCCTTTCCCGTAATAATCATCATAGGGCGAATCACCGGTGGCAAGGCTGAAATCGCCCAACTCAAGAGGTGCAGCGGTTCTTTGCGGCATAGTATTAAAATCGCCCATAAAGGGGAAAATCTTGAACTGATAGACGTTATAGCCGATAAGGAGAGAATAGAAGACAATCAGCACGCTGACTGTCGCTGACTGGATTCTTTCAATCCTTGATGCAGGGCGCGGCTTCATTAAATCGGGAGGAAGATTAACCTTGATATATACCGATTCGGAAAGGTATTTCGTACTATTAGAGATGAAGGATGCTGGACCTATTTCAATGTATCCGGCATTTTTAGGTTTCAGCACGTAGGCTATCTCCACATCCGGAAAGTCAGTACCGGGAGGGAAAAGTGAATTGATCACCGGACCTTCCATGATATCAAACCGGTGAAGCCCGCTGACGCTGATCCTGTTGTTCTTCTCAAAAATGGAGATCAAAACGCGCACCGGCTCGCCCGCCATCAAAACCCGCTTGTCAACCATTATCCTGATTTTAGCGCGATCCACTTCTGAGCGAACCGGAAATTCCGGAACGATTATTTTGCGTGTTCCCGGGCGGGTTGAATCATATTTTTTTCTTTTCTCAGGATCCGAAAGAACCGCATAGGCGGTGTAGATAGCCGAAAAAATATCAATAGCTTCCTTATCACCGGGATTTTTGTCAGGATGATGCTTCAGCGCAAGCTTCCGAAAAGCAGCTTTAATCTCATCCGGGGTGGCGCTTTCGTTTAAACCCAAAATTTTGTAGAAATCGGGCAGATGCATAATGATTGAATAAACGTCAGAATACCCGGATTAGGTTGCAGGAAAGAAATAAAAATTCACAGGAATTTCTACGGAGGTTATACTTATAATAATTTGCTATATCCTGTGCAATTCCATCTAACTCCTGCCTTTTAAAACCTTCTGCGGTCGCCATAGGCTTGCCGCAGGCGATGCCGGGCTGATTCCTTTGAATGAATAAGTTACGATTGATTGTTTTACCGCAAGCCGGCTCAACCTCAGGATTGGGGAGTGGTTCGTATAGGTGCGGGGTGAAAAATCGAATCGCATCCGCGATCACACCCTTTAAGAGTTCCATCAGGAACGATCTTTTGGCAGAAAATTAACTTCCGACATTGTGCAAAGCCCCAGCGGGGCGACCTTTTAAGAAGAAAGCAAATCCTTATCCCGAACTCACGTTATCAGCCAATCTGCGTTATCAGCATGCCATCATTCCATTTCTTATTCGGATTATGATGTTTTGTGAAATGCACACATCTATTTAAATTTCCAGAGGACAAAGGTTTTGTCCTGCTTTCGTTTCAGCCTCACCCCCGCCCCTCTCTAAGTGGCTTGCCTATGCACACAAGTCTCTAGGATATGCGTCAGGCAAGGATTTGCTTC
>CAZCXH010000083.1:0-20210 GCA_964502525.1 uncultured Chitinophagaceae bacterium
TTACTTTTCAAGTAGCTCCTTTGCCCTTGTCCTATTTTTGATGCGATTGCCCTGCCCTTAAAGGTGTGAATGGAATTAAAATGATTATTTTGTGAAAAAAAGAATCAATGATCAAACCCTTGTTCATTCTGACCTTTGCTCTTTCCGTTCAGATTTCTTCAGCTACGGGATGGAAAAACTATCCATATCACGAAGACAGCACGGTATTGACTTTTCCCGCTGATGAAGGCTACCATCCCGGAAACAAAGTGGAATGGTGGTACACCACCGGACACGTCACCGGTGATTCAACGGGAACCAACTACAGCTACATGCTCACTTTTTTCCGCTTTGATACCGTCATTCTGGGGATGACATTTCAGGGCTTTCGCATCTTCAATCTTGCCAATGACAATACTGGCGAATTTTATCCTGAAACATTGCCGGTGAGCGCTTATTCGACTCTTTCAGAAACACATCTTGAAATCAAGGCGCCCGTTGGATTTCTAATTTCAACACACCCCGAGGAATTTACCACCAGGAAAGATTCAGCAGGCAACCTGATTCCTTTTGAATATCAGGTGAAAGCAAGTCAGGCAAACGGCTCGATGGATATGACCTGCCGCTCGCTGGTGCGCCCGCTGATTCTGGAAAACGGATTTTTCTACCAGGGCGCCACGGGATATACGTACTATTATTCGCTGACAAAGATGGAGATTACCGGCACTATTACCCTGAACGGCATCACCGAAACCGTGCATGGTACCGGCTGGATTGACCGGCAATGGGGTGAGTTCAATCCTTTTTATGGCGAGAAATACGAATGGTTCAGCGTACAGCTTTCCAACGGCATGGCGATGAATGTGTGGCACATTTTTGATACGCAGAACCGCGTTCTTGACCTGCCCACTTACCGCCTGTGCAGCGTGCTTGTTGATGACTCCACCGATTGGGAACTGCATGACTTTGAGTTTACCCGCCTGCAATACAACTGGATGCCTGACAGCGCGCGCTGTTATTCGCGAAAGTGGCGCCTCGTTTATCAGGATATTATTGATATCACTTTCACCACGCTGCACACGAACAGCGAAGTGCCGCTGCCTTTCCGTTTTTTCGAGGGGGCGACTACGGTTACGGGTACTGTGCACGGCTATCCCGTCACCGGAACGGGCTTTGCCGAATGCCTGCACTCCTACTCGCATCCGCAGGTGGAGTTGACCGCCCCTACAGATAGTTCATCATGGAATGGAAGCCTGCCGTTCACATGGCAATTGATGAATCCTGACAGCGGCCGCCCGGTGTATTATGATGTGGAAGTGAGTACGGATAACAAATCCACTTTCACCAAAATAGCGCAGCAACTGACCGACACCTTTTATTATTGGAATGCCGCAGGAATCAATGCGGGCAATGATTTATGGCTGCGCATCACCGGCTATTCGGTGGACAGCGCATTAGCAGGAGGTTATACGATGCAGAATAGTTTCTCGTACGAACCAACGGGAATTGCCTCTCAACGCAATGAAATTCCATTGAATATGTTTCCCAATCCATCTGGCGGGAACCTGCAAGTCGGAATTCCCCCTGATATAGAAGGTGACGCGAAACTGAAAATATATGATTACTTGGGCGCAGGTGTTTTCAGCAAACAGTTGAACTTTGCTGTTCCAGCTAAAATGATTTCACTCAATCTTGAAGAATTACCTGCAGGAAGCTATTTCCTTTCAATAAGATCCAACCAGAAAGCGCTCTCCGGAAAATTCATCATTGCTGATTGATACGGCAAATTCAAAGACCACGCCTGAGGTAAAACAATCACCTCTAACTTATTCATTCAAAAGAAATCATTTCGGGATCCCCTCTCCACTTGGAGAGCGGGCGGGGTGAGGCAGGATTAAAGGGCAGGAGTTAGATGGAATTGGGGAATGGCTGTAGCGACTTGACCATCGGAAAGCAGGTTTCCGAACTTTTATACCGAAATAAGTCAGGTTTTCGAAAATTGAACTTGTAGAATGTTCGGTATTAACCGAGAGTACGTTTCGTTCCTTCGGAAACCCGACTACTCTTTGTATAACACTTGTTTCGGGATAACGAATGGCTTGCGCAGCATTTACTGCTCAGCATTGCGGTGAGCTATATCAGGTCGCAATTTTCCTGTTATTGGCGACACCCCAATCAAAACACTCAATCTGCTAACATCACCCCGAAACATGCTGCGTGGTTTGCTCGCGCATCAGCAATTCGAGATTTTTTCCTGCATGTCCTTCCTTCAACGGTATCTGATCCATCGCATATTCGCTTAATGCGGTGATGGTGAGGCTCGGGTTCACTCCGAGGTTGCACGGGATGATGGAGCCGTCAAGGATGTGCATGTTCGGATATCCGAAAGCCTGAAAATTTTCGTTCACCACGCCTTCGTCTTTTGTTTTTCCCATCGGGCAGCCGCCAAGAATGTGGGCCGTGGTTGACATGTTGAAAATAATCTCAGTGATGGCGTTCATCGCGATGCCGTTCACTTTTCCCGCGTAGCGGTGCATCACCTGCTGTCCGCTTTCGATGTATGCCGGAACGCGGTTTTGCCCGCTGTTATCCATCGCCATCTTGCCGCCCAGGCGGCCTTTCTTCCACACCATCTTCATCGAGTTGTCGAGCGTTTGCATTACAAGCAGGATAATGGAGTTGCGGGCAATATTCAATTTCAGATTCGCTTTAATGTAAGTGAAGGGGCTTGACAGGATGTTGCCGATCAGCTTGACGGTGCGCGCCAGCGGCTCACCGGGACCTGTGGCAAACGTGGCAAGCCGGAACATGGAGTCGGAACGGTCGGGGTATTTCACTATTTCGATATGCGTGTGTTCGTCAGGGTTGAAGATGCTGGTGATGGCGACACCGTGGTTCAGCTTCCTGTCGCGCGACAGCACACCACACAGCGATTCGGAATTGGTGCGCAGGTTGAAGCCGAGCTTATGGGAGAGGTGGGGCAGGGTGTCGAGTTCATATTTTTGGCGCAACAGCAATTCCATTGTTCCCAAAACGCCCCCGCTCATTACCAGCCCCTTTGATTTGAATTCGTGCTTTTTTCTTCCAAACCATGACGTGCTTGATTGCGTGTGGATGTTGTAGATGCCGTCTTTGAATTCAATTTTCGTTGCAAGCGTTTCCGGCAGCACCTTCGCTCCGAACTTTTCTGCAAACCACAGGTAGTTCTTATCCAGAGTGTTCTTTGCATCATAACGGCAACCGACCATGCATCCCGCGCATTCCGTGCAGCCCTTTCTTGCAGGCCCCAGCCCTTTAAAGTAGGGGTCAACGGCTTTCGTGGCATCACCGAAATACACGCCCACGTTCACGTTGCCGTAGGAGTCTTCCTTGCCCATGTCCCGCGCGACTTCCCGCAGCACATTATCTTCCTCATGATGTTTGGGATACTTTATTGTGCCGAGCATGAACTTCGCGCGCTCATAATAAGGGGACAACGTTTTCTTCCAGTCTTTAAAATGCGACCACACCGGATTTTCAAAAAACTCATCCGGTGGAACCATGTGCGTATTGGCATATACCAAACTTCCGCCACCCACCCCGACACCGCTGATGACAAATACTTCCTTGAAAAATGTGAGTTTCTGGATGCCGAAGCATTTAATCAAAGGCGCCCACAGGTATTTTCGGAGATTCCAGTTGGTTTTTGGAAAATCTTTAGCAGCATAGCGCTTTCCTTTTTCAATCACCAGCACTGAATAACCCTTCTCGCTGAGCCGCATGGCTGACACGCTGCCGCCAAAACCTGAGCCGATGATGATGTAGTCGTAAACAGGAGAATCCATCTTGCAGATAACGAAACTACTCTTTATCGCAGGAATGGAACAAGTTAAGCTCAAGTTAAGCAATGCAGGAAAACATACCGGAAACGGAATAAATTACCATAATCCGGCAATCGGTGGGTGTCCCCTGAATTTCAAAGAATTTATTCCGTTGCGCATCGTCAAGCGTTTCATGTCAGGCTATTCTGGTTTATGGTTCAAAATAATGAGTCCCCTCCGATAAACCGGTATTAGTCATCGGATGAATTGCTAACGGGACGATATAGAAACAATTACACATCGTATGATTTTTATAGAGCATTCATCCGATGACATTTCAGAGCAGACTCAAATAATATAACAGAGAAAAAGGCAAAGGACAAGTAAGCAAGGAGATGTTTTGCCTTTTTACATAATGAGGCAACTTTAAATTCAAAATGGTTAAGTTGTAATTTCCGGTGTATCTGCCCTACGCTTCCTGCAACTCCTCCTTATGCTGCGACACTAACTTTTGCTGCACATCGCCCGGCACGGGGGCATATTCGTGGAACGCGAGGCTGTGCTTGGCTCTTCCCTGCGAGATGGAACGCAGCGCGGAGCTGTATTTATACAGTTCAGCAAGCGGCACCCGGGCTTTAATCTTTTGGTGGTGCCCATCCTGATCCATGCCGAGGATGATGGCACGCCTCGAGTTGAGGTCGGTGATCACTTCGCCCATCACATCATCGGGCGTAGTGACGGTGACTTCGTAAATCGGCTCGAGGATTTTTGGGGCAGCCTGCGTGAATGCCTGCCGGAACGCCATCAGCCCCGCAATCTTGAACGCCATGTCGTTGCTGTCAACGGGGTGCATCTTGCCGTCAAACACTGCCACGCGCACATCGCGCACACGGGAGCCGGTGAGCGGCCCGTTTTCCATTTTCTCCATCACCCCCTTCAAAATAGATGGCATAAAACGTGCATCTATGGCGCCACCAACGATGCAGTTCAGAAACACGAGCTTGCCGCCCCAGGGCAGGTCAGTCACCTCTTCCGCCCGTACCGTGAGGTCCTTGGGCTTGCCCATGCCTTCATGCCATGGCTCCACGAGCATATGCACTTCGCCAAACTGCCCCGCGCCACCGCTCTGCTTCTTGTGGCGGTAGTCGGCTTTCACCGATTTCTGAATGGTTTCGCGGTAAGGGATGCGCGGCTCGACATATTGCACGTCAACTTTAAATAATTTTTCGAGTTTCCATTTCACCATGTTGAGGTGCAGTTCGCCCTGCCCGTGCACGATCGTTTGGCGCAACTCGCTGGAGTGCTCGACCTTGAGAGTGGGGTCTTCCGCATGGATCTGGTGCAATGCCTGCGCCATCTTCTCCTCCTCACCGGTTTTTACCGGCACGATGGCGCTGCGGATGTTTGGTTCCGGAAATGGTATTTCTTCTATTGAAAGCGGTGTTCCTTTCGGGTGAAGCGTTTCATTAGTGTGGGTTGATTTCAGCTTCACCACTGCGCCCAGGTCGCCCGCTTTCAGCGAGGGAATCGGCTCGCGCTTTTTTCCTTCCATCACGAACATCTGGTTGATGCGCTCGGTGGCGCCTGTCTGCTCGTTTACGAGGTCGGTGGCGGGCTTCAATTCGCCTGACATCACTTTAAAAAATGACATGTCGCCCAGGTGCGGCTCTGAAATGGTTTTGTAGATGAAAAGGCAGGTGGGTCCGTTTAAATCGCATTTCAGCTCCTTGCCGTCTTCCAGCCTGGCGGGAGGCATGTCGGCAGCGCATGGAGCCACGTTATTGATAAATCCCATCAGCCTGCCGCTGCCCATATCGCGCTCGGCAGAGAGGCAGAACAGCGGGAAGATGTCGCGCTTCACCATCGCCATACGCAATCCCTGCACCATGTGGTCTTCATCCAATTCACCTTTTTCAAAATATAACTCCATCAGGCTCTCGTCTTCCTGAGCCACGGCTTCCACCAGTTCGTTGTGGAGTTGCTTTGCCTTCTCTTTTTCCGAATCGGGTATGGGAAGCTTTTCCGGCTTGCCTCCTCCATCCGGGAATTTATACATTGTCATTTTCAACACGTCAATGATGGAGTTGAATCCCAGCCCCTCGTTGAGCGGATATTGAACCACGGTCACTTTGTTACCGAAGCTTTTCTTCGCCTGCTCAACGCATTTGTCAAAGTCGGCTTCTTCGCGGTCAACCTGGTTCACCGCGAAGATGATAGGCGTGTGAAATTTTTCGGTATATTCCCATATGTTTTCAGTGCCGACTTCCACTCCGTATTGAGCGTTGAGCAGCATGATGCCCGTGTCGGCAACTTTCAGCGGTGCCACGATTTCGCCAATGAAATCATCATAACCGGGCGTGTCAATGATATTGATTTTGTTGCCGCGCCATTCGGTGAAAGTGAGCGTGCTGAACACCGAGTTGCCGCGTTCGTGCTCCAACTCGTGATAGTCGGAAACGGTGTTCTTGTCCTGCACGCGCCCCCTCCGGTTGATCAGCCCTGCCTCAAAAATCATTGTTTCGGTAAGGGTGGTTTTGCCCGTACCGGCATGTCCGAGCAAGACGATGTTCTTAATGTTGCTGGCATCGTATGTTTTCATGTTTCAGAAAGTTTTGTTATGTGGTTAAAAAAACATTTTGATACATGCACAATATAAAAGTTTTCGGCTAAAGTATGGTGAAGGTGGTTCAAAACTTTTTGGATGCGGCATTTTTTGCCGGGCAAACATCTTTGCAAAAGATTATTTTTGAGCAGGATGATCAGGCATTTATCCATGTTGGCTGTTGCTGCGCTGCTGGTTGCAGTTTCGTCATGCGAGCTCGATCCGTGCAAGAATTATGCTTGCGTGAACGGTGACCCGCTGGAAGATTACAAGGACTGCGTCTGCAGATGCCGTTCGGGATGGGAAGGCGCTGACTGCTCGATAGAAGACAAATGTGTTACGCGAAATGTGCATTGTATTTCCGGGCAGGGCGCTTGCAACAGCAGCACCGGCACATGCATTTGCTTCACGGGCTTTGAAGGCGATTCATGCCATATCTTTTCAAGAGACAAGTTTCTTGAAAATGGCGATTCCAGCATCTGGAGGGCTGTTGATACATGCAAGACGTGTGATAGCTGCATCCCGTCAGTTTACAGCTATATGCCGGTTAAGATGGAAGCCGGTACGGACAATAAAACACTCGATGTTTATAACATCAGGGATCTGGACGAAACCATATTTGCGATCGTTAACGTGAATGGCGGCAATTTCAGCCAAAAGGCTTCGTTTGTTGATTTTGGATCTGTTCGAATCAGCAATCTCAAAGGCACATTATCGGTTGACAAGAATACAATCGTTGTTTCATACGTTTCTTCAGAAGGGAGCGCTTCGAACTGTTCAGGACGATGGAGCAGGCAATAAAAACAATAATTGAGTTTGTACTGAAAAAGCGCTAATTAGAATAGTGATTGGCTTGGTATTTGATTTATTCCACTGATCCACGATGAAACTTTTAACTCTCATAATACTATCTCTTGCTTTCAGTCTTGCCGCAGCCTCTCAGGATTTATCTGCTGCCAATAGCGGAGACAGCATGCGCCAGTATAACCTCAGCGAAGTGGAAATTCTTTCAAAAAAATTCAACAGCAGGGAAGAACGCATCGCCTTTGAGCGGTTGAAATACAATATCCTGAAGGTGTATCCTTATGCAAGGCTTGCAGCGGAGATTTATGAAGAAATGAAGCAGGATGTTGCGAATGAGAGGAGAAGAAGCCGGAAGCATTACGTCAATGAAAAGGAAAAAGAACTGAGGGGAAGATTTGAAAAAGAAATAAGAAATTTAACAAGGACTCAGGGCAACATCCTCATCAAGCTGATTAACCGCGACACCGGCAACAATTGTTATGAAATCGTGAAGGAAATGAAGGGCGGATTTACCGCGTTTTTCTGGAATCTTGGGGGAAGATTTTATGACCATAACCTGAAAGAAGATTACCATCCGGAAGAAAACCAGGACATTGAGCTCGTCATCCGCATGATCAACAACGGCCAGCTACAGGTGAGGGCTATTCAGTAGTTTCACCAATTGGTCTTCGTCAATCATCTCCATGCACTTGAAATGTTTCTTTGGACATTGGTTGTAACCAATCTTCGAACAAGGGCGGCAGCGGAGTCCTTTCACTTCGAGAATTTCTGAGCGCGTGGCGCTGTCGCCAAAATAAGGCGACATTCCAAATTCGGGTATCGTATTGCCCCACAGCGAGATAACCGGCTTTTGAAATGCGGCTGCAATGTGCATCAGCCCCGTGTCATTGGCAACTATTGCGGACGCCTGGCGCGCCAGTGATGCCGATTGATTGAGTGAAAACTTGCCGCAGGCGTTGAAAACCTTGCTTTCCAAAGCCTGCGCGATTTTTGCCCCATCGCTTGATTCATTTTTTCCTCCAAGAATAACAAACGGCTTTTCGACTTTTTTACAAACGGAAATGATTTTATGTACCGGAAGTTTTTTTGTGAAATGCATCGCCCCGATTCCCCATCCGATGTATCCGCTGCGATGAGATGGCGGCAATTCATTCATGCTGACTTCATCTTTTTTCGGAATAAAGTAATCAAGCCCTTTCCCGTCATTTGCTACGCCCAGCGTTTTCACAGTTTCCATGTAGCGGCCAACAATATGAACCGGCTTCAGCCTGTTTACTTTGAAATTCACCATCAGCCATTTTTCAATGTTGATCTTGTTGAAAGAGCGGCTGCGCGCCTTAAGCGCTTGCTTGATGACAAGTGTGCGTTGGTTGTTGTGAAGGTCAATGATCAGGTCATATTTTTCCTTTCGCAATTCTTTGATGGTGTCGAGCAAATTGTCCTTTAGCGCCAGCAGTTTGTCAATGAATGGATTGGCTGAAAGCACTTCTGCAAACGCGGGCTTGGTTATATAGTGCATTTCAACGCTTTGCAATTGCTGTTTCAGGCAGCGCACAACCGGAGTGGTAAGCACGATGTCGCCAATGGAACTGAAACGGATGATGAGAATTTTCAATGAATTCAGGCTTTGAGGTAGGGCATCGCTTTGTTAATATACTCATGGACGCCAAGCAGTATCATATCCTTTGCTTCAGGAGGCAGTTGCCTCACAATTTTCCCGGGCGAACCCAGCACCATGGAATAATCGGGTATGACCGTGTTCTCGGTGATAAGCGTGTTTGCTCCAATGATGCAGCAGTTGCCGATGGTAACGTTGTTCATGATGGTCGCCCTTATGCCAATGAGGTTGTTGTTGCCGATGGTGCACCCGTGCAAAACAGCAGCGTGACCGACCACGTTATCTTCCCCTACGATAACCGGCACACCGGAATCAACATGCACGATGGCGCCATCCTGTATATTGGTTCGATTGCCGATGATGATTTTATCGTTGTCGGCACGCAACACCGCCTGATACCAAACCGATGCGTTGTCGCCCAGCCAAACATCTCCTATCACTATTGCACCGGGAGCTATAAATACATTTGTCCCTTTTCTTACTTGTGTTTTCAATAACTCAAAATGCTTGTTCTCCATAGAGGTATTGCTTGCAGTTAAAATGAATTGTCTTAAAACGGCATAGCCTTTATCAAACAAATATATCCCGAAACAAGTGTTATGCCATCGGATACTATTCAGTAGGGTGTTGGACAAATTGCATCTTTGAATCTGTCACCCTCCACCCTCCCTCCCGATAGAATCGGGATGCTTCGCTATCAAGGGAGGCTGCTACCGCGCGAGGCATCCCCCTTTGAGGGGGACGAAGGGGGTGAGTGCAATTTGTCCTACACCCATTCAGTGCCAATTCGAAAACTCTGTTTCCCGATGGTATTCAAATCGGAGTACTGAGCGCATTGCAACCATCAGGCTTGAAATCCGTATTAACGGCATCCCTCAGTGTGTATTAAGCGGATGCTATGAGAGAAGCGGTGAAAAGCGGGGTTTTCCTATTGGTTGTTTTCTGCGCGTTTGTTCATTCCTGCACTACCGACAACGGTGATCTTCAGCCGTTGTGCGCCATCAATGAAATGGATATTGCTGAAAAATGGTGGTACTCTCAGAATAATTCAAACGAACCTGCGCTGTATTTTCGTGGAAATGGCTTGTTAATAGTGGAAGGACGGGCTGACAGATTGTCCTTTACCCTTGAAAATTGCAACAAGATTAGAGTGACAAATCTTGCAACCCATAGCGAGGAACTTTGGGTTATCAAGAGCATCACCAAAGCCGCCCTGTCCATTCGGTATCCTTCAAAATCGGTAGTGGCTTATGCCCTGACGCGGTAGCGTTCTGTATTATACTTTCGGCAGCCAGCTTTCCAAAACCTCTGTCTTCTGACCAATGACCAATGGCGATTCGGAGTATAGCTTTGCAGCTATTGACACCATGCTGCATCTTCATCGGCTGCGCAGGAAATTTTCAGATGTATTCGGCACCAACGCTGAACACGCGCAGATTTTCTTTTCGCCCGGAAGGGTTTGCCTTATCGGTGAGCACATTGATTACAACGGGGGCTTTGTTTTGCCTGCCGCTGTTTCGCTCGGCATTTACGGAGTGTTCAGGGAAAATGGCTCCAATACGTTGCGCATGTATTCAGGCATCGGGAGAAATGAGGCGAGGATCGAGCTTGAGGAAGAAATTACCTTTTCGGACAAGGCTGGCTGGGGTAATTATCCCGCAGGGGTGGTTAAATGTCTGATGCGGCAGGGAGTTCCAATTACGGGAGGCGAGTTATTATTTGAGTCAAACCTCCCGGTGGGTGCGGGGCTTTCCTCGTCTGCCGCGATGGAGGTGCTTACGGGTTATATTTTTTCATCACGCAATTCGCCAACACTTGATAAAATCGAACTGGCAACGCTTTGCAAAAAAGCTGAAAATGATTTTGTCGGTGTTCAGTGCGGCATCATGGACCAGTTTGCGGTGGCGATGGGGAAAAAGAACCATGCGGTGAAACTCAACTGTAATTCGCTGCGCTATGAATATGTGCCCGTTGAAATGGGAGAATATGTCCTCGTTATTTTTAATACCAACAAAAAACGGGAATTGACCGGCAGCCTGTTCAACCAGCGTGTGAGCGAATGTAATGAGGCCCTCGGGCAAATCATGAAGCACAAGGCCGTTGAAGCCCTTGCCGATGCGGGGATGGACGATGTAAACTGCTTTGTCACGAACCCTGTTGCCCGAAAGCGGGCGCTGCATGTTGTGCAGGAAAACATCCGGGTGAAAGAAGCAGCTGAAGCATTAAAGTCAGGTGATATTGAAAAATTTGGGATGCTGTTGTTCAGGTCGCATGAATCGCTCAGGAAGTTGTATGAGGTGACCGGCCATGAACTGGATGCGCTTGAAGAAGCTGCCAGAAAACATCCTGCCTGCATCGGGGCGAAGATGTCGGGGGCAGGCTTTGGCGGGTGCGCGTTGGCCATTGTGAAAAAGGATGCGATGGATGATTTCGTGAGGCATGTTCTTGAATCCTACCACGCCAAAACAGGGCTGGATGCAGATTTCTATTTGGCGGAAGTTGATGAAGGAGTCAGGAGGTTAGGGTAAAGCTTGATTCTTTAAAGCGGTATCTACCTGCTAATTCCTTAACTTAGTGCCAGCTAAACTCTGGTGAGTCAATGAAGTTGTCCCGCAGTTTTTTGCCGATACTTCTGATAATTGCAGCATGTAAGAAAGATGCTGAATACATCCCGGGTAACATCCCGCCCAATCCCGACAATGTCCCTACAGTCCTCATTGAAAATTACGTGAACCGGATTTTTATTGACCTTGTCGGGCGCGAGCCGCTGGATGAGGAAATGGATTCTAATGTTGCATTTCTGAAGAGGAATAACCTGAGCGTTGAGTCCCGGGAAAAAATTATCGAAAGGCTTCAAACTGACACAGCGTGGATTGAGGGCGATACATCATACGAACAGGCCTACTACCAGCGCTTTTATGGCATCTGCAAGGCGCGTGTCCTTGAGGGGGAAAGCGATGCGGATATCATCAGGCAGATTGATCTTTTCCGCAATACGCTTTTGGTGGATTCGCTGAGCGGTGACACGGTGCCGTCCGGCAACTCCATCAGTACGGCTCGCGCAAAACTTGAAATTGAAAAGCTGGAGAACGTGCTTAACTCCGGAAATGACTACCGGCATGGCTCTATCGGGGTGGATGAGGTTTACTGCAGAATGTGCAATAACTATGTATATGACCAAATCAATATGAACACATTCAATTTCATCAGGGCGACATTTGATAATTTGTTTTATCGTTTCCCCTCAGGGAGCGAGTTGAATGTAGCGTGGGAGATGGTGGAAAAAAATAATTCGGTTAATTTGTTTGGAAAGAACGGGCAGAATAAGGGCGACTACCTTGAAATACTGACGACCTCGCGGGAATTTTATGAAGGGATGATCATGTGGGCTTATCTCAATCTGCTGGCGAGGTTCCCGGCATCGGAAGAAGTCAATAAATTGATGCAAGATTTTTATATGGATCATGATTTTCAGAAGGTGCAGAAAGCGATTATGGTGACGAATGAGTATGCGAATTTTTGACTGGGATTTGCGGGGTTAATGGAATGACGCCAGCAATTAATGCTATTTTGAAATAATTGAGGATAATGAATAAATTGAGAGTGAATAAAGCCTGCGGAATTTTTATCTTATTGATGGTAGCCTTTTCCTGCAATAAGGAAAGGGACGTCATCTATGGGGTGAATGAAGTTCCGGCAATTCCGGTTAATGCGGAAAAAAACAAACTCAAAAGCCCGGCTCAATATCTTGCCATTCTGCATGCCAATCTTTTCCAGCAGGCCTTATCATCAGGCGAACTGGTGGAACTGACCGATATTGTCGAAGCCTTTGGAGATAAGGATTTAATTCATGAAGTTATCATCAGCAACTTCATGAACCGTCCAGGCGTCACCCTGCCACCGGATTCATTAATGAGAAGCAACATTGATTCATTCATTATAGAAACTTACACCCGCTTTTTTGTTCGGCATCCGAGCGAGTTGGAAATGGAGTTTTTCCGCAACTACCTGCAATCGCATGAAAGGGTATCGCCTGAGTTGGTGTATGTTGCGTTTTCGCTTGCGGATGAATATCAATTCTATTGAATATAGTAATATGAAAAGAAGAAAATTCATTCGCACCGCATCATTTGCAACAGCCGCTGCTATCACCGCCCCTTACATTCTGCCTGGCGGCAGGCTCTTCGCAAGATCAGGCTCGCAACTTGCTGAACATGTCGTCTATGTGCTTTTTGCCGGAGGTGTACGCCAGCAGGAATCAGTATTGCAGCGTTATCTGTCCGACAGCCAGGGAGTGCCGTTTGAAGGAAATATTTTGCTGAATATGCTTGAGGGCCAGCAGCCGGGGCCAAATGAGAAGCGGGTATATGGAACCGATCCTCCTCCCCCCGGCACCCGCGGCAGTATTCCTATTCCGCAAATTCTTTCTCAGACATTGCAATCGCAAGGCACCTTTTTCCCCGAGATAACTTTTACAAAGGGAGGAACCGGCCACTATAATGGTTTAACCACAATCAGCTCCGGGAATTATGGCACCAACGGATTGCGCAAGCGGCCTCCCTACCCAACGATTTATGAATATGTGAGGCGGCATCTCGGAGTCGCTGCAAGCAAGGTGTGGTTTGTTGGCAATGGAATTGGCAACTCAACACAGTTGCTCAACTACAGCGACCATCCTGGCTACGGTTCCGTTTATGGCGCCAACTTTATCGCACCCGGCATCATCTTTGGCGACCTGGGTGAAGCGCATCTTAAAAATGCCAAAGTGTATCATCCCGAAGAAGAACTTGGGCCCGCTTATGAGATGAAAGCGTTTCTGGATTCTGTTTACCAGGCCCGGACAGGAACGCTTCCCGGAGTGACTAATACGGAAGAAGAAAAACATGATATTAAAGAATTCATAAAGGCCATATTCCAGAAAAAGGCTGCAGGGCAGCTCGCCATGCCGCCTGTCAATGACACTGCTGAACTCAATATCACGGGCTATGCCTGCGAGGTCATCAAATGGTTCAAACCAACGCTCACGGTCATCAATTACAACTCCATTGACGGCTGCCACAGCAACTTCACCGGATACCTGCGTTCGATGCACCGGTGCGATCATGCGGTTGGGCACATCTGGAATTTCATTCAGACGCAGGTTCCTGAGATGGCGGGAAAGACCGCAATTGTTGTTACTCCGGAACACGGCAGAAGCCTTGATCCCAATCCTATCCTTGATGAAAACGAGTGGAAGGCTTTCGACCACAACAGTGATCCGAATGCGCGCAGGATGTTCAATATGATGGCAGGACCCGGCATTGACGCTAAT
This sequence comes from uncultured Chitinophagaceae bacterium, assembly GCA_964502525.1. Taxonomy (GTDB): domain Bacteria; phylum Bacteroidota; class Bacteroidia; order Chitinophagales; family CAIOSU01; genus DATLYB01. Next base: position 14,115 of record CAZCXH010000083.1, read on the forward strand.
TTAAAAATCGGCTCGGAGGCAAATCCGATTGGAGACGCCACAGATTGCGTTCCCACGATTGCGGAGATATTGGGGATAAAAAATGAGGTGGCGGGCGCGGGCCTGCTCGATAGCGATGCCAAATCATTGTTTGAAAGGATATGATTATGAGAAAAGCCTCGGTAAGGATTTTTTATTTTATGGCTTTATGCGCATGGGCGGTTAAAATATCATCCTGCTCGCAGAATTTGCCGCCCAATCCTTACGAAAGTGTAAGCGATCAGATTGACACTGCGCAGGTTGCAGTGGTTGACCCTAATTCTTTCGCTGGAATACATAAAAATATTTTGGCTGTCACCTGCGCCAACTCCGGCTGTCATGACGGCACGTTCGAGCCTGATTACAGAACCATTGAAAGCGCTTATAATACGCTGGTCTTTCATCCCGTCAAAAAAAATGACACCCTTAATTCATTTCAGTACAGAGTGGCGCCCGGCAGCCTTGACAAGTCCATGCTTTACCTTCGCATTACGCAAGACCTCAACGGCAACTCCGGAATAATGCCATTGATCGTGAATCCCGGATCCGACTGGCCTTCAAAGAAGGATGAATACATTCAGAACATTGCCAATTGGATTGAAGGAGGCGCAAAGGACATTTTGGGCAATTCGCCTGTCACTCCGAACAGGCGGCCTCAAATGCTCGGTGCGGCTGTTTTTCCCGCTGGAACAACCGTGCAATTCGAGAGAGCCTCAAACGGCTCAGCGAAAATTCCATTGGGCTCGTCTTCGATTGATATCTGGTTCAGTTTATATGACGATTCGTCCGCTGTCACTGCGTTTGCGGAAAACAAAGTCAGATTTTCGCTCTTTATGAATGATTTCACCGCTGCTGAGGAGCGGAGTCTGCAAGTTCTTGCATCGCCCTTGCAGGCGGAAGGTTACGGGGGAACACAGGCGGATTTTTATCACAAGATCACAATCAATCCATACGACTTTGGCATCCCGGGCAACAATATTTTCATGCGTATTTATGTGAAAGATCCGCAAAACGATATCACTGAGATTCCTTCTAAGCATAGCGAAGATGCTTTCAAAACTTATTTCACTTTGGTGCTGGAAACATGAAAATAGAATTTTCATTTTGGAAGATGATTCATTGTTGGCTGGGACTTCCTCTCCATTTGGAAAGGGACGGGCTGAGGCTCAGCGCGGGAGTGGCGGTATTGTGTTTTGCTTTTTCTTCCTGTTCCAGGGATGACCAGTCCTTGGACCCGGTTCCAAAAATCACGCTAAAAGAAATCGCGCCCACAACCGTGGTTCAATTTACGGACTCGATTAAAATAGTAATTGAGTACGAAGATGGTGACGGTGACGTGGGATACTGGAATCCGGATTCATTGGCGCTGTCCGTTCATGACCTGCGTCTTGCCAATGCTGATTTTTTCTATGTGCGTCCGCTGGCGCCCGACAGCAATGTAATTTCAATAAGCGGAACCATTCGCATCGGCATAAGGAATACATTCCTGCTGGGCAACGGGAATAAAGAAACGACCAATTACGAAATAAAACTGAAAGACCGGGCCGGGCATTGGAGTAATGCGGTAATCACCCCTGAAGTGGCGATAAGGAGATTTTAGAGATAGCATGAAACTAACCAACGAACAAATCTCGATAATCGAAAGCAGCGGCAACATTATGATAAACGCTGTTGCCGGCTCTGGAAAAACAACTACGCTAATTGAATATGCTAAGGCAAGAGAAGAGAAAGGAAGAACTCTTTATATCGCCTTCAATAAGTCGGTAAGGACCGAAGCAGAGAAGAAATTTGCTGAGAAGGGAGTTCGGAACATTCGGATTGAAACCGCTCATTCATTGGCATATGCTTACATGGTTAAGGGAACAAAATATTCCGTTAAGAAAGAAGGCAGCTATAAAACACAGGAGATTGCGGAGAGGCTTAAACTTAACGGCTTCAAACAAAAACATACGGAGTATATATTAGCCAACCATATCAAAAAATTCACCGCCTACTTCTGCAATAGCAGCAAATCGAAAGTTCAAGAGCTTAACTATACGGATGTGTTATCTGATGAAAAATCAAAGCAGTTTGCTGAAAATTTTAAAGATGAAATTCTTCGCTACACGCGGACATTTCTTGATAAAATGAACAAGGGGGAAATTGAGATCACGCATGATTTCTACTTAAAGAAATTTCAGCAACACTGCCCTCAATTACCCTTTGATTTTATCCTGTTTGATGAGGGACAAGATGCTTCTGAAGCTATGCTGGATGTGTTTTTGGCACAACAAGCAACCAAAGTGATTGTTGGCGATGCCCACCAGCAGATATACGGGTGGCGTTATGCCGTCAACTCATTGGAAAAGGTGGATTATCCGGTCTTTCATTTAAACAGCAGCTTCCGCTTCGATAATGAAATTGCTTCACTCGCTGCAAGGATATTAAAATGGAAAAACCATTATGCAGATAAAACCGAAAACGTGATTATCAACGGATATGGAGAAGATGGTGAAACGACAACGAAAGCCGTAATAGCGCGAACAAACACCGCTTTGCTTATTAAAGCAATCGAACTTCTAATTGAAAAAAAAGAAATAGGGAAAATCTATTTCGAAGGAAGATTTGAAAGGTACGCGTATGCTGATGAAGGAGCGTCAATTTATGACGTTCTGAATTTGCAGATCGGGAAGCGACATCTTATCAAAGACAAGTTGATTGCTTCTATGCCGAATATGGAAGAATTGGAAGATTATATTGAAAAGACGGAGGACGCGCAATTAGCCTTGATAGTGGAGATAGTAAAAAAGTACGGCAGGAACTTGCCCGGCTATATCAGGAAAATAAAAGAGAATCATCTTGAAAATGATGAGAAACAAAAAGCCGGGATGATATTTTCCACCGTGCATCGCTGCAAAGGAATGGAGTATGATGAAGTGACATTGACCGGTGATTTCATGACAGAGGGAAAAGTAAAAGAACTGGTTGAAGAAATTGGCAAGGGAAAAATAAACGCTAACAAGCTATCGGAGGAAATTAATTTACTGTATGTTGCGGTCACCCGAACTAAGCAAAAGCTTAATATTCCGATTGCGCTATTGCCGGTATCTAAAATCAATCCTGTTATCCCCGCTTCGGAAGATTTTGCAATTAAAGAATATGAACAAAAATATTCTGCTCAGAAAGCGCGTCTGAAAGTTAAAAATGCATATTCTCCCTGGACATTGGACGAAGATGACACGTTAACAGAAATGTTCTGTGAAAGGGTTTCGATCAAGGAGATTGCGAAAAACTTGGGCCGAAGTACAGGCTCGATAGCCTCAAGAATTGAAAAACTTGAGTTGAGAGAAATTTACGACATTGAATGAAATCAGAATGCTGCTTTCCTTCCGCCATGTTGCTCTTGCAGGTCTTATGCTATTCTCATTGAATCTCACTGCCCGGACCACCTTCAACATGGACAATATCACAACCAATGTTTGCGAAGGCATTCTTCTCGACAGCGATAACGGGCAGCCATCCGGTCAGAATGCCGACCCTTACAACCATAATGAAAATTATGTATTTACCATTTGTGTTCCTGGTGCCGAAAATATCACCATTACCTTTTCCTCTTTCTGCACCGAGCATGTTAACGACTCGCTGAGGATATTTGACGGAGCTGATACCAACTCTCTTCAATTAGGCGTCACTTATTCGGGCAGTCCGTCCACCAATCCGGGAGGATTGCCTGAAACGCTGACCGCAGCGAGCGGCTGCATGACGCTGCATTTTGTTTCGGACGCGTCCATCGCCTGTGACGGGTGGGAGGCATCGTGGATAGTGGAGGTGGAAGAGCCGGAGAATCCTACTTTCCTTCCAATTGCGAATCCAGCTTGTTTCAGCAATTCTCTCACGATAAGTTTAGACCGTCAGGTGCCATGCGACTCGATTTATCCGGGTGCGTTTTCTTTGACAGGGCCCAACGCACCGGTTATAATTAATGCGGTTCCGGTGAATTGCTCTGGCGGTGCCGCATCATCCATGCTGTTGACGCTAAGCCCCGCAATTAACCAAAGCGGAACATATAATCTTTCATTCACATCCTATTTTCTCGATGCCTGCAATGACCTGTGGGATTTAACCGCTAACGGAATTTTTGTTGTCAATGATTGCCCGCTGGATGTTGAGATAATTGCTTCGGACGAAAATGTCTGCCCGGGAGATTGCATTCAGTTGGAGGCGCAGGCAACGGGCGGCAGTGGAAGCTATTCCTATACCTGGTCGAACGGATTGCCGGCAACAGCAGGGCCGCATGACGTATGCCTCTCGGCTATCACCAGCTATTCAGTGACGGTTGATGATTCGGGTCCGGCTACCGCTTCAGTGGCATCCAAAACAATTTCAATGCTTCCGGTTCCGGTAATCACCAATCCTTCAGCGGATACAACGGTGTGCCAAAATTTTGTTTTGAATTTTACGGCTGTTCCACCGGGTGGAATCTGGCGGGGACCGGGATTGGCGGATGATGATTCGGTGACCGGTCGCCTCAGAGCTTGGCGCGCGGATTTAGGTTCCAATACCTATTATTACACCGATCTTAATGCAGGCTGCGAAGCGGGCGTGAACGTCAATGTGCTTCGGTTTTGGGATGGCGGCTGGCAGGCGGCATGTACCGGAGCTGCGCCTTTTGTGGTGCGTGGCGGAGTTCCTGCAGGCGGCTACTGGCTTGGGACAAGCATTGATTCATCAGGCTTGTTCACCCCTTCCATGCCAGGCGCCTATGATGTCACTTACTATGCGCCCAACGGCTGCAGCGGCACCAAGCGCGTGAACGTGGACAGCATCACCGTTCAGGGGAGTGATACCGTTTGCAGCACTTATCAGCCGTATTATGAATTATCATTCTCTCCGCTCGGAGGAGTTTGGACAGGCGCGGGAATCATCAACGATTTTTGGGGGCGTTTCGATCCGCGCATGGCAGGCGCTGGGTTACATACGCTTGCTTATGCTATCGCAGGCGGATGTTCCGCATCGGTGAACTTGTTTGTAGAAGATATTAATGCTGGTAATGATATGGTTTCATGCCCATATCAAAATCCATTTGCACTGCCTCCCGGAAATCCACCGGGAGGAACGTGGTCAGGAAATGGAATCATTGATTCCGTCAGTGGTGTTTACGACCCCGGTGTGATGGGGGGAAATTTTGATGACGCGCTCATCTACAGCGCGGCAGGTTGCGCGGATACTCTCATTGTTTACGTGCGCGAAACGAATATTTATTATGACACGATCCGCATTTGCGAATACTATCCAGCGGGAAAGCTGGAGATTGCGGAACCCTGGAACGGCACATGGTCGGGACCGGGGGTTACATCCGCTCCCTACCCGGGATTTTTTGATCCGCAGGCGGCTGGTCCCGGAGAGCATACGCTCTATTACACTGATAATAGTTGCACGGATAGCGTGGTTATTGTGATTATCCAGACACCCGTGATTCAGCCGGTGGCGGGGCTGTGCGTCAACTCATCGCCCGTGAACCTCTCCGCAACTCCGCCTGGCGGCTTTTGGTATCATTATTTGGGAAATGCCATCACCGATCCTATTGCGGGAACTTTTGATCCGCAGATTGCCGGCACCGGTCAGCATGCGGTGGTGTATGTGACGCTGCCCGATAGTTGCTTCAGCTATTATGTTGTCGGGGTGGACACGATGGCGCAGGCAGCGCTGAGCGGGCTTGACGGATTTTATTGCTTCAAGGATACAAACATTCTGATGGACGGAAGTCCGGATGGCGGAACATATTCGGGAGCCGGATTGATTGATAGTTTCTTTAACCCATCGCTTGCCGGCCCCGGCTTTCATCAAATATCATACGCTTATGGAATCGGTGAATGCGCGGTGTCGGATGATGTTGCAGTGATTGTTGGCGATTCGATCTCGGCATTTTCTGATTTCACAGATACGACCATTTGTTATGGAGATTTTGTTAATTTCTCCGTGAGTGCGGAAGGTGGTGCCGGTGAATATGATTTTATTTGGAACGGAGGTTTAAATCCCGGGCAATTTCAAACGGTCAATCCAGCCGTTGCCTCAAGCTATTCTGTAACGGTATCTGAT